>JABDFS010000111.1 GCA_013286425.1 Bacteroidota bacterium
AGATGAATAAATAAAAATATTATCTTTCCCCGCAACTGCAAGCCGCTCGCCATCATAAGCAATGCCCATTGGTTTTTCAACAGATTTACTCAACTGAACCAATTTTGTTTTGTCTTTTGCGCTTATAAAAACAAGCTTGCCTGCCTGGTAAGTGCTTATCACAAGAGAGCATTCAAGCTCAGTAAGTAATTCGGGAACATTAGGCGAATAAATACAACTAAATGGCGGTAAGGTTTGATTCATAATTTAAGTTCAGCATTCAACATTACATTTTATTGCTTAATTATTTTCCGATTGAGCACAACATTATTAACTGATATCACTCGGAAAAACGCACATTACTATTAATTCGGCTGATGAGCATGTTATAAGAATCTCTTATTAAACGATCAGCTATAACATTGCGACCCGGTGCATTCATCATGCTGTTATTGATAAGCGCCCAATCCTGAGCCTGCAAAGCGCGGCTGTCGCCGGAGTATCTTGCTGTTGAGTAAGTCCAGTTATAGCTTGAAGGAAAATTATCATACAAAATATTGCCGTTATTATTGGTGTTATAAATACGGCATTGCAATGTGGCAAGGTTTTGCATAGAACGCTCAGTAACATACACTGTTGCATACACAGTTGTATAAACAGGTTGCGGCGGTAAAGATTTAGTGTTACCTGTTTGAATTTGTGCAGAGCGTTTGTAATTATATGTGCGCGTAAACACTGAGCCGATAGTAATGTTTGTGTAATTAAGATCAACAACTTTATCGGCATTGATTGCCTGCGTTGAAGCCTGCCAGTTGGTATAAAATTTTACATTGCTGTAAGATCTGAAATTAAGATCGCGCACCATCTGGTCTTGCAAGAAATCATTATTAAAACCCCAGTAACGAAAATTATTGTTGTAATAGTTAACCGGGTTTACTACAACTTTGATCATTGCTTTATCTCTTGCAACAGCCATCAACTGCGCTACATCTTTATAACCCGGTACAGCTTTATCAGCTTTTGTAAATGCATCATAAGCCATCTGTGCATATTGCTTTGAATTATATGAAAGATAAGTTTGGCCATCTTCATAATATTCCTGCGCAGCAAGACTATACTCGTGTTGAATTTGCGCAGAAGCATTCACAGGATCAGGAATTATTTTGCGCGCTGCCACACTTAGTACAATTGCCTGGTATATGTTTTGAATTACCTGCCAGCTTGTTGCATTAGCTATATGCCTGTCGCCGTTATTAAGATTATTATAGTTAGTTTCTTTTATGGCATTTCTTGTTGTAAGCGCCTGGTTATATGCTTCAGGCAATAGTTCTTCTGCTTCTTTATCGTTTGGATTTTTATTTAACCTGTCAATAAGATCAAATACCTGCTTGTCTTCAAAGGTGTAATGCTTTTCTATTTTTTGTGTAGTAGCGCAACCGGCCAGCAACGAAAAACACAATAACATTCTGTAAAGTGAAGCGGCGTTCATAGGCAATAATTTTCAGGTAAGTTATGTTGTTTTGATTAATAGTTTAAACGTTACATAAGTTTACTGTCCATTACTTTTTACAACACATTTGACATAGATGTTAGCAAATATGCAGCCGGTGTATTCATCAACATTAAAAACACAGAAGAAAAATCAAGTATCAAATTTATTAAACAAGGCGGCAATGCACCTCGTATTACTAATAACATTCTAAATAATAATACAGGCAAACCCGAAAATCAAATGACTTATTTTGAAAAAATGGAGGCAGTAAGAGATGGTATTAGTAAACAAGATCTGGAAACCCTAAGTTTTTGAAGATGAGGAGAGGTTCAACAAATGGATGTTCAAGCCTAACCAGGCGCTTGGAGGTAAAACACCTTTTGAATTAATCGATAACCAATTTGGAAGAGAAGAAGTAAAGAATGTTATTGGAAGAATTGATTATGGTGTTTATTCTTAATTGCTGTTATGACCGTATTCCGGGTAAGTAAAACCAAATATGCAAATGATCTTATAGGTGAAGGAGCAAGATTGAACGGCGGCAAATGGAATCATAAATTTACCTCTTGTATTTATACTTCTGAAAACAGGGCTTTGGCTTTATTAGAATATACGGTGAATGTTAATATTGATGATATACCGCGTAATTTAAGCATGATTGTTTTGGAGATACCTGATAAAAACATTCTTGAATTAAGTGAAGCAGAATTACCCGGCGACTGGGAAAATATACCTGCACCTTTTTCAACAAAACAGTTTGGAACAAATCTTCTTAATGCTGCAAAAAAAGCTGTACTGAAAATACCATCTATTGTAATTCCTGAAGAATTCAACTATATATTAAATCCCAAACATGCGGATAGTAAAAAATTCAAAATACTGGAGATAAAAGATTTGATTTATGACGTAAGAATTAAAGCGAAATGATGATACCAGTCAACCAGCTCGTGCAGCGAAAACATTGAATTTTTTATCTTTTAAAAAAATGCTGTATGAAAATCTGGATAAGCTTGTTTATGTTGACAGCAATACATAATTATTCCTTTTCACAATTGCAGGATTTAAGCTATCGTGAACATGGAGAATACCTGGATGTATATGATAATTCAGGAAATAAATTACCGGCAAGCAATCATTCGGCTTTGCCAAACAACCTGATGCTAAATCAGCAATGGGCTATTGGCTCAGTGGTATTTGATAATGGTAAACAGGTATCAAATTTAGCCTTGCAATTTGATGTGCAAAAGAATGCGCTCCACTTTAAAAAAGATTCAACAGTCTATGCGTTTGCAGATGCAGTGCGTGCCTGCAAAATGACATACATAGATGGCGATGCAAAAAAAGAAGTATTGTTGAGAAGTGGTTATCCAGACCGTAACGGCGATTCTTCGAATCTTTTATATGAAGTGATTAATGAAGGCCCAAATGTTCATTTTTTAAAATGGCTTAAGCCAACTATTTATGATCACTATGATTATGGTTATGCTGAAAAAGAAATATATGGCGTTGCTGAAGAATCTTATCTCTACATTGTAAGTACACGCAAGCTTGTGAAGATTGCAGCTAATGAAAAATCAATTTCAAAAGCGCTTACTGGCTATAAAGAACAAATACAAAAATTTGAAACAGATAACAACAGCAAGCTGGATAGTGATGCTGACATCAGTAAGCTTGTAACTATGCTAAATGAAGTGCACTAATTTTAGTTTGTTAAGCAAGCTTTTTTTGCAGCCATCTTCTTAGAGGCTCATCATACAGTTTTAAGCAGGTATAAGCTATAAGAATTGCAGTAATAAAAATCACTACGCCAGCTGTAAACGAATTTCCAAACGGTAGCTTTTTATCAACCACCCATCCGGTATATAAATAAATAAGCGGGTAATGTGTGATGTAAATTGGATAAGAAATATCACCTAAAAATTTACAAACTTTTTTCTGAGAATTATTATGCAACTCGCCGCTTGCTCCGAGGTAGATGATTAACGGGAAAATAAAAATTATTGCAAGTGCTTCATAAAGTCCATTCATCCATAAATGTTGTTCGCCACCAAATCTTGGCAAAGCAAGCACAACAATCACCAATAAGCTGCACCAGACAAAAGCATGTTTTATCTTGGCAAGTTTTCCTACCCGAAAAAGTAACAAGCCTGCAAAGAATGGATACATCACTCTTGCAAAACCTACATGTAATTGTGCGGGCTCGAGCGACCATCCGCCAATAAGATCTCCATTTCCCCCGAACACAGCTAAGTGTAAAAGAAAACACGCAGAAAGAAATACTAAAAGTGATAAAGCCCATTTTGGAAATTTTCTTATCCCAATAGCATATAGAATGTTTACAACATATTCATAGAACAACGACCATGCAGGGCCATTAAGGGGGTAAGTTTCATGCCAGCCTCTTATATCCATTGATACAGGAACAGGTATCATTGTGCACCCAATCAGCATGATGAGAACAACTTCCCAAACAGGTGTATTGCTGATTGCTGGAAAAATAGAAGCAGCCTGCGGATAAAAAAATAATGCGCCAATAATACTGCCTATAATAACCATTGGCTGCAAACGAATAAGCCGACGCTTAAAAAAATTTCCTGTACTCATTTTGCTCCAGCGATCATCGTATGCATAGCCGATTACAAACCCTGAAAGCAGGAAGAAAAAATCTACGGCGAGATATCCGTGATTGATAACCTGCGTAAAACGCGAAGTAGAATTTGCCTCACATAAATGAAAGATCACTACCATTACGGATGCAACTCCGCGAAGACCGTCAAGAATAGGATAATGTGGTTTTGTTGTTAACGATTGTGGCTGCATAATCAGTTAGTTGCTTAGGTGTACAAGATAATTGATTCAGCAATATAATATACTAATCAATAAAAATTCAGGCATTATTGCTTGTATCTTATCTGCATGTTAAAAAACAAAACAATATATACTGCAAATATTATTTTGATTTATTTAGCTAATGCTGCAGTTTAACCTTATTAAGAAAAAATATTTTGATGCAACAATTTTATCTGTTGATGCATTAACCATAAACAATGGTATTGTGTTATTGCAGGGTGAAAATGGCAGCGGCAAAACTACTTTACTGAAAATGATCGCGGGCCTTATTCCGTTTGAAGGAGACATAATTGTAAAAAATAATTTCAGTTTAAAAAAACAAAGAACAGCATATCTGCGATGTATTAATTATGCAGAAACAGAACCTTTATATCCTGGTTTTTTAACTGCACAGGAGCTTATAAAATTTTTCTGTAATGCCAAAAAAGGAAGTGTAGCCGAGACAGAAACTTTGTTACAGCATTTACATATTTATGACATGTACAAAAAACCTGTATCAATATATTCAAGTGGTATGATAAAAAAATTAAGCATCGCACTTGCGTTTGTTGGAGAGCCGAAATGGATATTGCTTGATGAACCGCTTATAACAACTGATAAAAACGCGATAGATGTAATATGCAATCTTATTAAAGAAAGGAATGCGAAAGCTGCAACCTCTTTTCTAATTACCTCGCATCAAAACTTTAATGGTGCACAATTATCTTTTACCAATAAGTTGCTCGCGCACGATCATACAATAACAACAATGCATGAAGACAACGCTTAGCATATTACAAAAGGTTTTGGTAAATCATTTTTACAAAGTGAATGCCGGGCTTTTTATGTTCCTGTTTTTTGTATTGTTTGGTTTACCATATAATGTGGGCGAATTACATAAAGCGGTTGCAAATCTTATAGCGCAAAATCAATTATTACTATTGATTGTTTTAGCTGTTTGGTTTTTATACAACCTTAAATGCATTGATTATATAACGAAGGAAATAAAATTGCCGCAGCAACAATTTCTAACCTGTTTGCAAAACATAGGCACTAAAAAATGTTTTGGCTATTTATGTTTTGTTCAGTTCATGATATTTATACCGGTAATAGCTTATGCTGTGTTTATTATAATTATTGCATTGAAAAATAATGCTTACATAGTTGTTGGTGAGATAGCTGTTTTTATATTAATCATGCTGTTGATAACACCAATAATTTATGTAAGAACATTGCAGAACCGGTTAAGGGAAATATCCTTTCATTTCTTTACATCAACCGTTCGTATTTCTAAAACAATCATTACAATACCATTGGTTTATATATGGAACAGCCGTAAACAAATGTTGCTGATAGCAAAATTCTTTTCGTTGCTGTTGTTGCTTTTGTTTATCAGAACTTATGAACCTGATCATTACGATATTCGCCCGCTGTTACTTTGTTTTTTGTTATCAACTATATCAAATTGTGCTATTGTTTTTGAAATAAAAAGTTTTGAAAACAATTACCTGCAATTGATTTATAATTTTCCTATCAGTTTATTCAGAAGGTTTATGCAATTGATAATAATGTATGCATTATTACTATTGCCTGAGTTGTTATTAGTTTGGAAGGCTTATCCATTGTTCTTTCATCTCACAGATTATATACAACTGATATTAGCATCGGTTTCGTTACTTGTATTACTTCATACAACACTGCTAACCGGCAACATAAACATGGATGCATTTATAAAAATTGTTTTTGCTATTGCAATGGCGTTGTTCTTTATCATTCTGTATGATCCGGGCATAATTCTTCCTGTAGTTATCCTTCTTATTGCATTCGGGTTTTTTCACGCATATTATCACGAAACAGAGAAAACATAAAACAAAAAAGCCCTGCATAAAGCAGGGCCTTTTTTATTTAAAAACAATAATTAAAATATTAATTCAACACAACTTTAAACACGTTGGAACTGTTACCTGTTACAACCTGTATATTATAAACTCCTTTAGCAAGAGTACCTAAGCTAACCTGGTGTTGATTGCTACCATTTGAAAGACTGATCTTCTGTTGGATCAACGCCCTCCCTGCAAAGTCAAACACAGTTATAGTTGCATTGCCCGCTACTGCTGTATTGATAGTTATTTTTACAACATCAGAAGTTGGATTCGGAGCAACTGAAACATTTGTATTTAAACTTACAGCTGTTGCAGATGAAGCTTTTCCTTTATTGATAGTTGTATCCTCACAAGGAACCCTGAATTTAAATGTGCAGGTACATCCTTTTTTATCTTTAACTGTGCCAGTGTAAGTGCCCATACACAAGTTTGTTCTTGAACTGCCAATATAACCATCAGACCATGTGTAAGTATAAGGCGCTGTGCCACCGGTTGCTGAAAGTGTTATTGTACCATCGCAAACATATTTTGTTTTCTGACCTGTAACAACTCCGGAAACTTTTATTTTCTTTGGTTGCTTTACGGTGATAGTTTGACTAACAACTGAACAACCTTTTGAATCTGTTGCTGTAACAGAATACTTTCCTGCTGTTAGGTTTGTTCTGTCTTCTGTTGTTGCACCATCATTCCACAAATAATTTACGTTACCTGTATTTCCGCTAACTGTAATATTTATTGAACCATCATTACCACCAAAACATGTTGTAGGTTTTGCTTTTCCTGTTACGCTAATACTACAATCAGGCTGATTTATAATAAACGCCTGTGTTGCAGTACAACCATTAGCATCTGTTACAGTTACTGAATAAGTACCTTTTGTTAAACCAGTTCTGTCTTCTGTTGTAGCACCATCGTTCCATTTATAAGTATAAGGACCAGTGCCGCCTGTTACAGTAATATCTATTGAACCATCGCTTCCACTCACAGTAGTTACATCGGTTTTAACACCGCTTAAATTAAGAGCAGTAGGTTCTGAGATAGTGAATGTTTGGCTTGTTACTTTACAACCTGCAGCATCTGATGCCTGCACGCTGTAATTACCAGAAGATAAACCAGTGCGATCTTCTGTTGTAGCACCATCATTCCACAAGTAACTTACATTACCTGTATTGCCGCTAACAGTTACATCAATTGATCCGTTATTGCTGCCATTACATGAAATTGATTTTGATGTACCATTTACAGAAATAGTACAATTAGGTTCATTTACAGTAAATGCTTTACCGTCAGAGCAACCATGTGCATCAGTTACAGTTACTGCATAATCTCCTTTAGATAAACCAGTGCGGTCTTCAGTTGTAGCACCATCATTCCATTTATAAGTGTAAGGACCAGTGCCACCTGTTACAGTAACATCTATTGAACCATCGCTTCCACCCACTGTAGTTACATTTACTGTAGTGCCGCTGATATTAATAGCATTAGGCTGACTGATGGTAAATGTCTGGCTTGTTGCTTTACAACCTGCAGCATCTGATACCTGCACACTGTAGTCGCCTGTTGATAAACCAGTGCGGTCTTCAGTTGTAGCACCATCATTCCATGAATAAGTTAATGCACCACTGTTGCCGGTTGCCGTAATATCAATTGAACCATTTTCTGCACCGTTACAGGTAATATCTGTTTTTGTTCCGCTTACGCTGAGATTACAAACAACTCCGCAACTCGGTATTGTTGTAGTAAATGGAGGATAATGATTTTCGCCACCATTCTGTACATAAGACTGTGCAATAATTTGTCCTTCAATATTTGATTGGTTTGAAGTTTTTACGATATCAGCAAAAGGTGCAAATACAGTTCCTTCAACCGCACCATTGCCAACAACATTTAAAGCAGTTGTATTGTAAAAATTGTAAAGGACATAAGGGCATTCCTGGAAACCTATTCCACCGGAATTATAAACACTCCAGTTAAAAGTACCTGGAGCATTTACATTAATAATAAACACATGATTTGCATCAGGCTTGGTATTATAAATAAAATCTGTTACGTTATTCATATCAGCACCTGCAAGGTTTAATGTATTGATGCCTGTATGCAGGTTGATCTTTACCTGATGCGGTAAGCCTGTGTGAGGAATAACATTTCCGTTTGGATCAGTAAGTTCAGTGTTATCTGTACAAGCGCTCATGCTTGTAGATGAAGCTTTCATCTGAGTGAATGCAGAAGCAAAATCTATAACGGTTTGTCCGCAAACAGGATTAACAGTTTCGCTTACGCCCAGTTGCTGTGAATTTGCCTGAAGATTAATTCTTGGTGAACCATTATAATCTGCACCCGGTGTAATACGGATGGGAGAAAAAGCATTGTTCTGATCTTTGTACCATACTTTAGAACTTCCGCAGTCACCAATTTGTACATAACCGTTTTGATCCACTGTAATGCCGTTGCCACCATTAAAGTTCACTTTACCACCTATTACAAGTGTAACAGGAATATTGTTCACTTTAAAAGTGCCGGTGTAATTGGTTGACACCTGGTAACTGCCTTGTGAAAGTGTAAGGTCTCCGCCAATTGCAACAGGACCTTCCGTTTCATTATTAATAAGTGTTGCTCCTTGTTGAAGAAACACATTAAAGCCTAATGCTGGCGCAGTAGGGCTTTGAGCATTTGATTGCAATGAAAAAAGTGATAGCGTAGCAATCGTAAAAAGATGCATAGGTCGCAAACTGTTTAAAAAAGTTTGCATAATTCTTTTTGTAAACTTTTGTTTCATGAATATGTATTTGATTTTGACGATGAATATTAAACCGTTAAAGGTTTAAAAATCTTTATGTGCAGTAATGACAAAGCCTTAAGCTGTCAAGACAGATTTATATTATTTACAGATTTATTTTTTGAAAAATTGTTTGCTGTTTTGGTGTTAATGTAGCGGGTACGTATAATAGTTTGCTTACATTGTAAGT
>JABDFS010000112.1:0-441 GCA_013286425.1 Bacteroidota bacterium
AAGTTTGAAAATCCTGGAATTTGAATTAAGTCTTGTAATTGTATTCTTTTTGCGGGAAGCTAAAACGGTAAGTGGTTCCAAATAAGCAACTATTTTATATGAAAAAATTTAAAAGGCAAATTGTTCGTTGTTCGAAAATAAACTATTTATCAAAAATGTAGTTTCGCAAAACTACTAATTCTTTACCAGTGGCCTTAATAAATAATGTACTCGGCGAACGCTTTATAGAATTATTAAAGATTGACAGCACCAACAACTATGCCATGCAACAGTGCAATCAGGTACTGCCATGCATGGAGATGCCTATTTTACTTTTGAACAAACAGCAGGCAGAGGGCAGATGGAAAAGCAGTGGCTCTCCGCAAGCGGTGAAAATATCATTCTATCGGTAATCCTTAATACCGGCACTTTAGAAATTCAACAACAATTTGCGTTGAACAT
>JABDFS010000112.1:451-9124 GCA_013286425.1 Bacteroidota bacterium
TGATAGCTGCGCTCACGGTTATTGAATTATTTAACAATTATTCAACTGAAAAATTTAAAATAAAGTGGCCAAACGATATCTATTGTCGTGACAGAAAGGCAGCAGGTATTTTAATAGAAAACGTTATTCGTGGAAAAAGCTGGCAGTTTGCTGTAGCCGGTTTTGGAGTAAATATCAATCAAACCGTTTTTTCTGACGCTTTAAAGAACCCGGTTTCATTAAAACAAATAACAGGCGTTGAACAAAATCCTGTTTCAATGGCTAAAGAATTATGCGCCTTGCTTGAGAAGAACCTTCAGCTATTGTATCAAAACAATACAGCCCATGTATTGAATTCGTACAATGAAAGGCTTTATAAAATAGATGAACAGGCTTCATTTAAGCAAAATGGAACAGCATTTACAGGTATTGTAAAAACTGTTACGGAAGATGGCAGGCTGATTATCTCTGGTGAAAAGGAAAAAGCTTTTCTTTCAGGAGAGGTTGAGTGGGTGTTATAAGCCAGGCAAAGCCTTACCCGGGAGCTTATTTTGCCTGAATATCCCCGTTACATGTCCGGCACTTCTTCGGTACTATGGAGCGACCAAGTACCGACCAAGTACCGAACAAGTACCGAACAACGAGCGAACAAATGAGCCTTCAGGTAGGGTGTTGTATCTTAGCTGTTTAATCGGCGCCTGTATATAACATCTGAAGTTTACGGTTGTCATGGCGAATTAATTTTATGATATATTCATTCAAAGAATTTATACCCGTTATTCATGAATCTTCGTTCATCCATCCACAGGCTTGCGTAACAGGCAACGTTATTATTGGTAAAAATGTTTACGTTGGCCCCGGCGCTGCACTGCGCGGCGATTGGGGCAGGATCATTATTGAAGACGGTTGTAATGTACAGGAGAATTGCACCATTCACATGTTTCCCGGCGTTACGGTTTGGCTGAAAGCATCGGCGCATATTGGTCACGGCGCTGTAATTCATGGCGCGACTATTGGTAAGAATTGCCTTGTTGGAATGAACAGTGTTATTATGGATAATGTTGAACTCGGCGACGAATGTATTGTTGGCGCATTAAGCTTTATTAAAGCGGATGAAAAAATAAAAAGCAGGAGCTTATTGGCAGGCAATCCTGCAAAAATTATTAAAGAAGTAAGCGATGAAATGATTGAATGGAAAACAAAAGGCACTGAATTGTACCAGCAGTTACCCGCTGAAATGAAAGAACATTGGAAAGCCTGTGAACCGCTTGGAGAAATACCTGAATTTCAGCCATCACAGGAATTTTTATATGAGACATGGAATAAAATAAAACAAAGCAAGATTCAATGATGAAACACTGGATTAATTTAATAACAGTAATAACAGTTATGAGTACCGGTTGCAGCGCACAGAAAAATATGCTTACAGAAAACATTAATGCTGCAGTAGTCCAACAACCAATTGAAGATTCAGTTTTACAAAAGCTTCAATCTGAAAACGATTTGGTAATTGCGTATGCAGTTGAAAAGTTTGCATGGATAAAATCAATAGACTATCGCATACTTGCACATAACAACGGCGAATGGAAAGGATATGTGTATCACAGGAATCTCATGGCAAATAATGCGGGCTCGCCAACCACATTAACGCCTGCAACCGTTGATAAAGCTGCGGGTGATGCTTTATTAAATTACCTAACAGAAAATAAGGCGTGGACAATTAAAGGCGATTCAGAAAATGGTTTCTGCGCAGACGAAAATAAGAATTGCAATATAAATGATGCCGCGAGCGCCCGCTTATGGCTTATCACAAAAACGAACGCACTAAATCCATCTTATTATGCACCTGAATTTTTTGAGAATTGCTGTCCTGAAAAACAACGCGGGCTTTTTGTTTCAATAACAAAAAAAATTGCGGACATTGTTGCTGACAATGGCACTACTGAATAAATCAAAGCCTGTTAATGTACACCGTTAAGCAAATTGCTGCTATATTAAATGCAGAAACTAAGCTGGTAAATGAAGATGCAAAGATTGAACAGTTGCTTACCGACAGCCGGCGGCTGATCTTTCCTGAAACAACTTTGTTTTTTGCTATTGTAACGCAGCGCAGGGATGCACACAATTTTATTATTGATCTGTACGAAAGAGGTGTTCGCAATTTTGTTGTCAATAGCGGGTTTGACATTACGCCTTTTAAAAAGGCCAGCTTCATTTTTTCCATTGATACATTAGCAAGCCTGCAAACTTTGGCAGCTTATCACCGGCAGCAATTTTCTTATCCTGTTATTGCCATTACGGGCAGCAACGGCAAAACCATTGTAAAGGAATGGTTGTATCAATTGTTGTCGCCGGAATATAATATTGTGCGCAGCCCGCGTAGTTATAACTCTCAACTCGGCGTGCCTTTAAGTGTCTGGCAAATGAGTAATGATTTCAATCTCGGCATTTTTGAAGCAGGTATTTCAATGCCGGGTGAAATGCAAAATCTTGCTGGTATCATTCATCCCAACATTGGCATTCTTACAAACATTGGTAATGCGCATGATGAAAATTTTATTTCAACACAACAAAAAGCAGAAGAGAAATGCAGGCTTTTTGCAAATTGTGATACAGTTATAACCAACGGCGATAATCAATCGATAATTGATACGATACATCAGGCTTCAAAAGCAACATTGATCACATGGGGAAGCAATGCATACAACAGCATCCGGATTTTAGCACAGGAAAAAAGAGAAAGCGAAACAGTTGTTGCATTTAATTATCAAAACAAAACATATGAACTGATTATTCCATTTACAGACGAGGCTTCTATTCAAAACATAATCACCTGCACAGCAACTCTATTGTATTTTAAAATTGAAGTAAGCGCAATTAACGAACGGCTGCAAACATTGCAACCTGTTGATATGCGCCTGCAGTTGGTACCTGCAATAAACAATTGTGCGCTGATAAATGACAGCTATAGTTTCGACATTGCTTCGTTTGCCGTTGCGCTTGATTTTATGCAGCAGCAAAATCAGTTTGAACAAAAGACAGTAATTCTTTCAGACATACCCGGACTTAATTCCAACGGCGCTTATGCCGAGATAACTTTTATGCTGAAAGCAAGAGGCATTACTAAAGTGATCATTATTGGCGAACACTGGAAAACTTATTTTCCTTTCTTAAAAGAAACTATTGAAAACGTAAGCTATTTTATCACCGCGAATGAATTCCTGAACAAGTATCCAACCAGTCAGTTCCGCAATGAAGTTATCCTGTTGAAAGGCGCAAGAAGATTCAGCTTTGAAAACATTGCAGAAGTATTGCAACAGAAGGTTCACAGAACGGTGCTGGAGATAAATCTTACTTCCATCATTCATAATCTTAATCAATATAGAAAGATCTTAAAGAAAGGCGTAAAAGTGATGGCAATGGTAAAGGCTTCCGGTTATGGAAGTGGCAGCGCGGAAATTGCCAATGTGCTGCAATATTATAAAGCAGATTATTTAGCGGTGGCGTATGTTGATGAAGGCGTTGATCTGCGCAAGGCAAATATTCGCCTGCCGGTAATGGTGATGAATGTGGATGAAGAAGCATTTGAATCGGTCATTCAATACAACCTTGAACCTGAAATTTATTCAATCAATATTTTTAAAAGCTTCGACAGGTTTTTGGATAAGCAAGGTTTACAGTATTATCCTGTGCATATAAAAATTGATACAGGCATGCACCGGCTTGGCTTTGGGGAAGATGATATTGAAACACTCATTAGCCTGCTTAAAAGCAGCAACCGTATGGCAATAAAATCGGTGTTTAGTCATTTGGCTGCGAGTGAAGATCCGCAGGAAGATGCATTTACTTTATTACAGGCAGAACGGTTTAAACAAGCCTGCTCACAAATAGAAACTACCATTGGCTATAACTTTTTAAAACATATTTCCAATTCGGCGGCAAGCTCGCGTATGCCTGATCTGCAGTTTGATATGATCCGTCTTGGCATTGGATTATACGGTATTGACAACAGCAATAATAAAAAGCTTTCGCTACAACCGGCGGCAACGCTTAAAACAACCATAGCGCAATTACGGAAAGTAAAAAGCGGCGATGCTGTGGGTTATAATCGCCGTGGCAAAATAAATACTGAGTCAACCATAGCAACTTTAAGAATCGGTTATGCTGATGGTTTACGCCGCGCATTAAGTAATGGTGCAGGAAGAGTTTTTATCCGTAAGAAATTTGCACCCATTATTGGTTCGGTGGCAATGGATATGGCAATGGCTGATGTTACCAATATTCCTGATATTGAAGAAGGCGACGAAGTTGAAATTTTTGGTAAGAATATAAGCGTGGTTGAAGTGGCAGAAAAATGCAATACCATTCCGTATGAAATATTAACCGGCATCGGGCAGCGGGTGAAGAGGATTTATATTGAAGAATGAAATGAGGGATTAGGAATTTGGGATTAGGAATTAGGAATTAGAAACAGCCAACCTGATTTACCCTAATTCCCAATCACCCAATTCCCGATTCCTTCGCATAACTCTTAACCAAATACTCACATCTTAAACAATATATTTGCAACTTAAAATTTTCCCCAAACAGTTATATAAATGAAAGGCAAACACGTTGCGCTGCTTATAATATTGATTCTTGCCGCAGACCAGGCATTGAAATTTTATATTAAGACAAACTATACTTTAGGCGAAGAGCACAATGTGCTGGGACCATGGTTTCGCCTGCATTTCGTGGAAAATGAAGGAATGGCATGGGGCTTAAAGTTTGGTGGCGGATTTGGGAAAATCGTACTTACGCTTTTCAGATTGGTGGCTGTAATATTGGGAACATTTTACCTGCGTAATATTATCCGTAAAAAATACCATAAAGGATTTATTATTTGTGCTGCTTTAATTTATGCAGGCGCATTTGGTAATTTAATTGACAGCATGTTTTACGGTTTGATCTTTAGCGGAAGCAATCCTTTTGCTGTAGCTACATTGTTTCCACATGGCGGCGGTTATGCTTCTTTCTTTCATGGACAGGTGGTTGATATGTTATACTTTCCTATCATTCATACAACTTACCCTTCATGGTTTCCTATTGCAAGCTGGCGCGGACAAGAGTTTGAATTCTTTAGCCCTGTATTTAATATTGCTGATTCTTCCATCTCCATTGGTGTTATTGCCCTGCTGATCTGGCAAAAAAGATTCTTCCCCGGCAAACACACAGAACATCCTGTTCAAACTGTTCCAACTGAAATAAATTCACCCGGAATAAAAGACGAAATAACTACTGTTTAGGATTATAATTTCCTGGGTTTGTTTGCCAGTATTACTGCACCGTTCCATTAAAACTTCCGTTGATAACTTTTATGATTTTGGTAGGATCGCTTCCATTAAAGTCGCTGCCAACAACTGCTACCCCCGAAAATGTACCGGTAACAACTCCTGTAGAACTGTCGTAAGAATTGATGGTAATTGTGACTTTGACACCCGGTACGCTTGACACACCTTCAGCAAAATAAAAGCAATCATCGCCGTTACTTGGACAGAAAGCGAAGGTTGTTGCCCTTGATGAATCACTATTATAATCTAAAGTAGTATATGAGCCTGTGGTAATGGTACTTGTAGGCATCAGGATATTCAACACCATTACAGAATCTCCTGTTGAAGTAAAACCAAGCACATTGAATATATAACCGTTGGTAGTGCCATCTGCAAGTGTATCAGGATAAACGCGCGCATTACCAATAGCACCATTAAAAACACCACCGCTATCCGTTGAAAACTTCCATAAGCCCGGGCCCGCCAGGCTATCTGTTCCGGTCGTATCCTGTCCGCCCAAACCTGTGCCTGTACTGTCTTTTACGGTCAGGTCAAAAGAACAGAATGTGCTGTCAAAATTTATAGTGAAGGTTGACGTAACAGGAATAATAGCAACGCCGATCGGCTTAAGCTTTATAGTAGTAATACCTGTTGTACCAAAGTAACCGGAATCGGCAAACTGCAACCCGTTTTGGAAGTCGCTGCTGATGTTATATGAACCCGTTGCAGTAACATTTACCTGCACAGAAACATACGCTGTATCACTGCCGGGCGTTACTCCGTTATAAAAAGTGCCATAAACAGAATCCGGAAGGCAGACACCTGCGGAATCCCATAAAGTTCCCTGGGCAATTGCGCTGGTGTTAAGGTCGTAACTACGCTCTTTTGTACATGAAAACAAAATGCAGGCAAAGCAAGTAATAAATAAATACGAAAGAAATTTCGCCATGAAATGTGCTTGTAATAGTTCTGATAAACGTTAATGTATTATATAAATTGTTCAGATAACATGCTGTTTATTTTTTAATTTCTCCCACCATATCGGATGCAATTACCCACTGGTCAAACTGCTCAGCGGTCATGTGTTTAAAGTCGAGCCCTTTCAGCTCATATTCCAGGGCCGCCTGTTTTAAAGTTACGCCGCGTTTGTGTGCATCCTGTGCTATAGCTGCAGCATTATAATAACCAATTTTTGTATTAAGCGCCGTTACCAGCATCAGGCTGTTGTCAACATGCGCTTTAATATTGGCTTCTATCGGTTCTATGCCGGCAGCACATTTATCGTTGAATGAAACACATCCCTCACCAATTAATCTTGCACTGTGTAAAAAATTATAGATCATTACCGGTTTAAAAACATTCAGTTCAAAATGGCCGGTGGCGCCGCCAATGTTTATTGCCACATCATTGCCCATAACCTGTGCGGCAATCATGGTTAATGCTTCGCATTGTGTGGGATTTACTTTACCGGGCATGATAGATGAACCGGGTTCGTTATCCGGAATATGAATTTCACCAATACCACTGCGCGGTCCGGATGATAACATGCGTATATCATTCGCGATCTTCATCAAACTCACTGCGACCGTTTTTAATGCACCATGCGCTTCCACAATAGCATCATGTGCAGCAAGGCTTTCAAATTTATTTTCTGCAGTGATGAAAGGAAGCCCTGTAAGCTCTGCAATCTTTTTCGCCACCAATTCCGCATAACCTTTTGGTGTATTGATGCCTGTACCAACTGCAGTTCCACCCAGCGCCAGTTCGCTTAAATGCGATAAAGAATTTTTAATGGCTTTTAATCCATGACCGAGTTGCGAAACATAACCGCTGAATTCCTGGCCGAGTGTAAGCGGCGTTGCATCCATAAAATGTGTGCGGCCTATTTTCACCACGTGCATGAATGCCTTACTCTTTTCTTTTAAAGTATCGCGCAGTTTTTCTATACCGGGGATAGTTATTTCAGCAAGCATTTTATAAGCAGCAATATGCATGGCTGTAGGAAAAGTATCGTTGCTGCTCTGCGATTTATTAACATCATCATTCGGATGCAAAAATTTCTCTTTATCGGTAAGTGCACCGCCGTGCAAAACATGCGCGCGGTAAGCCACCACTTCATTCACATTCATATTGCTTTGTGTGCCACTGCCTGTTTGCCACACTACCAGCGGAAACTGGTCGTCTAACTTCCCTTCTAGGATCTCATCACACACGTTGGCAATCGCATCGCGTTTATCATCAGTCAAAACACCTGATTCGTTATTGGTAAGCGCTGCTGCTTTTTTCAAATAAGCAAAAGCATAAATGATGGGTTTAGGCATTTTATTAATATCCTGTGCTATCTTAAAATTTTCAATGCTGCGTTGTGTCTGAGCGCCCCAGTACACATCAGCAGGCACTTTTACTTCGCCCATTGTATCTTTTTCTATGCGATAATCCATATGTGTTAGTTATGGCTGCAAATGTAATGGTGAATAGTGAACAATGAATAATGAACGATGAATGGGTGTTAACACAAAAAAGCTGAATATTCTTCCCTTGTAATGGAATTATAATAAACAAATTTCTTTCCCTAACGCCTTTTCTTAATTGGCAGGCAAACCGCGCCTGAATTTTTTACCGAAATGGTGTGTTCCGGTAAGATGATACTGCCTTTAGCTTGTCTTTAACCTGCGGTTTACATGCGCTTTAACAGCAAGCAGGGTCTCTATAAGGTCTCTATATTGTCTCTGTAAGGTCTCTGTAAGGTCTCTATAAGGGATAGAGCAGATTGGAATTTTTTATTGCTGGTTTCTATAATTTCAGGCAGGCAATCGAGGCTGGAGTGTTATAACTGTAAAATACACAAATAAACCTTATTGTGACAAAGAAAGTTAGAAATAAAAAGCTATTAGAATGAATAGTGAACGATTACTTAATCCGGATTTGGAGAGGCAGGCCGGGATTTTTTTTAATAAGGTGCAGGTTGCTGAAGCCAAAGTTTATTGATTAAGGGCTTGCAGGTAGCCTGTCAGTCATTAAATTTGAATAACACAGTTAAACCATGTACACCAAAATATGAATGCGCTTGCTCTAGCCCTGGTTAATAAATGTGTTGAAACACAAGACCCCAACCTTGATTTGGGCTTTTGTGGGCTTAGGGATGAAGATTTTAATGAAGGAGGTGAGTTAGATTTAATAGTGAGAAATTGTACACATATTAAGTATTTAATATTAAGTAATTTTTGGAATGAGTGGGATGAAAATTTAAATGATTATAAACAGAGAAAAAGTTATAATTATAATAATGCAGCTCATAAGGTAAATACTTTTTCCATTATTCCTGTTTGTTTTCTAAAATTATCAAATCTTACCAGTCTCATTTGTGCCGGACATTTTTATAATC
>JABDFS010000113.1 GCA_013286425.1 Bacteroidota bacterium
ATTCGACTTGCATACCGCATGGATCAATATAAGCAAGTGTTCTATAGTTTTTATTTTTAGGTGTTCTTAAAAAGTTAGATAAATCCAGTATTTTCTTGTTGCAATCTTCTTGAATTGCATAAATTTTCTTTTTTGGAAATGCTTCCTTTGTGCATTTTCTTAATTGCTCAAAATTTTTTGAATCCTTTTCAACAAAATAATATTCATCAAATGATCTCGGTTCATTGATTTCAATTATTCTCTTTGCAGCACCGATTGTAAAACTTACATCATAGTAACCACTAAGTTTATCATCAATTACTTTGACTATTTCTCCAGAACCTGCAAATCCATCAAAATAAAGGAGCTTCCAATTATATCGTTTAGCATAGACATTCATGATGTTTAGATATGCTTTTGCATACTCAACAAGTATTTCTATTTTAATTTTAGTCCAATTACCACCAAATTGATTCATAGAGTAAAGGTTAAATAAGTAAGATATAACAATTACTCAAAATAAACTTCCTTGCGCATCTCCCGGCCTTTTAAACAAGCTTCTATTCAAGCTCCAATCTTCTGCATTCATGCCATATAGTTTTCCATACTTGCGGTATTGTTGTCCAACCAATTTTGCAATCGGGCCTTCACCGCGCATGCGAACGCCCCAGCGTGTATCATTCACCTGCCCGTCGTGACTGGCTTCAATCAAATGCCAGACTTTATCTGCACGCTCAGGGAAATTTTTATACAGCCAATCATGAAATAAAAATTTTATAGCGCCATTCAATCGTATAAAAGTGTAAGCGGTAAATGTTGCACCATTATCTTTTGCCGCTAACATGATGCGCTGCATTTCATGTTCATTCAGGCCAGGAATCATTGGTCCCATCATTATACCCATGCGTACACCTGCAGAACTTAATTCATTGATCACTTTTAATTTTTGTTTAGCTGTTGTTGTACGCGGTTCCATCACTCTTCTTAAGTCTTCATTAAAAGAAGTTATTGAAACCATTGCAGAAACAATATTCTTCCTGCCCATTTCTGAAAGCACATCTTTATCTTTTAATATCCATGAATTTTTTGTAAGAATGCCGACAGGTTGATTGAACTCGTTGCATACTTCCAGCATGCCACGTGTTAAGCGATATTTTTGTTCTGCCGGCTGATAGCAGTCTGTATTACCGCTTAACATTAATGGCGTGGCATCCCATTTTGGATGCATTAAAAATTTGCGCAACAACTGTGGCGCATTTTTCTTAATGATTATCTTTTGCTCAAAGTCCATACCCGCGCTGTAACCCCAGTATTCATGCACATTGCGCGCATAACAATAAATGCAGCCATGCTCGCAACCCGCATATGGATTCATGCTATAACTCATGCCCACATCAGGACTGTCAACTTTGTTTACAATTGTTTTTACTTCCTGTTCCAAATAAATTGTTGGTAATGTTTTTTCTTCCCAATCATCTATTGCTTCTATATGTTCTTTGGTTACTTCATTAACCAGGAATTTATTTTTTGTATTGAACTGCGCGCCGCGGCCATGATGATACATGGCTGTTGTATCATCATGTGCTTTCGGCTGCGGTTTTGCATTGGGATTATCGGTTATGTTTTTCATAGACAATATTTTTTGTAGTTATGTTCTTTTTCTCTTGAAAGAAAAAGAACCAAAAAGTTCAAGCACGGATGATGTTTCAACACATCCGTGCACACGCCTTGATTGGACTTTTGTAGTGTCGATTCTTCAGCTGTTGCGCCTTGATATTAAAGTGCAACAGCGCATTTTATTTTGTAGCCTTCTTAAACTTTCACGTTGCTAATCTTTATGGTGAAGGTTGCATAGATGAATCAGGTCAATCCATTAAATCCAACAAATCCGGGTCAATAAAACTTTTGTGCTTTGCCGTATTTATCTTTTGAGTTGAACTGGCTTTTGTCTTTTGTAACAAATAAACTTTTTTCAAGCACATGGATAACGCAGGTTACTACGCCCCAAACATTGCTGCGTTCATCGAAAGCGGTGAGTTGTATGCTACCCATTTTTTTGTGTGCAGCAACTAACTCAACATTGTTGAAATTTCTTTGCAAACGGCGCACAAGCAATTCGCCATCGAGTATGGCAACAATTACTTTTCCGCTGGTTGGCCTGATGCTGCGGTCAACAACTAAAACATCGCCACTGAAGATGCCGTCTTCAATCATCGCATCACCGTTCATGCGAAAGAAAAATGTGGCAGGCTTGTTTAAGATAAGTTGCTCGTTTAGATCAATGCCGCGTTCCATGTAATCGTCCGCAGCCGCGGCAAAACCATTGGCGTTAGCTGTTTTTACATTATGCTGTGTAAAATTTTTGCTTCCGCTGTATACAGGATTGTATGTTGCTTCTCTTTCCATATAAAATATTTTTGAATAACTAATTTTTTTAGTAAAATTAAACTAAACTGCTTAGCTTAGCATTTTTTTAGTAAGTAATTTTCTCACTTTTTAATTCTATATATATGGTACAGGGATTAACTTTTTCATCAGGCCTGCGGTTTGAACCGCCTAAATTTTTTGAATACTTATTGGTAGTTCATCCGAATGAAGAAACCTTCAATCAGATAAAAACGGAGAAGGAAAATTTTTCGTCGGAATACAATGTAAGCATTGCTAAAAAAACATTGCCACATATAACTATCGCTAATTTTTTGGCGAAAGAAACTATGGAAGAAACATTGATCAAATGGATGCATAAGATCATTAACAGGCAACAAAGTTTTGATGTTATGATCAACAATTTCAGCGGCTTTCCATCATCTAAAACGGTGTATGCACGCATCCAAAATCATGAGCCGTTCAAGCAGTTGGCAACATCGCTCAAAACGATCAATACATACATCAACGATAATGGTTTTCCCAATGCAAAACTCATTAATCATCCACACATGACGATCGCACGCAGCCTGCATCCGAATGTGTATGAAAAAGCGATTATGGATTATTCGCGCAAAACTTTCAACGCCAGTTTTATGGTTGATGAACTGGTTTTATTAAAGCGGCAAAACCAGTATGACAAATGCAAACAGGTAAGTGTGTTCAAACTCGGTTCAGCGTTGAATTAGCTGTCTGAATCAGGATTTGCAGGATTAAAAGACTAGCCTGATTTTTTAATACGAGGTTCCTTGTTTGAACTTTTGAATCTTTTTCTTTCAAGAGAAAAAGAACAGAGAAACTAAATACGCAGCATTTAAAAAACTGAAATAAGGAAAATGAAACATCCATTCATCATACAGGAATATTTAAACGAAGCAGAAGCAAGAGAAGAAAAACATGTACTGCCTGCAGAATATTTACTGGTATTGCAACCACACGAAGCATTATGGAATGACATAAAATTCATCAAAGAAAAATTTGCTAATAATTATAGCTGTGAGCAGGCAAAAAAAGGTTTACCACATATAACACTCACCAGGTTTAAACAATTTCAATCAACAGAAAATCATATCAGGCATTATCTACGCAACAATGCAAGAACGATAGCGCCATTTAAAATTGAATTGAAAGATTTCGGCAGCTTTCCTTCACACACTATTTATATAAACATTGTGAGTAAAGTACAAATAATGGATGCAGTAAAAACATTGCGGCAACAGGCACAAAAATTTATGAAGTTGGATAAAGACAACAAGCCTCATTTTATAACTGAACCTCATTTAACCATTGCAAGAAAATTGCAACCCTGGCAATATGAAAAAGGCTGGCTGGAATATCAGCATGCAAATTTTCATGGAAGATTTATTGCAGATCATGCATTGTTGTTGAAAAGAAAATCTGGTGAATATTATAAAACAGTCGAGAAGTTTATGTTCGAAGGAGTTAAAGAAGAAGTAAAGCAAACAAATTTGTTTGACGTCTCAAACCCCGACCCTAAAGGGAGTTAAGTAAGACCAAATAAATTAAAAATATGCTGCAACATACAGAATCAATTCTGCAACATCACGAAGCTACGGTTCCCCCCTTCAGGGAGCGAAGGGGGCCTGTTATGTACGCCGTTGTTGATTGCAATAGTTTTTATTGTTCATGTGAAAGAGTTTTTCGCCCGGAATTAGTGCATAAACCTGTTGTGGTTTTAAGTAATAATGATGGTTGTATTGTTAGTCGCAGTGATGAAGTAAAGCGTTTGGGTGTTGATATGGCTGTTCCCTATTTTAAAGCAAAGGAAGTAATAGAAAAACATGATGTGGCAACGTTTTCATCAAACTATAATTTATATGGCGATCTAAGCTGGCGCGTAATGGAAACCTTACGCATGATAATGGGCGAACATAATGTGGAAGTATATTCTGTTGATGAAGCTTTCATTAATATGGATACTGTTCCTTTTGAAAAATTAGATTTTGCTGCATTGCAGATAAGAGAAACAGTTGAACAGTGGACAGGCGTTGCAGTTTCTGTTGGTGTGGCACCTACAAAAACATTGAGTAAAGTCGCGAATTATATAGCGAAAGAAAATAAGAAAGAAACCAATTGTGTTACCGTTCTCGATACGCCGGAAAAAATAAATGACGCACTTATCAAAATACCTATTGGTGAAATATGGGGAGTGGGAACAAGGTCGAGAGATAAATTAAATGCTTTCGGTATTTATGACGCTTACCAGTTTACACAAATGCCTGAAGCCTGGATAAAAAAAAATTTTGGCGGCGTGGTTGGACTTCGTTTAATAAGAGAACTTAAGTGTGAACCATCAATTGGATTAGGCGATGAACTGATTGAAAAAAAGATGATTGCTACCACTCGTATGTTCGGTACACCTGTTAAAGATTTAAAAAGTATTAAAGAAGCCGTTGCTACCTATACATCAAGAGCTGCCGAAAAGCTACGTCGTCAATACGGCGCGGCTTCTACCATAAGTGTTTTTGTAGTACCTAAACAACAAACAGAGCTTGGTAAACATTTTAAACATGGTCCTACTTTTAGTGAAGCTGCTATGTTACCGTTGGCAACTTCAATTACCAGTGAGTTAATTAAACCTGCTGTTCAATTAGCAGAAAAAGTCTATTATAAAGCTTTAAAAGAAAATCTCAATTTGTTTAAAAAGGCAGGTGTAATGCTTGGTGGAATTGTGAAAGATAATTTGATTCAGGGTGATATGTTTGAATCATCAAGAGCAAATAACCGTATGTTGATGAGTATGATGGACAACATCAATTTTAGTATGCGTGATGATATATTAAAATTTGCATCAAGTGGCACTAAACGCAACTGGAAAATGCGACAAGAGTTTCGCAGTCCGCGTTATACTTCAAGATGGGATGAGTTGTGTGAAGTGAAATGAAAAGGTTCAAGTTATAAGGCACAGGTTTTCAAGTTGAGAGCAAGCAGGTTAATATTGATGCCATGAAAAAATGTAGTACAAGTGTTGCGACCAAGGAACGATGCCATCTGTTCATTTGTCCGTAACCCAAATAAAATACTTCTTACTTTAAAATAGCTGCAACATTTTTTGTAATCGTTTCAATAATTCTATCCATTGGCAGATCGTTTTCATCAGTACCAAAAGGTTCTTCAATTTCTTCAGCTATCAATTCCAGACTTGCCATTGCATATAAAACAAAAATTACCACAGGTATAATTAAATAACCAAGTGCTATCGAATAACCAATAGGCAGCGTAATAACATAAAACAAGATGAATTTTTTAATAAAGCTGCTGTACGAAAAAGGAATAGGTGTGTTTTTAATACGCTCGCATGCACCGCAAATATCCATGAATGATGAAAGCTCAGGATTAATGAACAACATTTGTTCTGCAGAAATTTGTTTATCTCTTTGCATCTGCATTAGTCGCTCCAGTATTGTGCCGGTAACCTGTTCGGGAATATGCCTGAAGCGATCAAAATTGGGTATTTCAGGATGCTCGAACTGATCTAATGAATAACGCGTGTCTGCCGACTGCAAATGATTTTTTAACTCCAGTGCAAAGCGCGGAATAAGCTCTGCAAAAAATGCTTTGGTGCTTTTATCATCAGGCGCAATTAAGCTGTTTAATTTAATGGCAAGATTACGGCTGTTATTAACAAGGCTGCCCCAAAGTTTTCTTCCTTCCCACCAACGATCGTACGCAGTATTGGTGCGAAACACCAGCAACAAAGAAATTACAAAGCCCAACAATGTGTGTATTACGGTTAAACTTTGTACCTGCAGCATGCGCTTTGGGTCAACATAATGCTTTTCAATAAACGCAATAGCAAAAGCATACACACCGATTGCAATTAATACCGGAATAAGTTTGCGCAGTGTGTCAGATTTATGAAAATCTAAAACAATCCTTTTCCATTCTTTTGGATTATAACTTCGCATGCATTGAAGTTTAATTTTATAACGCAATAAATATAAGCTTCATCAACAATATTTTTCTTTACACTAAAAAGTTGTTTGAATTATTTTGGTTACGGACTATTGAACAAAATGACATTGTTCCTCGGAACACTTCGACAGCATATCATTGAGCAGCTCCGGTTTCCTGTTCATAGCTTTCACAATAATTAAAACAGCATTTAAAAATTAATATATGGAATTTGGCATAAGCACATTTGGAGAAATTGTTCCTGACCGCGTTGCAGGCAAAGCATTGAATGCGCATAAACGAGTGCAGGAATTATTACATTATGCAAAGCTTGCAGATGAAATTGCTTTGGATGTTTTTGCATTAGGCGAACATCATCGTGCAGATTATGTTGTCAGCACACCTGAAATGATTTTGGCTGCTGCAGCATCCATTACGAAAAATATACGTTTCATCAGTGCAGTAACAGTATTAAGTTCTTCAGATCCTGTTCGCATATTTCAAAATTTTGCAACGCTTGACCTGATATCAAACGGCCGCGCAGAAATTATGGCGGGCAGAGGTTCTTTCATTGAATCGTTTCCATTGTTTGGTTATGATCTTGAAGATTATGATGAATTGTTTATTGAAAAGCTTGATTTGCTTTTAAACATCAATCAACATGAAATTGTTTCTTGGAAAGGAACACATCGCGCGGCAATAAATAATCTGGGCGTTTATCCAAGGCCATATCAACAACAATTGCCAATATGGATTGCTGTTGGCGGAACACCGGCTTCTGTTATTCGCGCAGGCAGTTTGAATTTGCCATTAACCATTGCTATTCTAGGCGGAAATCCATTACAATTTACACAACTCACAAACTTATACAGAACAGCGGCAAAACGTGCCGGTCATGATGAAAGCAAATTACAGTTATGCATTAATGAGCATACTTATTTGGCAGATTCAGGTGAACAGGCAAGAGATGAGTTTTGGGTGATCTATGAAAAGATCATGAACAAAATTGGTAAAGAACGTGGCTGGAGTAAAATGACAAGAGGTCATTTTGATGCGTTGTGCGAACCTGATGGTCCATTGATGGTTGGCAGTGTTGAAGAAGTAACAGAGAAATTGATTTATCAATACAAATTGTTTAACAACACACGGTTTCTTGCACAGATAATTTCAGGCGATATTCCGCATGAAAAAATGATGCATTCAATTGAGCTGTTCGGAAAGGAAGTTGTACCTGCAGTGAAAGAAGCTTTGCCCCCCACCCCCTAAAGGGGAGTAGAAAATTTTCTAAATCTATGGCTATATTTTTGTTGCAGACAATTTTGAATTTATGGTTTGAACTAATCAATAATTATTATGAAGACACTCGAAAATAAAGTAGCTTATATAACCGGCGGCAGCAAAGGCATTGGTTACGGCATTGCACAAACATTGTTGCAACATGGAATGAAAGTAGCTATTACAAGCCGCAATTTAGATGCAGCGAAGAAAGCAGCGCAATCATTAAGTAATGATGAATCTAAAGTATTGGGATTACAATCTGATGTTAGTGATGCTGCATCTGAAGCAAAAGCTGTTCAGCAAGTAATAGAAAAGTTTGGTCAGTTAGATGTGTTGATTGCTAACGCAGGCATTGGCCATTTTGCATCAATTGAAAATATTACAACAGAACAATGGAATGAAACCATTGACACAAACCTTACCGGTGTTTTTAATAGTGTAAAAGCCAGTATAGACGCGTTGAAGAAAACGAAAGGATATATCATAACTATTGCAAGCCTGGCAGGAACAAATTTTTTTAAAGATGGTGCTGCATATAATGCAAGTAAGTTTGGTTTGGTTGGATTTTCGCAGGCTATCATGTTAGACCTTCGTCAATACGGAATTAAAGTAACTACGATAATGCCGGGTTCTGTTGCTTCGCATTTTAATGATCATACACCAAATGAAAATGATGCGTGGAAGATACAGCCTGAAGATATTGGGCAACTCGTTGTTGATCTTCTAAACATGAATCCAAGAACATTGCCGAGCAAAGTAGAAGTAAGGCCAACCATTCCGGGTAAACAAAAATAAGCTTATACAATATTTTTTATTCCGGGCAATCTTACTGCGAAAGCACCTAATAAAAATGATATCGTTACTACAACAGGAGCAGCGATTAGAAATTTCAATGCAGGTTCTATTTGAAGATTCTTAAGTATTAAAGCAACTGATATTACTGCAAGCGGATGAAGAATATATGTTGCAAACGCAGCTCTTGACATATTCTTTAAAAGCGGGGTTGTATAATTCCATTTGTATTTGGTTGTTGCAAGCAAAGCCATGATAATTGAAATGCCGGTAAGCTGCTCCCAAACAGCAGAAAGTAAAGACTGTGATGTACCATTGCCTTCAAAACTTTCAATCGGGCTATTGGTAACGGTCTTGATCACATACAACAAAGGAAATATTATTATCAATATTATGGTAAGTCTTCGCCAGCGTTTTCCTTGTGTATTATCAATTGCATTTAACCATTGATTGCGGCTTGCAGCAATGCCTGCAATAAACAAAGCAATATATTGAGTAAAATGCGCGAACTGAAAACCGAGTGGATGAAGCACCCATCCAACAGGAAAAAATATTCTAACAGTATAGCTGATCAATCCTAATATCAAAGCAAACAATAATATTTTATTATTGGTGGGTAAAACATGATGTTGTTTTTCTTTCTTGTCAAAAACCTGCATGTATATAACATACAATAAAGTAAAAATGAGCAACGCAGCAACA
>JABDFS010000114.1 GCA_013286425.1 Bacteroidota bacterium
ATGATAAACAACGCGGGTGCAGGCGTTATCATATTTCGGCGGGCATATTAACAGGAACAATGTGCATGCAGCAAACAAAAAGTAAATGTGTGATCTTTTCATAGTAACATTTGATTTTAATCAATAATTATTAGCTGATATTCTTTTGAGATAGCCAAAGTTATTGAGGTTTGATACTTTACTCTAATTTTAATCTTAGTTAGCTGCTGCAAACATTGTTATAAACTGCTTTGATAAATACTTTTTATGAAAACTTCATTTTCCTTTTTTCTGATGGCTTTGCTGATAATGTATGCCTGCCCTTTAATCGCTCAAAATACAAACGGCTTTAGCGATTGGAAACAAAACACTCATGATTACAGGTTGCCTGAAAACAATAGCTTGTTAGAAAAAGAACCTTTACAATCATCAGCACAAATAAAAGATAACGACCAGGTTTTTACATTGCCGGTTGTTGTGCACGTGATTACTACAGGCGATGCTATAGGCTTGCCGGATAACCCTGCAGATGCGCTTATTAATGCCATGATAAAAGGCTTAAACAATGCTTACAGAAAAAAAGGTACATCATTTGGCGGCGTTGATATGAAGATACAATTTCAACTGGCGGTGCGCGGCCCCGATGGCGCTGCCACCACAGGTATTGTACGCGTTAACGGAAGCGGTGTTCCCAATTATGTATCAGGTGGTATTACCAATAACGGAACAATTGGAAGTGCAGATGAGATTACGGTTAAAGGGTTAAGCCGCTGGTCAAATACAGATTACATTAATATCTGGATAGTAAATAAAATCAATGGCAGCAGTACAAACCCGGGTGGTTATACTTATTTCCCTGAATACAATGGTGCAGCAACAGACGGACTTACGCTTAATGCAAGTGTGGTTAATGGAACGAATAAAACGGTTGTTCATGAAATGGGACATTTCTTTTATTTGTATCATACATTTTATGATGGCGGAAATGAAACAACCTGTGCAGCAAATGATAATTGTAATAACGAAGGCGATAAGGTATGCGATACTGAACCTATGCTGAATGTGCCTTGCGGAACATCAGGCAACAGTTGCGATGGCAACAAGCCTTTTTTAATTGCAGATTCAACAAAACATTATACGGTTCTTAATAACTACATGACTTATACCAACTGCCAGTGGATGTTTACACAAGGGCAGAAAACTAGAGCAAGATCAGCATTAATAAGTTTCAGGTATGGATTAGTTACTTCAGGTGCTTTGTCTGCACCAACAACTGCATTTCCTGTGGCCGCATGCATACCAACAGCCACTTATGGTTTGTCATTTTATTATGGCGTGCAGAAAGTTGAATTCAATACACTCAGCGTTTATTCAAATACAAGCAGTGCAGATGGAAATATTTATATAGACAGAACCGTTAATCAATCTACTACAGTAACACAGGGACAGAAATATACTTTAACTATTACCGGCAGTTATGGCAATCCGCATCGCATAAAAGTTTTTATTGATTATAACAGCGATGGAGATTTTAATGACAGTAACGAAACCCTGCTTTCTTTATATACAGATACGGCAACTAAAAAAATAACGATACCATTAACCGGCGTTGTTACCAACAAACCTTTGCGTATGCGAGTTGTGGCAGATAATCCTGCAACACCTGCACCCACTGCATGTAAGCTTCACGGAAGCAGTGCTGATGGTGCAGGGCAGGCAGAAGATTATACAGTAATTGTTTTGCCAGCACATGCTGTTGCAGAACAACAAAAGCCGAAAAGAAATGAAAGAATTGTGATAAAAACCGCAATTGAATAAAAGCCCTAGGTTTTCAATTATTGCTATTAAAAAATATGACAGAAAACTTGTTGCCACTGCTTTATTTTACGTTTTAAATACACTTCAATTCTGAAGGAATTCTGTAGATATATGGGTTTACGGATTATAAAATCTTTACCTAATCATTACACTTATATTAAATCTCAATAAGCATATAAAAATGGGAAATGTAAAACAAAACATTTGCAGCTTAAATGTAAATGCAGGTGAAGTTTTTTATTATCTCTATACTTATTTTTTTTGCTTGCCTCGCCAAAGTTTCTGCCCAGATAAAGATAAGCGGTAATGTAATTGACAGTGCTACTAAAGAAAGGCTGACCGGTGCTACTATTACCCTGGAAAGCGCTCATAAGAAGTATACAGTAACATCAAACTCAGGTGGCGGGTTTTTATTTAAAAATATTGGTAAAGGCAATTACTCGCTCGGAGTTGTGTACATCGGCTACGAAAAATTTATTGAAAAAATTAATGTAAACACAGCAGACATTTCATTAAATATTTCTTTGAATGAAAAAACAGAAATACTTCAAAATGTAAATGTATTTACTTCCTTAAACGGAGAACTTGAATCATCATCAAGATCAACTGAAAAACACGCGAATAATATTGTAAACGTAATTTCTGCAGAAGCTATTCAGCATTTGCCCGATATAAATGCTGCGAATGTTTTACAAAGAATGAGCGGTGTTACGCTGCAAAAGAATTCAGGAGCTGATGAGGCGTATGCGGTTATAAGAGGCCTTGAACCGCGATATAATAATACCCTGATCAATGGTGTGAAGATTACAAGTCCTGATGAAAAATCACGCTACGTTTCTTTGGATGTTGTCCCTTCTGACCTTTTACAAAAAATTGAGATCAGCAAAACCCTGTTACCTGAAATGGAAGGTGATGCCATCGGCGGCACAGTAAATCTTGTAATGAAAGATGCACGTGATACAACCACTTTTATTGTTTCAGGTGCATTAGGATACAGCGCGATTTTTCTTGACAGGCAGTACACCTATTTTTCCAAAGCCGATATTCAGCAAAAAAGCTTAACCGAAAAATTTGGGACAAGCTATGTTGCGCAGCCGGATGATTTTAGTCGCTCCAATCTTGATTTTAAAACAAAAACATCACTACCAACGGCAACAGCTAACATTACTTATGGTAAACGTTTCTTAAGCAATCGTGCAGGAATTATTGTAAGCGGAAGTTTTCAAAACCAGTATTACGGCAACAACTCTGTATTAAACACGGTTGTTCCTGATACTTACCTGCAAACACCTGCTATAAGCGATATATCAAACAGGATATTTTCAACACAACAAATGAACGGCGGCTTAACGCTGCATGGTGATTACAATATCAATTCAAAAAATAAAATAACGGTTGATGATGTATTCCTGTATAGCTCCCTGGCACAGGCGCGCACCAGCATTGACACAGCTATTAAAGGAGGCAATGGAGGCAGAACTGTGCCGGGAACAGGGCCTGTAACCACAGATTATACATCTATAACCAATCATCAATATCTTAATAATATAAAGATTGGCGGAAGCCATATTTTATCCAATCATTTACTTGTTGACTGGGCCGGTGTTTATTCAATCGCTTTCAAAAGAGCGCCTGACAGGGCTGATTTAGGCGTGAACAAAAAAATAGATACTGTGCATACAAATAATACAAGTATGCCCTATACTTTTTCAGTAACACCTGACTATTTTGATGAGATCACAAGGATATGGCAACACAACCAGGATGAAGATTTTAACGGGCTCGCCAATCTTACTTACAAAACTACATGGCATAGAGCATCTATCGATTTAAAAGCAGGCGGTTTATACAGGCATAAACAGCGTTATAATTTACAGGATGAATACGACCTTAAACCAACTACCAACAGCAATGGAGTTAAACAGGTTTTTACCAACATCAATGATGCGGAATGGATAGTGTACAATCCTGCAGGAACATATACATACGATGTAAATAATTACCACGCATACGAAGACATTATTGCAGGTTATGTTGAAGCTAAAGTTTCAACAAACAAATTTGATGTTTTTGGAGGCTTGCGCGATGAGAATACAAAGCAGGGTTTTAATATCAATACTTTTCATCCGGGTGCTATAAACGCAGTAACAAAAACTTACACCGACGTACTTCCCAGTGTGATGATCAAATACAAACTGAATGCAATAACCAATATCAGGGCATCTTATTTTAAATCTATTTCTCGTCCTAATTATTATGAGCTTGTTCCGTATAAAATTTACAGTTCAGGTTCTGCACAGGATGAAGAAGGCAATCCTGATCTGAAACATTCCATCGCAGATAATTTTGATATCCGTTATGAATTGTATCCGCATAAACAGGATCAGTTATTTGTGGGTGCATTTTATAAACGCATCCAGGATCCTATTGAATTTGAATATGTAGACGGTACTACTTACAGGCCTGATAATTTAGGAACGGCTACTTTATACGGTGGTGAACTTGTATATACAAAAACATTTAAAGATTTTGGTGTAACAGGTAATTACACGTACATCTATTCGAAAATATTCTCCACCAAATCTTACACTGATCTTACTACAAGAACAACTTATGATAAACTGCAGGAAAGGCCAATGCAGGGCCAAACCAATAACACCCTTAATCTTTCAGCTTTTTATAATAATGAAAAAAGCAGGTTATATGCAGAGGTATCTTACCAGTATTTAGGCAAAACGCTCGACCAGGTTTATCCCATTTATGGTTATGATTATTACCAGGAACCCCAGTCGCTTTTAGCAGCTTCTGTTGATTATGGATTGAAAAAACATTTAGCACTTTTTGGAAAGTTTAATAATCTTTTAAATACGCCCACTTATTACAAGATCAATACAATTATTGTAGGTAAAGATGTTTACAAAGCCCAATTTCTTATTGGCATTCGATATAAAAATTAAAATCTTAAACAAGAATTATGAAAGTAAAAAATTCTCTTCTGCTGTTTTGTGGTTTATTGTCAGTTATGTTTATGTCTTGTTCAAAATCTGATACAACTTCTGTTGTTACGCCAACTGTTCCGCCTTCAAATCCTATTACTCCGGGCAACATCTCAGGTTATGTAAAAGGCACATTAACAACCGGCAATACTTATACTATTACAGGAGACATTACCATTAAGGTTGGTGATACTTTAGCCTCACAGCAAGGTGTTACTGTTATTGTAAAGAATAATGCACAGGTAAATGTCCAGGGCACCTTATTACTTGTTGGAACAAAAGGAAGCCCGGTATCATTTAATTCTGACAGCAACACACCCGGTTCATGGGGTGGTTTTCAGTGCGACAGTGCTCAAAGTGTTACCATAAAATGGACACATATAGATAACACCGGCGGACCTGATCCTGCCGGCGATCCGCGCAAATCTGTATTTGTAGCCGCACCTATCAATGTAGATATTGAAGATAGCTGGATTACAAACGGGCAGGATGATATTGTTCGTTGCCAGGCAGGAGCAATAGTTAACATATTACGCAATACCATTTTGTCTTCAGGCAGTACAGATGGCGAAGCCATCAATATAAAATCAGGAACAACAGGCACCATTGCTTATAACGTGGTATACAGCCAGGCAGGTACAGGTATTAAACTGGAAACCAGCAGCACAGCGCCTTTCCCGCAAACCAGTATTGATGTTTACAACAACACTTTAGTGTCTAATGGCTGGAGAAGAGGCGCTGCCGAACCAGGCAGAGGTGTTTCCGTCGGATTAAATGCGAAGGCAAATATTTACAACAATATCATGGTGAATAATTACCAGGGATTGGAAATATTTACTGATGCAGATACGATCAATACAAAGTATGGCAACAATCTTTTTTATGCCACAGCTGATACATATACTGATACCACTGTTACACCCAATATTTCTGTAAACCTGAGAAGTAATTTTTACCCGGGTGATGGTGTAGGCAGACCACAATCAACAGACCTGGTATCAACAGCAGTTGGTGTGTATGATCCAATGTTTAAAAGCTTTGATGGCACCATTGCTGCACCAAACGGCGCTTCAACTACAAACGATTTTCATTTGCAAAGCGGGTCTCCTGCAATAGGCAAAGGGAATCCAACGTACAGCGCTGATATGGGTGCTTATACATCTGATGCAACAAAATCCAATCAACATTAAATAAAAAATATAAAGGGCCTGAACCTCCAGGCTCTTTATATTTTATAATGCACATGAAGTATTTCTTTTCATGGCTGGTATTTCTTGTATGCGTGCACGTATGCAAGGCCCAGGATAATTATCTCAATACAAAAACGCCTTATCATCCTCAACAAACAAATTATACTCCTGAACCAAAAGGTTTCAAGCCTGTTTTTATAAATTATACCGGCAGGCACGGTGCAAGGTTTCAAACTTCTGCAGACAAAGACCAATTGGTGATAGCTGTTTTAAAACAGGCTGATCAACAGCATCAGTTAACAACAGAAGGCGCAGTTTTATTAGCACAGCTTCAATTGTTTCAGCAAATTGAACAAAATAGTTACGGTGAACTTACCTTATTAGGAAAAGAAGAGCAGGAACACATTGCTGCAAGAATGTCAACCGCATATCCCGGCGTTATTACTAATGGAAAATTATTATTGGAAACAACAGATAAGCTTCGCACACAACAAAGCGCCAAAGCATTTTTAAAAGGGCTGCCTTATTATGATGCTGCAGGATCAACATCTATAATATTTCCTGCTGCTTCAGATTCAATACTGAGATTTTACGATCTGTCAGAAGCATATAAAACTTACGAGAAAAGCGCACAAATAAAAATACATATTGATTCATTATTGAATGATGAACGCACCGCAACAGCATCATTCGATATTTGTAAAACTATTTTTACAAAAGAATTCATTCAGCATTTCAGTGATGGCTCTATAAAAGATGATAAGCAACAAAGTATTTCATCAACAACTTTTTCTCTTGCCTTGTATGATATTTATTGTTCAACGTTTGCAACCTCTGAAGAATTAAAAACTGCGAACAATACAATTCACACAACACTAAATAAAGTGTTTAATAATAGAATTTTGCAATGGTTTGATACAATAACAAGCGCATCAGATTTTTATGAAAAAGGCCCTGCGGAAGATGCTTCCGGCATACAGGCTACCATTGCAATACCGTTGCTATACGACCTGCTTAAAACAACCGATACTGCGATCAACCAAAAGAAGTATGATGCGGTGCTGCGGTTTACACATGCGGAAGCTATTTCACCATTGGCTGCATTAATGGAAATTTCACAGGCATCAACAACAAGCAGTTCTGTGTTTGATTTTTATAAAGGATGGAAAGCGGCTGATATTATTCCAATGAGTGCAAATATTCAATGGATTCTATACAGCAACGGGAAAACATATCTGCTCAAAATATTGCTGAATGAAAAAGAAATTGCATTGCCGGTTGCAACAAAAACCTATCCTTACTATAACTGGAACGATGTAAAAACATATTACCTTAACAAAATTGCATCACTAAGAAAAAATTAATCGTATGAAAAGATTATTCCTGTTGATCTTATTTATCTCACAGATCATCATCACAAAAAATGCTTCAGCCCAGGATTCACTGTATAGTTTTTATAAGTCAATACCAATTCCCGGCAATAGCAGTTACGATTATGTTTCCATTGATTCGGTGAACCGGCATTTATTCGTAACGCATGGAACTGTTTTAGACATTATTGATTTAAATACTGAACAGTTAATTGATTCCGTAACGGGAATGAAAGGAATTCATGGAGTAGCTGTTGTAAATGATATAAACAAAGGTTTTATTAGTGATGGTAAAGCAAAGTCGGTAGTTGTTTTTGATCTCACATCTTTTAAAACAGTTGCAACCATACCGCTAAGCAAAGAAGATGCAGATGGTATTACGTATGATCCTTTTTCCAAAAAAGTATTTGTGTTTTGCGGCGACGCTAATGCAGCTTGCATAATTGATGTTAACAGTTTAAAAGAAGTTGCCACTATTGATTTAGGTGGCGCTCCTGAATTTGCTGTGCCGGACGGAAATGGATTGATCTATAACAATCTTGAAGATAAAAATATGCTCAACGTTATTGACACAAGGCTAATGAAAGTGATCAAAGCTTATCCGTTATCACCATGTGGAGGCCCTACAGGATTGGCTTTGGATTTAAATGACAACAGGGCATTTACCGCCTGCCGTCAAAATAAAGGAATGAGCGTGGTGGATATAATATCAGGAAAAGTTATTACAACGTTGCCGATCGGCGCAGGCGTTGATGCTGTTAAATATGATGCGGCAAACAAATTGATCTTTTGCAGTAATGGTGATGGAACAGCAACGATCATTCAGCAGATTTCAGCAGATGATTATAAAGTAGTGCAAACGCTTAATACAACGTACAAAGCCAAAACGATGGCATTCGATAAACAAACCGGTAATATTTATTTTAGTGCCGCAAAGTTTGATGACAATAAGAAAATATTGCCCAGCTCTTTTGAAGTATTGATTTATAAGAGAACTAAATAAGATAGCGAATAAAGGGCCCTTCCCGAAGACACAGACCGTGGAAATGATGGTGAGAAGTTTCTTGAATCTCGACGCTAATATTTCGATAACACCGATCAGTATATGAGCCTTTATTAAAATAAACCATATCTTTATAGTGCACTTTTGAGAACCACAATATTGTTTGCTTTTCCCTGATAATCTTAAATTTTTATAGGCCAAATGTCTTATAGCCATTTTATTCTGAAAATATTCAATAATAAAACCAAGCACAATTATTATGATCAGAGTCGAAAAAAAATTTATTGACCATATCGAGGCTGCTGGTTCACTAAAAGATCTTTTCCCCATTCTTCAAAAGGCGATAATGCTCGAGCATGCTACTATACCGGCTTATTTATCGGCTATGATGTCAATCTATCCGGGAACAAACCAAAACGTATTTGAAATCATTCATTCAATAGTAATTGAAGAAATGCTGCACATGTCTATCGCCTGCAATGTGCTTAATGCACTTGGCGGAGCGCCTGAAATAAATGTTCCGGAGTTTGTTCCAAAATATCCGGGGCCGTT
>JABDFS010000115.1 GCA_013286425.1 Bacteroidota bacterium
AAAAGCTTTACCCAGGCTCAAATAACAAATCAGAAAAAACAAAAATGTTTTTGTCATAAGGCTTATAGTATTAAAATGTTTTTGGGGAATAAATCAGCAATACTATTATTAAAAACTAATCAATCACAAGATTGTAAATTTAAGCGTAATCAGGTTGAATAATAAGATGAACAAACAAATCAATATTTTATCTTGAACTCATTCTCCTTAATATCATCGAGTTCAAGTTCGTAATGCACCCTAATGTTTAAATTTTTAAAAGGAGATTTTTCAATATTGATGCAATTAAGATTTTGCCTCAGCCACAACATTTTTTCTCTTTCCCTCGGATGCGCATTGGATAATGTGTACGGATCTTCCAAAAAAACTGCTGTAGCCAGCAGGTCAATTTTGGGATAATAAAATGTGCCCTGGTTGCCTATCCTTACAAACGGTTTGCTGCCTATCCATTGGTTAAAACGTAAAGTAGCCGGAGAACATAATGAGAACAACGAATCGAAGCCAAGCTGTTCAAGCAATACAATAGCTGCTCTTGAAGGAAAGTAGCTTCCAATACCCAGGCCTGCCACTTCTATAGAATTCCATAAACCACACAGTTCACCTGTAGCATTTTCAGCATAAAATTTTATATAGTTGTAAACTCTTGGATCCATTTCGCCGGTAGCCTTTTCAATAGGTAATAAAGTTTTACCGTCTGCTGCATGTATCCTTGCTCCGCCGAAAAGCTTTGACTTATCAAGTGCTTCAACAACTATTACAAAAACGGAAGGGCTGTGCATCCATTCGTATGCAGAAGAAGTAACATTATAAATGCCATGATTCTCAAGCACCTTTTGATGCCCTTCAATAAATTTTAAACACGTTTCGCTGTCATTAACAGCTCTAAATGCTCTTATTCGTACTTCCGTATCCATCAATATTGAAATTGTAGTCGACTTTAAATGTTTTCACAGCGGAATGAAGTTGAAAGAAATTAACAGAATTGTTGATAGTAAACTTTACTGTTTTAATAAAGTTTATACTTTAATTATTTCACGTTAATTTTAGTTTTACGCAACGATTTCTAATTTTTATATTCACCAAAACTCAACATTAAAAGCTCAACATCAAATGAAAAATAAACATATCAATGTACTATATATTGATGACGAACATCATAATTTAATTGCTTTCAATGCCACTTTTCGCAGGTATTTTAATGTTCTTTTAGCCGAATCTGCAATAGAAGCACGCAAAATAATAGATAAAAATGATATTCACGTTATTTTAAGTGATCAAAGAATGCCGGTAACCACAGGAATTGAGTTTTTTGAATCGATTCTTACAACACACCCTGAACCAATCCGCATACTTATAACCGGCTATACAGACATTGATGCGGTAATTGAAGCAATTAACCGCGGCGAGGTTTATAAATATCTTAACAAGCCATGGAATGAAGAGGATATAAAGATATTTATAACGAAAGCGTACGAAGTGTTCAACTTACGCCGTAAGAATGAAGAGCTCTCGAAAAAACTGCTGGATGCAAACAACAAACTTGAATTCCTGGTAAGGCAAAGTCTTTTGTCTTGATTTGCATGACTCACTGACAGTTTGTTTATTCAAATTTTTTGTTCACATTGCTTAATAAGTCATAAAGTTACCCTTAACTTCTTTGGACTTATCTTTGTTACTCTATTCACGTAAAATCTAAAATAAATTATATGGCACTTGAATTTACAGACACAAATTTTGAAACAGATGTTTTAAAAAGTGATAAATTAACAGTAGTGGATTTCTGGGCAGAATGGTGTGGGCCTTGCCGCGCAATAGGACCTGTTATTGAAGAACTTTCTAAAGAATATGCAGGTAAAATAAATGTTGGCAAGGTGAATGTTGACCTGAATCCTAACGTAAGCATGAATTATGGTATTACTTCAATACCGGCAATACTTTTTATAAAAGGCGGAAAGGTTGTTGACAAACAAATCGGCGCTGTACCCAGATCAATTCTTGAAAAGAAAATACAAGCCAACTTATAAAAGCTTTATTAAGAAACTAATAAAAGCCGACCTGGTTAGGTCGGCTTTTTTGTTATCATGAACTCATGCTGTTACTTTCCGGCAGCGAACGGAGCCTGTGTATTTACTATAGCATGTTATGCTTTATTATCGTGCCACATCATTCCCCCTCAGCATGCAACAACAATTCATTAGCCGGTAAAAACTGCCCGGGAGTCATCTTTCAACAACTTCTGCAGGGTATGGCAGATACCAATAAGCTCATTTTTACGAAATATACTCGATATAACTTCGATATTTCTTCGATCCGGTTGATCGAAGAAATATCGAAGTTATATCGAAGAAATATCGAAGTTGTATCGAAGAAATGAGTTTCAGGTTATTAAGTTGATAAGGTGTAGTCCGGTTCCTGTAGAATCAAACTCTTTTTTAAATAAATTAAAGTTCAAAAACTTCGCTAATGGTTTAATCTTAATTAATTTGGAGCTGTAAAACCAAATTCTATAAATGCAACGATTTCAGGGTTTAGCAGGTATTGTTTTGATTCTTGGAATTGCTTTCCTGGTATCAAACAATAAAAAAAAGATTAATTATCGATTGGTAATAAGCGGGCTTTTATTGCAGGTGATAATTGCAATACTTGTTTTAAAAGTTACTGTGATAGGAGATTTTTTTCAGTGGCTTGGAAAAGGAATGGAACACATTGAAGATTTTGCAAGACAGGGCGCAGCGTTTGTGTATTCGGGAGTTAATGTAAGCCAAAACGATGGCAGCACAGCAGATTATATTAAAGGAGGTTTTGTTTTTGCCTTTAATGTAACCGCTACCATAATCCTTGTTTGTGCTATTGTTGCTATTCTTTATCACTATAACATAATGCAGCGTATAATATCAGTAATTGCCATGGCTATGAATTTTATTATGCGTGTTAGCGGCGCTGAAGCTTTAAGCAATGTAGCGAGTGCTTTTGTAGGGCAGGTTGAGGCTCAGGTAATGATCCGCCCTTATTTAAAAGGCATGACAAAAAGTGAATTGCTGGCAAGCATGAGCGGAAGCCTCGCCTGCATTGCAGGTGGCATCCTGGTTGTATATGCAAACATGGGCGCCCAGGCAGGTATGAACCTGGCACCCAAACTAATTACGGCAAGTTTAATGGCTGCGCCGGGAGCACTTGTTATTGCAAAAATTGTTTATCCTGAAACGGAAGAAAGTGAAACCTTTGGCAAGGTTAAACTGGAAGTGCACAGCACTTATGCCAATGTGATAGATGCTGTTTCCCACGGCGCCGCAGATGGTTTTAAAATTGCCATGAATGTTATTGCCATGCTTATTGGGTTTATTGCAGTAATTGCCATGCTGGATTATATCTTATTGCATATCGGCCATTTATTTAACCCGGATTTCAATCTCTCTCTCAATTATATATTCAGCAAAATATTTTACCCTTTTGCATGGGGAATGGGTGTTCCGGCACAGGATGTAAATAATGCTGCTACATTACTCGGACAAAAACTAACTATCAATGAATTTGTAGCTTTTAAAAATCTTACCAACAAATCCGTTCCCATACTTACTGATAAAGGATTACTTATAATAAGCATAGCCATATGTGGATTCGCTAACTTCAGCAGTGTGGGAATGCAGATTGGCGGAATCGGGGCCTTAGCTCCCGAACGTAGACGGGATCTGGCAAAACTGGGAATGAAAGCGCTTTTCTGTGGCACAATGGCATCTTATCTCTCTGCTACCATTGCCGGGTTGCTGATGTAAGCTGTTAGTATTCAATTCTTAACATTGGAATAAGGTTACTTTTTCCAATAATTGGCATTAAATGTGTACAAAGTACACTTAAACTCGATTGCATCAGCTTTATGGTTGATGCTTTTTTATTAAATAATACGTATGAAGAAAACTAAAAACATAGCAGTAATAGCATTTGAAAATAAAAAAACTGACCTTATTGAGTGGTCTTATTTTAATAAGGAAATATTAACAGGCCATGAAGTGTTTGCTCCTGCTTTTGAGGGGAATGTTCTTGAAGGCACACTCAATAAAAAAGTAAACCGTTTGGAAGCACGTCAAATGGGTGGTTATCGCGAAATTTGTAAACTGATAACTGATAATAAAATTGACGCAATTATAATATTTGGAGATGCGGAAGATGTTTTTGAGGCGAAAGATTTGAACGCAATCATTAAAACTGCAATTGACCATGATATAATTGTGGCCGCTAACAGAACAACAGCAGATTTTGTATTGCATTCTTCTTTACTTGAAAAAGATTACATCACACATGCTTCACAAAAAAAAACGCAGCTGAACAGGTATTTTACAGAAATTGATAAGCCTGTTCATCTTGCAAAAGCAAGCTAACAATAACGTGAGTTCTGGATAAAATAATTAGGAAGCGTCATTTCGACGATAGGAGAAATCTCTCGAATTATAAACAGCAAAAATTTTATGAGACCTCTCCTTCCGTCGGGGTAATGACTCAATTTCATAACTAAAAATGAATATTATAACTTATCCTGAACTCACATTAATAATATTTTATGAACATTTCATTATCGGTAAATAACAGGCTCAGGATTCACAGGATAGCGGTAGGCATATTCTTCTTTATTGCCGGTATTACCTCATCAAGCTGGGCGAGCCGTATTCCGGATATTAAAACAAAGCTGGATCTGAGTAATGCAGCCCTGGGCGGAGTATTATTTGCATTACCTGTTGGGCAATTGATAAGCCTTCCTTTATCAGGCTGGCTTATTTCCAGGTTCGGAAGCAGGCAATTACTGATCGCAGCTTCCATATTTTTTCCGCTCACTTTAATATTGATACCGTTTGCTGCGGCAACCTGGCAGCTAATTATAATACTGTTGTTCTTTGGCATGTGGGCTAATCTTTGCAATATTTCCATGAACACACAGGCGGTTGAGATTGAAGCATTATATGGCCGTTCCATCATGGCTTCTTTCCATGGGTTATGGAGCCTTGCCGGGTTTTGTGGGGCGGCCATAGGTAACTTTTTTGTTTCGAACAGTGTATCGCCATTAATACATTTTGCAAGCATCGGGTTTTTGGTAAGTGTGCTGATAATCTCTTTTTACAGGTATACTTTGCCCGTAAACACTGGAGCGCTTAACAAAGAATCAAAACAAAAATTCTTTGTTAAGCCCGACAGCTATGTATGGTTGTTAGGCCTTATTGCATTTTGTTGTATGATCTGCGAAGGCAGCATGGCAGACTGGAGTGGTGTATATTTCCAGAATGTAGTAAAAGCGCCGGAGAAATTTATTACGCTCGGTTATGTATCGTTTATGGCAACAATGGCAACCGGCAGGTTTTTGGGCGATTGGATGATAACCCGCTTCGGGGTAAAAAAGATATTAAAGTTCAGCGGTTCGCTTATAGCTTCCGGCTTACTCATTATGATACTTTTCCCTTACCTGCAGGCAGCAGTTGCAGGATGTTTACTGGTGGGTGTAGGTGTTTCCTGCGTGGTTCCAATGGTATACGGACTAGCAGGAAAATCTAAAACCATGTCTCCTCAATTTGCACTGGCTTCAGTTTCAACCATAAGTTTTGTGGGCTTTCTTTTAGGGCCGCCGGTAATTGGGTTTATTGCCCAGGTATCCAGTTTGCGCTGGTCTTTCGCGCTTATTGCTTTATTAGGTTTTGGCACAACATTACTGGCCGGCAAGTTGAAAACTATCACAGAAGAATCATAAACTTTCCTGCCTCTAAGAAATTTCGTTTGAGAGGTAATGAATATATCTTGTCAGAAAACAGATATATCATCTAAGAAGGCAGATTTGTCATGGATGACAACAGGTATATGATGCAAGGAATCAGATATAACAAATAGGAGAACAGATATATATTGTAAAGAGATATATTTCCCATGTTCTTATGAATTTCCACTCGCCTTTCAGATGGTATCTCCATACCTGGGAACCGTAAATTAATCTACCCCGTTTGGCTTGTAAGCTTCCGTTCCGTATCTTGCCCGCATCACAAAAAAAATCCAACTGCATGAATGAATTGCTCGAAATTTCTGTGAAAGCCGCAATAGAAGCCGGCAAAAAAATCCTTGAAGTCTACGAAAACGAATTTGAAGTTGAAATAAAGAAAGACAATTCACCACTTACCGAAGCTGATAAAAGAAGTCACATTGCAATTAAAGATATGCTTGCTCCTCTTTCAATTGAAATACTGAGCGAAGAAGGCATGCAGCTTCCTTACGATGAAAGAAAAGACTGGAAGAAATTCTGGCTGATTGACCCGCTTGATGGCACCAAAGAATTTATTAAGCGTAATGGTGAGTTTACAGTGAACATAGCGCTTGTTGAAGATGGCTTGCCGGTTGCGGGCGTTGTTCACGTTCCCGTTACAGGCAAAACTTATTATGGTGCGAAAGGAAGCGGCAGCTATGTATTTACCTTTAGTGATGCCGATTCAAAATCGGTTAGCGAGTACATGCAAGGCGCAGAAAAACTGCCTGATGCTTCGGTTCCGGCAATTTATACGGTAGTAGCAAGCCGTAGTCATAATACTCCGGAAACAGAAAGTTTCATAGATGAAAAAAGAAACAAGTATGGTGAAGTAAACTGCATTAGTTCAGGCAGTTCAATAAAGCTTTGCCTGGTAGCAGAAGGCAAAGCCAATGTATATCCAAGATTGGCGCCTACAATGGAATGGGATACTGCCGCAGGGCATGCAGTAGCAAAATTTGCCGGCTGTGACGTATATAATTATGAAACAGGAAAAGAGCTTGAATACAATAAAGAAAATTTGCTCAATCCATGGTTTGTTGTTGAACGTAATTAGTATCAGTAAATTAAATTCTGCTTTTAATGAGTGTAAAGCAAGCGCCTTTTCCAAACGCATTTTTAATTGGTGTACAAAAAGCCGGAACTACTACGCTTAACGACTGGTTAAGTCAACATCCCGAAATATATTGCTATAATTCTTTAAAAGATATTCCGCTGTTTGTAAAGTTTCCGCAACCGCAGCAGTTAAATAAAAGGTTATTATTGGAAACGCCTGCTTATGCACAACAACCTGTTGTGTTGCATTCGGCGGTTAACTATATATTTTATCCATCGCTTTTAAAAAAGATTAAAGAAAAGCAACCCGGTGCAAAGCTTATACTTATTGTGCGCAACCCGGTTGCAAGGGCAATCTCCTCTTATTTTTATTTTAAAAAGATGATGCGTGAAAACCGTGATATTGAAGAATCGCTCACCTATCATCCAAAAAATAATTTTGAAATAACCCGCGATAACAATGACTTTACTTATTTGGAACACGGGTTTTATTATGAGCAGGTAAGCAATTGCCTTAAAGTATTTCCGAAAGAACAGTTGCTGGTTTTAGATTACGATGATCTTAAAAATAAACCAGGCGAATTACTTAAAAACGCTTTCGGTTTTTTACATGTTGATGAAACCTTTCAGTCAAACTTTGAAGCAAAAAATGTAACCGGTGAATTGAAAAGCAAATTTCTTCAGCAAAGCATTGTAAATAAAAGTGGTTTCAGAAAATGGGTAGTTAATAATTTGGTTGA
>JABDFS010000116.1 GCA_013286425.1 Bacteroidota bacterium
ACCTTCAATCAAACCATTATAATTTTTGAGTACGCCATAAGAATCAAGAAATACTGCTTTGAATTGTTGTGCGATAGATATGAAAGATTGTACCTGCATGTTAAAGGTTAAGGGCATTTAAAAGTTTATCTGCGTTAAATCTATCGAAGGAAAATATATTTCAAAAGCTTCACGCTGTAATTTATTTGCGAATAGTTTATGAAAGAAAAATTTACCGTCTTTTACAACATAGTTAAGAATAAAAAAACGGTATGCTTCTTTAAGAAATAATATTTCAACACGTTTTAACGGGTAAACTGCGTGGTATGCTTTTAAGAAACGAATAAACCTGTCTTCCATCAACGGGCCAATGTAATAACTAAAAACAGTTCTGTCGCCAACATCAGAAACAACGCGACTTAAAAAATAAAAATCCATCATGCGTGTTGAAATACGGAACCAGTCGTAATCCCAGCGCGAAAACAGTTTGTATGAAGATGAAACAGAAAAGTTGCCGATGTTCCAATCAACAAAAACAGGAATGCGTTCAATACCGCTTGCACGATATGCATGAAATGCCTGCAAAAACAAATCGCATTGTTCACGTATGATGTGTTCATTCAAACGATGTTCATATTGCCCGTCTTCTGTTTCAAGATATTGCAACAATGAATCAATATCTGTTTTTAAAGTTTTAGATGATTGCGGCAACGTATTGCGAATGCTGAAACAGGCTTTATGAAATAAGGCTAACTGCTCACCAAATTTTTCTATCTGCTCATCATCCAATCTTCTCGGCAAACGCTTTTTAATTTGTATCGGCCTGTAAAAAACAACCCATGCATTAATGAGATGATCTGTATATGTATAGATGTACAAAGAATTTCCTTTCATTAGTGAACGCGCCAGCAAATTTTCAAACGGCGCAGGAAGATTGTTGGATAAACTATTTATGATGGTATGATCTTCTGCAAAATGTTCAAACTTTCCGTAATAAGAGAGTTTGGCGATCATAAAACTGCCATCAGTAAATTTTAAGCGATAAACATTGTTGGTTGAAACACGCGCGCTGATGTTTACAATATGTTCAATGCGCCTTGTATCATCATAAGCCTGCCATGCTTCTCTTACAATTCCTGAAAAATTTATGAACTGCATTTAATAAGATTGATAATGCGTGTTTATATAATTTCAAAATAACGTTTCAATTCCCAGTCAGTAACCTGTTGTTGAAACTGTTTCCATTCCCATTCTCTTGTAAGTATAAAATGATTTACGAATGCTTCGCCGAAAAGTTCTTTAGCTATGGAAGAGTCTTTCATCATTGTTGTTGCTTCATGAAGATCAGCAGGCAAATGTTGTAATGACTTATTATCATAAGCGCTACCTTTTACTGCATTCAGGTCAAGTGGTAATTTATTTTTTATACCGTACAATCCTGAAGCAAGACTTGCGGCAATAGATAAATATGGATTGGCATCTGCGCCCGGCGCTCTTGTTTCCAATCTTGTGGCAGATGGCACATGATTAATAACACGCAATGCAGTTGTTCTGTTCTCAATTCCCCAGCTTACAGTTGTTGCTGACCATGCACCTTCAACATAACGTTTGTAACTGTTCACAGTTGGTGCATACATCGGCATAATGTAAGGCAGGCAATATAATTGCCCTGCGATGTAATGCTTCATTGTTTCGCTCATGCCCTTTGCATCGTGTTCATCATAAAAAATATTATTGGCGTTTGCATCTGCAAGATGTTGATGAATATGTCCGCTGCAACCTGGTAAGTTCACATTCCATTTAGCCATGAACGTTGCTACATAGCCATGTTTGTATGCAATTTCTTTTACAGCCGTTTTAAACAAAACCGCGCGATCTGCTGCTTCCAATACATCTGTGTATTCAATACAGGCTTCATAAACGCCGCGGCCTGTTTCTGTATGCAAACCTTCCAACGGAATATTAAATGATTTTAAAAGATTGAAGATGTCATAATAAAACGCATCGTTCTGTGAAGTACGCAACAATGAATAACCAAACATACCAGGCGTAAGCGGTTGCAGGTTCACAAAACTTTTATCATGCAGTGTTTGTGGCGTTTCAACAAAATTGAACCATTCAAACTCTTTTGCAAACTGTGCATTGAAACCTGCTGCTTCACACTGTTGTTTTATTTGTCTTAATAAAGAGCGCGGACAAGCTGCTGAAACTTCGGGCGCATTACTAAAATCAGCAAGAAAAAAAGGAATATTGTTTTGCCAGGGAATTGTTCTGTATGTATTAAGGTCAATTGATGCAAATGCATCAGGGTAACCGGTATGCCAGCCGCTAACATCGCTGTTTGTGTAACATTGATCATTGACATCCCAGCCAAAAATTACATTGCAAAAACCAATGCCGGTTTTTATGCCTTTCAAAAACTTATTGATGTTGATGATCTTGCCGCGCAACACGCCATCAATATCTGCTACTGCAAATTTTATTTTGTCGGCGTTTGTATGTTGCAATCGTTCCAATAACTGCTGTTCATCCATGCGTTATTATTTACGTCCCGAAGATAAGCACCACTTTGTTTGATAGTTTATACTGATATAATTTAAATTGCTGCCTGCATAAACACTTTAAGTTGTGAACAGGAGACTGAAACTGCTCAACGATATGCAGTACAAGTGTTGCGAGGAACGATGCCATCAGTTGATTAGCTTGTAACCAAAATAAATCATTCAACTTTATATAGCATAAACACATTACAATGAACAGAAGAAAATTTATACGCAATACAGGCATGACGGCCGCTTCAATTGCGTTGCTATCGAAAGAAGCATCAGCAGCAATTGCAGGCGACAAAGTAAGAATTGGAATAATGGGCACAGGCTTAAGAGGACAAAGTCATTTGGAGTTGTTATTGAAAAGAGACGATGTTGATGTTGTTGCAATATGCGATGTTGATGCAGGCATGCTGAACCGTGCGAAGAAAATTGTGGGCGACAGCAAAAAGAAAATGCCGCAGATTTTTACTGGCGACAATTATGCATGGAAAACAATGCTTGAGAAGACCTCGCTTGATGGTGTGATCATTGCATCGCCGTGGGAATGGCATAACCCGATGATATTAGGCTCACTGCAGGCAGGCATTAAATATGTTGGCTCTGAAGTTATATTGGGCATTACGCTTGATGACCATTGGAATGTTGTAAAGGCTGCTGAACAATACAACGCGCATGTAATGATGCTTGAAAATGTTTGTTACAGAAGAGATGTAATGGCTGTGTTGAATATGGTTAGGCAAGGTATATTTGGCGAGCTGCTTCATTTGCAGGCAGGATATCAACATGATTTGCGCGGCATAAAATTAAACAACAGTGAAGGCGGCGTTGGCGCTGAGTTTGGTGATAAAGCTTTTTCAGAAGCCAAGTGGAGAACCAATCATTCATTATATCGCAACGGAGATTTGTATCCAACGCATGGCATTGGCCCTGTTGCCAATTACATCAACATTAATCGCGGCAATCGTTTTCTTTCTTTGTGTTCTTATGCAACCAAAGCAAGAGGCCTGCATAATTATATTGTAAAAGTTGGCGGCGAAAATCATCCGAATGCAAAAGTGAATTTTAAATTGGGTGATGTTGTTACAACGATGATTCATTGTAATAATGGTGAAACAATTTTATTGCAGCATGATACTAATTCGCCACGGCCGTATTCATTGGGTTTTCGCGTACAGGGAACAAATGGTTTGTGGATGGATGTGAATCACAGCATTTATATTGAAGGACAATCAAAGCAGGAAGATAGTTGGGAAGATGCGCAAACATGGCTGGATAAATATGATCATCCTTTATGGAAACGTTACAACAATGATGCAGCAGGCGCAGGCCATGGCGGCATGGATTTTTTTGTGATACATGGTTTCATTGAATCTATCAAACGCAAAACAGCAACACCGTTGGATATATATGATGCAGCTACATGGAGCGCGATTTCACCATTGAGTGAACAATCAATTGAACTTGGGCATCAAACAGTGGAGTTTCCTGATTTCACAGGCGGACAATGGATGTACCGCAAACCTTCATTTTCTTTTAGTGATGAATATTGACGGAACTCTGCGTAACTCTGTGCAAACCCTCCTGTAACTCTGTGGTTTTAAAATTTTAACCGCAGAGTTGCTCAGAGGTACACACAGAGTTTCACTGAGAGTGAATATAGCAATCACTCAATACATTTGATTTATTAAACCTCTATAACATTTATGTCTGAAACAACATCAATAAAAAAAGCAGCGCGTTACGCAATGATAACAGGATTAAGGCCTGAAAAAATCGCTTATTATAAAGAACTGCATGTGGCAGTCTGGCCCGGCGTGCTGAAACAAATTAAAGAGTGCAACATTCAGAATTATTCTATTCACCTGCAGGAGATTGATAACAAGTATTATCTCTTCAGTTATTTTGAATATACAGGAAATGATTTTGATGCTGACATGAAGAAGATGGCTGAAGATGCAGAAACACAGCGCTGGTGGAAAGAAACAGATCCTACACAAATTGCTCTTCCTGAAGCAGCAGCTAAAAATCAAATATGGACAAGAATGGAAGAAGTGTTTTATGAAGCTTAACTATACAACATGAATAAAATAAATATTGAAGAAAAATTATCGCAGATAAATGACTACTGGAGCCCAAGAATTGCGGGTGAATTAAATGGCCAACAGGTAAAGCTTGTAAAATTTAAAGGCGAGTTTGTTTTTCATAAACATGATAATGAAGATGAAATGTTTTATGTATTGAAAGGAAGTTTTAATATGGAGTATCGCGATAAAACAATTACAATAAATGAAAACGAATTTGTAATTGTACCAAGAGGTTTTGAGCATCGTCCTGTTGCAGCGGAAGAAGTTTCAGTAATGCTGTTTGAACCTGCATCAACACTAAACACAGGCAATATAGAAAATGAATTTACAAAACGTGAATTGAGTAAAATCTGATCATACAATATTCAACATTCATGAATCAACTTCTTATAAAAGCATTACAACAAAAAATATTACCCGCCATTGTTTTTCATTATGAAGAAAATGCATTGCCTGTTGCAGAAGCTTTTTTATCTGCAGGGTTGAATGTGATCGAAATTCCTATAAGAACCTCGGTTGCATTGAATGCGATATCATCTATCAGGAAAAAATTTCCTGCTATGCATGTTGGTGCAGGCACCTTATTAAAAACGGATACATTAAATGATGCAATAAATGCAGGCGCTATATTTGGATTGAGTTCATCGTTAAATGCAACAATCTGCAATGCCGCTTCAGAAAAAAAATTTCCTTTTATTCCGGGAGTGATGACGCCATCTGAAATTGAACAGGCCTATGATTTAGGTTACGATATTCAAAAACTATTTCCTGCTTCACAAATTGGCGGTGCTTCATTTTTAAAAGCCATGCTTGGCCCTTACGAGCAACTCAATATTCAGTTTGTTCCTATGGGTGGCATCAACAACGTAAACATGCATGAATACCATGCATTGAGAAATGTAATTGCTGTTGGTGGAAGCTGGCTTGCATCAAAGAAAATGATGGAAACAAAAGATTACAAAGCAATTGAAGCAACCGTGAAACAGGCATTGCAACAAATCAACAATTATTGATTGTTTATGAAGATTACAAACTATACATTGTTCCAGGTGCTGCCGCGTTGGTTGTTTCTAAAAATAGAAACAGATGAAGGCATTACAGGCTGGGGCGAACCAATTATTGAAGGCAAAGCTGCAACTGTAAAAGCCGCAGTTGATGAGTTGATGCATGATTTAATTGGTAAAGACCCGATGAATATTGAAGGTCTATGGAACATAATGTATCGTGGTGGTTTTTATCGCGGTGGCCCGATATTGATGAGCGCAATCTCCGGCATTGACCAGGCTTTGTGGGATATCAAAGGAAAGTTTTTTAATGCACCTGTTCACCAGTTGATCGGCGGCAAAGCAAAAGATAAAATGCGCGTGTATTCATGGATCGGCGGCGACAGGCCCGATGACATTGGCAATGCTGCAAAGCTTGCAAAAGAAGCAGGCTTCACTGCGGTAAAGATGAATGCAACCAACGAAATGCAATACATAGATTCTTATGAAAAGATTGATTTGGTTTTAAAACGTGTTGCAGCTTTGCGGGAAGCTGTTGGAATGAGTGTTGATGTCGGCATAGATTTTCATGGCCGCCTGCATAAACCAATGGCGAAAGTGCTGGTAAAAGAACTCGAACAATTTCACCCGATGTTTATTGAAGAACCTGTGTTGCCTGAAAATAATGAAGCGTTGAAAGAGATTGCGCGGCTGACATCTATTCCTATTGCAACAGGTGAAAGAATGTTCAGCCGATGGGCATTTAAACAGTTATTGCAGGATGGTAGTGTTGATATTATTCAACCTGATCTTTCACATGCTGGCGGTATTACTGAATGCAAAAAAATTATCTCAATGGCAGAAGCGTATGATGTTGGAGCAGCGCCTCATTGTCCACTTGGCCCGATTGCTTTGGCAGCATGTTTACAGGTTGATTCAACTTGTCATAATGCCTTTATACAGGAACAAAGTTTAGGTATTCATTATAACCAAAGTAATGACCTGCTTGATTATTTGAATGACACATCAGTGTTCAAATATGAAAATGGTTTTGTGAATATTCCAACTCAACCTGGACTTGGTATTTCCATCAATGAAGAGAAAGTGATAGAGATGGCAAAGGTTGGCCACAACTGGAAAAATCCTTTATGGTTTCATGAAGATGGAAGCATTGCTGAATGGTAACGTATATTAGTTCGGGATAAAAATTTAGATTTCTATAAATGCTTTATTTTCTTTTATGAAGTTGAACCGTCACCTCGACGTCAGGAGAGGTCTCATAAATTTTTTACAGGTCTTATTTCGGGAGATTTCTCCTAACGTCGAAATGACGACTCTTAGCTATATCTTATCCCAAAACCTGACAATATTACTCTGATGAAAAATATTCTAAGCTGCGATTGGGGAACAAGTGCATTCAGGTTGCGCATTGTAAACGTCGACGATAAAAAAGTATTGGATGAAATTATTTCTGACAATGGAATGAATGCTATACACAATGAATGGATTGCCACACGTAAAGATGAAAGCGAGCGGTTGAACTTCTACAGAAATTTCATTCAATCAAATATTGATAAAATGCGTGCCAATGTAGTGCAAGGCTTGCCCGTAATTATTTCAGGAATGGCTTCATCATCTATTGGTATGAAAGAACTGAGTTATGCAAAAACGCCATTCGGTTTATCTGGCGACGATTTAATAACAGAAAGTTTTATTGCTGATGAATTTTGCACTCATGATATTTTGTTGGTATCAGGTTTACAAACAACCAATGATGTAATGCGCGGTGAAGAAACTTTATTATTAGGTTGTGAAGTGAAAGATGAAGCGTTGGCAATTTTTCCGGGCACGC
>JABDFS010000117.1 GCA_013286425.1 Bacteroidota bacterium
GAAGATTATACAGAACTAATAAAAGGAGATACTATTTTTTGTTGCCTGGGAACAACGAAGAAAAAGACCCCGGACGAAACTGAATACAGAAAGATTGATCATGATTATCCTTTGCAATTGGCGCAAATAGCGAAGCACAATAATATAGGGCAATATCACCTGGTATCTGCAGCGAGCGCTAATGCGTCCTCTAAAATTTTTTATTCAAGATTGAAAGGGGAAACAGAAGATGATATCATCAAAGCAGGGCTTTCAAGCTTACACATATACCGCCCTATGCTTTTAACCGGCGACAGAAAAGAAAGCCGTACCGGCGAAGGAATTGCCACAACTATCTTTAAAATATTAGACCCATTATTGATTGGAGGATTAAAAAAATACAGAAGCATTGCAGGTGAAACGGTAGCTAAAACAATGTATAAGCAATCATTAAAAAATGAAACCGGAGTTTTTATTTATCGTTCTGATAAGATACAGGAATTATCAACCATATAATTTTAAACCAATAACCAGCATATTAAATTGTTATCCGTTGCTGTTAACGTTCTTCTCTGATGGCTTTTGCTAACGAAAGATTTGTTGAACAATATCAAGAAAGGTGAAAACTACTTGACTCTATCTCTATACAGAATAAAATACGCATATCCCGCTAATACAAATGCATCTACAATTAGCCACATAATTCTTTTTTTCCTTGGTAGTCTATCAATTCTTTGTTGTTGTTTTTGCGGGAGTCTAATTATTCCGGCGAGACTCAACCCTGAATAGAGACAACATAAAAATATAAACAGATGTACGGTTTGGTCTAAATTCATAAAGCTACAAAACTAATAATATTTTTAGCCGTCGTTGATGTTCTTCAACGATGGCTTTTGCTTATAAAAAATTTGTTGGTAAAGAATATAACAAAGGCGAAACATTACTTCACGGTTATATTTAAAAGTTTATTTCCGGCTACCGCATAGCCATTTGCAGCGGTATAAAAGCTTGTACAATTTACGGCAGTAATATTTTTAAATTGAGCAGATGCCCAGTTATTGCCTCCGTCTGTAGTTTGCCACACTCCGCCACCGGAATATCCGAAATCCCCGCCGGAATAATCTCCCCTGCCAAAAACAAGACAGTTATTTGCCGTAAGCGGAGCAATAACAGTAAATCCCATGAGCCCGAATGCATATTTATTTATCCAGTTATTTCCATTACCAGATGTTTTGTACACATTTATGTTGCCGGCAATACAAAAGCCCACACCATCTTTGAATCCAATATCGGCTGAATAATTTACGTCAAAAACTGAATCATCTTTCCAGGTATTTCCATCATCGTCACTTATTAATAACCTTGTTCCTATGCTGGTGCAATAACCATAGTTATTATTGAATGTAATTTTATGAAAAGGCACATGAACCAGGTTTAAAGACGTCCAGCTATTGCCTTCATCTGTGCTTTTAAATACCTGGTTATCGGCACCGTTACAAACGGCAAATAATACTCCTTTATCATTTACAGAGATGGAAACAAATTCAACATCCTGCTTTTCGAATATTGTTTTCCAGGTTGTGCCGCCATCAATTGTTTTAAGAATAATTCCGCCGGGCAACATGCATCCTGTTCCTACGCATTGATCTTTCCCGCCAACAGCATAGCCTGTATTTCTATCAGTAAAAAGTAATTGATACAAAGGCATTGAATCTGCGGGAGCATATTGAATTGTCCAGCTAATGCCACCGTCTTTTGTTTGATAAATTCTTTCATTGCCAGTTATAGCAATACCGTTTGCTGCATCAAAGAAATGGATATCGTTTACCTGTGAGGAAAATGAGAAAGTATCTTTCACCTCCATTTTTATATTGCTATTTTCAAAAGGAAGGGAATCTAATGGTGTAAAAGGGAAATAAGGCTGAACTTCTTTTCTGCAGCCTGTAACTGATAACAGTATGAATAGTGACAATACTAAATGACGAACAAGTCTCATGCTTAAAATTGACAATAAATTTAAAGACAAGCGTTGTAAAATAAAACATAAACCTAATCTTTCAGAATATTGCAGTACATGATTCAGCTAACACATGAAAATCTATTATACTCAAAATAGAACTTGCTGTTTATTCGCTCCCTGAAACAAATGAACAGCAAGTTTATAATGAACAAATTGCCGCGGTCTATTTTTCATCAGCACTGCAGTTGAGCAATGCCTTCCTGATCAATGAAACACTTACAAGTAATGATAAAATGAATACAATGATGAAAACAATAACACCTGTTGTTGTTAACGGACCTGTTTCAATAATATGCATTGCTACCCAAATGGCAAATACCCAAAATGCAATCCATGCCACCAACGCAATTGCTGCCCATGCAATGCAGCGGTTTTGCCGGTGCATGCATTCACATTCCTCTTTAATAATTCCGGGTGGGCATTCAGGCTGAATTATACCTATACCTGTTGGTGAAGGTTTTACAGAAGAAGCATCGCCGCCTGAGCCATCAACCCTTGCAGATATGTATTCAATATAGCGCTGAAGAACTGGATACCAACGATACAACGGCGACATATTTTGCAGGCGCCATTTTAATATAGCTAATGTATTTTCCTCAGGCCGCAGCATAACTTCTTCAGTTGTTACAGGAATTTTTACCTGGAAAGTTCCGGTGACATACCGCCAGCCCGGGAAAGGTTTACCTGTCCCTATGCTTTTAAAATCTCTTGTTTTATTGTTACTGAACTGCGTTGCGGCAACCCTTCGAACGAGAATATTAAACTCCTGCCCTTTCACCACACCAACAGGCAGGTCAACAGTAAAAAGTCCTGCAAAGTTTTCATTTGGTGCAGAAGGAATTGGGATATAACTCACTCCTTTTACCACTTTGCATTGTATTGTATGCGCATCTGCAGCGGAGAGTGAGTGCGGACCATATAATTCTGACGCAAGCTGTATTATTTCATCGGCGCTTACCTGTGGAAGGTAAATTTTAGCTGTGCCTGAAACGGGTATGTTTCCCCAATCTATCATTAGTTCATCCGGAATGCCGGTTAAATTTCCTTCCTGGTCTCTGAAAGTTTTACTTGGGCGCAGATCGAAGGTTTGCGGAATACGATGTGTTGCTGCCGGGCCAGGATTCCCTGAAAGTGTTATCTGCAGGTTACGTTGCGCGAGTTTGTCTGAATTTTCCGGGCTTATAGTAAATCCGGCAGGTATTGGTATCGGCGCATCATCATAGGCTATCTGGGCAACAATGCAATGATGTGTTCCCGGAAATTTAGAATTGTTTGATGCATCATACACATCAAGAAAACACCCAAAATAAGCCCATGTGTTATCTGAACCATCGGGTATAATAATGGTTTGTATGTTATTGTTGTGCACGCTATTATCATAATCATTGGTACCCGTGCTATTTGTTGCGAAGAAAGGAATGGTTTGAATACTGTTTCCCTGCGGATCAACAGCGCCCGTTCCGGAAGGCAAAGGGCTGCCTGGATTGCCGGCTGCGTCAGGGTCACTTTTATAAGTAGTTAACGGCTGATAATCGGTATCGCAGGATGCCGCAATAAACAGCCTGAAAAATACGCGTACATCTTCTGCTTTTCCTGCATCGCCGGAAGATCCCCTGAGGCGAACTCTTGCTATTGCAAAATTGTAATTCTGCTGGTTTGATGCATTTAAAGGTGTTACAGAAGTATCTCCCGTCTCATAGCCTGTTTGATTTGGCAAGGCATTCAAAGGATCGCTTACTGATGGCGTTGTAAAGCCTGGTGTTGAATTTAGATAACCGATAAAACTTTGGATGGATTGATAAGGATTACTTGTAAATGAAGGTGCGCCGCTTACGGGTGACTGGCCTGCAGTTACAGTAAACACACGCAAGTCCTGGCTGAGCCAGAAAATACTATTACCGTTTGTTGAATCTACGTTGGTGAAATAAGGATCTGCTCCTGCTGTAAGTTCAAAGGCAGTTTCTGCATTTAAGGTACTTCCGCCAATGGTTATTTCTCCGTTCAATAATTCAATTACAGGAACAGCGCCGGTAGCAGGAAAAGCATCTGTTGAAGTAAAGGTTACATCAAAAGGAAAGCGAACACGCTGTGGTGTGAACTGGTTGCCGGTTCCTAATTCATATTGAACACCCGCTGTACCTGGTGTAATGGTAATGCCATTAGCAGTTAAATTATCAAAAGGCCCGGATAACGAAGGAGTAGTTGAACCCAATACATTCAGGTTAAAACCATCCACTACCAGCCAGAATGCATTTTGCACTACACCATTGCTATGGATATCAGCTATAATATCTAATACTTCATCTTTGCCGAAAGTATTTTTATCAACCCAGAATTCCAGTGTTTGCGGAACTATTTTAGAGATGAGACCATTTAATAGTTTTACACCATCGGGGCTGCCCCAACCTGTACAGGCATCCCAACCTGATCCTGCAGGATAAACTGCCACACCACCATTGCCATTGTCAGCCGGACCTGGTGGTGGATTAATATCACGAAATACACCTGACCCGAGTTCATATATAAGTGGGTTTACAAATCCCACATTTGTTCCAATCGTTGCATTAATTACTGCAATCAATCCTGCCCAGAAAGGTGTAGAAGCACTGGTACCATTTCCAAGCATTGGGTTCCCGTTTACAACTATACCGGATATTCCACTGTTTAAACTTGCATTGGCAGCCACATCAGGCACTCCGCGTCCTACATGATTATCAACAAGCGAAAGAGGGACTCCGGCACCAGCCTGGTAAGAGGGCAATGAAGTAAAATAATCACTAATTCCTCCGCCTGTAGTTCCCCATAAATCAGAGCCGGGATCATTCCATACATATTCATCAAAGTTGCTTCCTGAAATATTACCTACTGTAGTACCTCCGACACCAAGCGCCCATGGATCGCTGGCAGGATATGTTACGTGTTGTTTGCCATCATCAACTCCAAAATATGCTGACATATTCACACCATAATCAGCGGAGCAAACACAAAATGTAATGTTTCTCGCAGCTGCATCCTGTAATGCCAGGTGTACAGCATCTACCCAGCTTGTACTCACGTGTTCATCTGAAAGCGTGGCCGCATCATCCCCGTTAGCCATGTAAAAACTTGTAGTAATAACAGAACAAGCAGCATCACCTGCATCCGGGTGAACAATGCGTGTAATGGCGTCATGCCAGCCTGCCTGATCATAGGTAGTAAAATACACTGAAATATCAGCACCTGGCGCAGCAGAAAAAGCAATACATATATCCTGGGTTGTTTCACCATCCGGAAAGCCATTTGATGCATCCACTGAAACAGGCGTAATGTTGGGCATTGGGTATGTGCCTGTATAAGATGACGGCAAGCTATTGTAATAAGTCTGCAGATCCGATTGCAAATAACCGCCTTCAGAAAGTACAGCAATTCTCTGGCCTGCAGCAGAGTTTGTTGGGAAATTATAAAGCCCGGCTAATTGAGGAACCGTTAGCGGATTAGTATTAGGAGGGTCTCCCGCGGCTCCGCGTTTGCTTATGCGTTTGTTATCAAGTCCAAAAACACCAATAACAATACCGGTCAGATCATTTGGAATATGAATAAAGCCATCTCTTCCGCGATATATTTCTGCCTGATTCAGCTCACGTCCGCGTTGCTTAACAGTATGCTCATAGCGACCCAGGTCAACCCCAAATGCTTCATTCATCCGTGCTACTGTTCCTGATACTACAACCGTTCTCCTGGAAGCGTGTGTTTCTAAAACGGTGAGATCATTTGCCTGCGCAAATGCTACCACTTTGGCAATATCATCAGGATGAGCACCATACTTTGCGGCGAACTCTTCATTAGTTAATTGTTTGCGTTGATTGAAAGGCAGGTTTTTAAAATGATCAAAGCCGGGCATTGGTTCGCCATCGGGCCGGCGGCGTAAAACAATTGTTACTTTAAATACTTCAGATGCATCGGCAGCACCTAATAGTTTTGTGTTTTTTGAAGGCTTTCTTTCACTGCCTTGCAGCCTTACATAGTTAGCAGGGATCGGATGTTCATTTTTTGAAGTTTCCATGGTTATTTTTTGAATGATGAGGTGTGTATACGGAGATAATGCAGCTTCGTTATTTTGAGGTTATAGCTACATTGTCGGCAAGAACATGCAGACAGATAACATTACAGGGAAATTAATTTTGGATAGTTGCTTTTATGATTACTGTTATTGCAGTGAAAATATACAGGCGCCAGGGAGTGCAAGATGATTTAGGCGGTGTTGACAGAAAAGATCATCAAACAAAAACATTATTGATTTTTCCCTTCCAGTTTATCGCAGTCTTCAACAGAACCTACACGAAATTTAATGGGGAAACCAACTGCTTTTTGCACCTGCAATTCTTTCTTACAAAAAAATGGCAATTGCTTTGCATAAGAATTTCCCGACAATTGACCGGTTAAAGCAGGAAGAGGTTGTTTTATGAGTGAAAGACCGGGTTGAACTATAAACAAAGAAACCGGCCTGGGTTTACATGAATCTGTTGCAACCTGTGCATGCACGCATGTAACAGATAGAACGAATTTAACAGTTATAGCAAGGAATGTTTTCTTTTTAAGGTTCATATTTGCGAGCTAAATTTACGCCGGAATTTTATTGCGCGTTATAAAGATTAATTAAATTATTCGGAAGTAGTATGGCACTAAGTCAAACACTGCAACAAAAATTATTACAACGTTTGTCTCCGCAGCAAATTCAGTTGATGAAATTGCTGCAGATACCTACGGCAAATCTTGAAGAAAGAATAAAGGAAGAGCTGGAAGAAAATCCTGCACTTGAAGTAAGTGAAGAAGATCGTGAAGATGGGTTTGAAGAGCAGGCACAGGCAGAAGAATTTGATAACAATGATGACGAATACGATGGCAGCGAAGAAGAATACGGCAACATTGACATTTCTGATTATGTAAATGATGGCGATGATGAGGTTGCAGATTATAAACTGCGCGATGATAACTATGGCGACAATGAAGAACAGAAAACAGTTCCATTGCGTGTTGAGACAACCTTGCACGATATGCTGGTTGACCAGTTAGGCATGTTATCGCTGGATGAAAGAAGGCAGAAAATTGCAGAGCAGATAGTGGGCAGTATTGATGATGATGGCTATTTGCGGCGAGAGCTTTCTTCCATTGTTGATGATCTCGCCTTCAGGCAGAATGTTGATTCTACCGAAGCTGAAATAGAAGAGCTGATAAAATTGATACAGCATTTTGATCCGGCCGGTGTTTGCGCAAGAGATCTGCAGGAATGTTTGATGCTGCAGTTACAACGCCAACAAGCTGAAGGCCGCGAGGTTCCACTTG
>JABDFS010000118.1 GCA_013286425.1 Bacteroidota bacterium
ATGAAATGAATACGGGTGTTTGAAAGCAAGCACTTCATCCTTGCGGTTTGTAAGCTTTACATTATGTACAAACTGGTATAAAAAATTAGCAGAAAAATGAAAGGAGAAAACATCGATCGCATCAGTGCTTTTGCAATTGCTATTCGGTGATGCTGCGCAAGCCTGGCAATTTTTTTCAGAGCAATATTTATTACCGGTAATACAGAAGCGCAGCTCAAAAAAGTTTTCTTCAGGCTGGCTTTTGCTGTAATGGTACACCAGCATTCCTTTATCTTCTGTATTTAAAAACTGAGGCGCATTATACCTGCGTATAACATAATGTGCAGAGCCCGGGATTTCCTGTTCCTTCAGTTCCAGCAATTCCATTCTTGAGTCGATTGTATCGCGGTGAGCCGCCTGCAATATGTCCAGCGTTTGTAACATGCGCGGCAAAGATAAGGAACGCGAACGCATCCTGATACTTGCAAAAGACAAGTAATTTTAAAACCAGGAATTTTACAAAACCATTACAAATAATCATGAATGTGCAAACTCCCCTTCAGGAGTTGGGGGTTTTGTGCCGTTCTTTCAAAATTGTTTCTACTTCATTTAGTGATTTTCCCTTGGCGTTTAATAAAATCAAATAATGAAATAACAAATCTGCTGCTTCATTAACAAACAGTTCGTCGTTGTTGTCTTTTGCTTCAATTACCACTTCAACCGCTTCTTCCCCTACTTTCTGCGCAATTTTATTAATGCCTTTTGCAAATAAACTGTTCACATACGAACCTTCCTGTTTGGTTTCTTTTCTTGATTGAATAATTTTTTCCAGCAGGTGCAGAAAGCTGCCTTCATTCATTTCATTAAAACAGGTATCCGCACCTGTGTGACAAACAGGGCCAACAGGGTCTGCTTTGATCAGCAAACAATCATTGTCACAATCGTTCAGTATTTCTTTTACAAAAAGAAAGTTACCACTGGTTTCACCTTTTGTCCAAAGCCTTTGTTTGCTGCGGCTGAAGAACGTGATCCTTTCATCCACGATCGTTTTATTGTACGCTTCTTCATTCATATAGCCGAGCATCAGTACTTTATTGGTAGCTGCATCCTGCACAATTACAGGAACAAGTTTATCAGGAAATTTATTAAAGCCTGGTTTCCTGCGCCCATCCCCTGAAGGGGAATTGTTACTTTCATGATTATTCATTGTTTGCAAATATTTTTATGTTGTGAGCTGTGGGGTTTCATGGCATCACGGTTGTGTCACTCCCTTGTGCTTCATGGTTGAATGGCAGCAATAAAAGCCTTAGTGCAACTTTGTGTTTTCGTGTCTTTGTGGTTTGTTTTTTGAACCACGAAGACGCAAAGGCACTAAGAAACCATTCGCACATTAGCACCTTGTTTTTTCAAAAAAGCTTTCAAATCAGGAATCGAAATTTCTTTATAATGAAACAAACTTGCCGCTAATGCCGCATCTGCGCCTGCTTCAAATACATCTGCAAAATGCTGCATATTGCCTGCACCACCGCTCGCAATTACAGGCACAGATGAAAATGATTCCACTTCTTTTATCAAATCATTTGCAAAGCCCTGCCTTGTGCCGTCATGATTAATTGACGTTAATAAAATTTCCCCTGCACCCAAATCAATTGCCTGCTTCATCCATTCAATGGCATTCATTGTGGTTGCAACACGGCCACCATTCAGATACACAAACCAGTTATCATTTTCAAACTTAGCGTCAACAGCAAGTACCGTGCATTGTGTACCGAATTGCCTGGCGATCTCCGTTATCAATGCAGGCCGTTTTATTGCGGCTGTATTAATGGAAACTTTATCAGCGCCAGCATTTAATAAAACACTTACATCTTCAACAGAACTTATTCCGCCACCGACCGTAAAAGGAATATTAATAGCTGCTGCAACTTTTGTAACGAGTTCTAATAATGTTTTACGCTTTTCATTCGTTGCGGTTATATCAAGAAACACCAATTCATCCGCGCCTTGTTCTGCATAAATGGAAGCCAGTTCAACCGCATCGCCTGCATCGCGAATGTTCACGAAGTTCACGCCCTTTACAGTGCGGCCATCTTTTACATCAAGGCAGGGAATGATTCTTTTTGTAAGCGGCATTATTACAAATATTTTTTTAGTTGTGATAATTGAATTCTTCCTTCATATAAGGCCTTGCCAATAATAACACCCGAACAACCAATTACATTAAGTTCATCTACATCCTCGATGACAGAAACACCACCGCTGGCAATCAAATGCAATAACGGAAATGCTTTCAATATCTTTTTATATAATTCAGTTGATGCACCCTGCAGTAAACCATCTTTTGAAATATCTGTACAAAAAATATTTTTGATGCCTTTATTTATATAAGCGCTTATATAATTTATGATATTGATGTTTGCAGATTGCTGCCAGCCATGTATCATAATGTTTTCATCTTTAACATCTGCCCCCAATAAAATTTTATCTGTACCAAATTGTACTATCCAGCCTTCAACAATTCCCGGTTGCTTAACTGCTATGCTGCCGATATTAAAAAATGCTGCCCCTGCGTTTAAAACACTTTCTACATCATTTGTTGTTTTAATACCACCGCCAAAATCTATTTTCAAATTTGTTTGCGATGCCACTGCTTCCAGGGTTTTTAAATTCACAATTTTACTTTGCTTCGCTCCATCCAAATCTACCATATGCAAACGTTGTATGCCCGCAGCTTCAAATTCTTTAGCTACTTCAACCGGCGATTCATTGTAAATCTTTTTTGTGTTATAATCGCCCTGCGAAAGCCTTACACATTTCCCTTCTATAACATCTATTGCCGGGATAATTTCAATCATAGTTCAATAAAATTTTTTAAGATCTTCTCTCCTGCTATACCCGATTTTTCAGGGTGAAACTGCACTGCATAAAAATTATCTTTTTGTATAGCTGCACTATATTCCAAACTATAATTCGCTGTTGCTACTGTATGCATTGATTTCTCCACATAATAACTATGCACGAAATACACATACTCATCCTCATTCAACCCATTAAACAATGGTTGCTTTAAATCATAGATATTGTTCCATCCCATTTGCGGCACCTTGATATCGCCTTCAAATTTCTTTACATGCTCATCAAACACACCGATGCAGGGCGTATCATTTTCTTCCGAATGCCCACACAATAATTGCATGCCTAAACAAATACCAAGAAATGGTTGTTTGCAATTTTTTATAAGCTCATCCAATTTTCTTTCACGCAGGTAATCCATAGCAAAGCCTGCTGCTCCAACACCGGGGAAAATAATTTTATCAGCGCTTCCAATTTCTTCAATATTATCAGTAACGATTGCATTTACACCCAAACGTTGTAATCCAAATTCAACGGAGCAAACATTGCCTGCATTATACTTTATAATTACGAGTTTCATTTATAATATGCCTTTTGTTGTGGGCAATGCATCGCTGTTCTCATTTACTGCAACAGCCATTTTTATTGCCTTTGCAAATGCCTTAAATACTGATTCAATTTTATGATGTTCATTATCTCCCTCTGCTTTAATGTTCAGGTTGCATTTAGCAGCATCACTGAACGACTTAAAGAAATGATAGAACATCTCGGTTGGCACATCGCCCACATATTCCCACTTGAAATTCACATCCCAAACCAGCCAGCTTCTGCCACCAAAATCAATGGCAACCTGTGCCAAACAATCATCCATCGGCAGTAAAAAACCATAACGTTCAATACCTCGTTTATTGCCCAATGCTTTTGCTATCGCTTCACCCAACGCAATAGCTGTATCTTCTATGGTGTGGTGTTCATCAATATGCAGATCACCATCAACTTTCAAATCCAGGTCGATCAAACTGTGTTTTGATAATTGCTCTACCATGTGATTGAAAAAATTCAATCCTGTATCAACATGATAAACACCATTACCATCCAAATTCATTTCTATTGTAATCTTTGTTTCATTGGTATTTCTTGTATGAGTTATTTTTCTTGAATTTGATTTTACAAGCTCAAACACACCGTTCCAATCGTGACAAAGCTTTGAACCTTCGCCATTTTTCACAAGCAGTTGTCCATTGATTTCCTGAATCAGGTATTCATTTGTTCCGGATATTGATTCCACGACATTTAAAATATTGAATTGAAATTCTCCGTTTAATGTACTTATTGCCTGCTGTATAAAAGGCTTGTTTAATAAAGCATCATCAATTATTAAATTTAACGCATAATCAAGACGAACAAGTTTATATAAATTAGTGATAACTGTTTTTTCAAATAGTGGCGCCGCATCATGGCCCATATTAATAATAGCATTTATAGTTACGTACAGTTTTTTCATACAGAATAATTTTTTAAGGCAGTTAATAATGCATCATTTTCTTCAGGTGTTCCAATTGTTACACGTAAACTATTTTCACACAAAGGTTGGCTGCTGCGGTTTCTTACTACTATAGTTTTTGAAACAAGGTATTGATACAGGTTTTTTGCATCATTCACTTTGATCAAAATGAAATTAGCGTCGGATGGGTAGATTGTTTTAATGAAATCAAATTGCTTAAACTCCTGCAGTAATCTTTCTTTTTCCTGAATTAAAATATTGGTTTTTGCTTTTGCCTGTGCTTCATTCTGTAAAGCCTGTAAAGCGAGTTGTTGTGTTGCCTCGCTGATGTTGTACGGTGGTTTTATTTTATTAAACACATGAATGATATCTTTTGAAGAATAAGCAAAGCCAATTCTCAATCCAGCCAATCCCCAGGCTTTAGATAATGTTTGCAGCACAACCAAATTTGGAAACTCATTCAGCCCTTGCGACCATGATGTAATGCCTGCAAAATCAATGTACGCTTCATCAACCACAACAATGCCTGTAAAATTTTTCAACAACCATTCGATGCTTTCAGTATTTAATAAATTACCTGTTGGATTATTAGGAGAACAAACAAAAATGATTTTTGTGTTCTCATCAATGCCCTCTTTTATTGCATCAATATTTAACCGGTAATCTTTTGTAAGTAAAACTTTATTTATGGCAACATCATTTATCTCAGCACTTACTTCATACATGCCATATGTTGGCGGAAAGATGAGAATGTTATCAATGCCGGGGTTACAGAAAGCTCTTATCAACAGATCAATCGCTTCATCGCTGCCATTACCAACGAATATATTTTCAACCGGAACATTTTTAATAGTGCTGAGTTTTTGTTTTAATTGCTTCTGTAACGGATCAGGATAACGGTGAAAATTATTGTTGAGTGTTGAACCCAGGCTGTTTTCATTTGCATCTAAAAATATCTGTGCATCGCCTTCAAATTCTGAACGCGCAGAAGAATAAGGAATTAATTTCTTTACATTATTTCTTAAAATATTATCTAAGTTAAACTCAGCCATAATAATCATTTAAACCTATGTAATTCGTTTATAATTTTTGCTGTCAGCCTAAAAATACAGGTGTCAGGCACTTTCAAAGTGCCTGGCACCTAATCGTATAGAAACTGCATTTGCATGTGCCTGCAAACCTTCTGCGCCGGCCAATGTTGTTACTGCTTTACTTATGTTTTGTAAGCCTTCTTTCGTTAACTGCTGAAAGGTTATCTTCTTATAAAAACTATCCAGCGAAACACCGCTGTACGCTTTTGCAAAACCATTGGTTGGTAGAGTATGATTGGTTCCGGATGCATAATCACCCACACTTTCAGGTGAATAATTACCCAAAAAAACAGAACCGGCATTTGTAATTTGTTCAGCAATTGTATCAACATCATTACAACTGATGATCAAATGTTCGGGCGCATATTCATTTATTAATTCAATGGCTTCACTCAAATCATTCATCAAAATTGCTTTGCTGTTTTGTAACGCCTCAACAGCAATTTCTTTTCTTGGTAAATCATTCAGTTGATCTTCTAACGCCCTGGTAGTTTCTGTAATCACAGCTTCATTATTTGTAACTAATAATACCTGTGAATCTTTTCCATGCTCCGCCTGCGATAACAGATCAGCCGCAATAAAATTTGCATTTGCTGTTTCATCTGCAAGCACTGCTACTTCACTCGGGCCGGCAGGCATATCAATCGCTATACCTTCTGCATTCACCAGCATTTTTGCACAGGTTATATATTGATTGCCGGGCCCAAAAATCTTATATACTTTATTTATAGTTTCCGTGCCGTAAGCCATTGCTGCTATGGCCTGTGCGCCGCCAACCTTATATACTTTATTTATACCAATTTGCTGTGCTGCATATAAAACTGCCGGATGTACCCATCCATTTTTTTGTGGAGGCGTACACAATACAATTTCTTTACAACCTGCAATCATTGCCGGAACGCCAAGCATGATCAATGTAGAAAATAATGGTGCAGTGCCACCCGGAATGTATAGACCAACTTTATCAATTGCAACGCTTTTTCTCCAGCAAACAACACCAGGCATCGTTTCAATTTTCTCAACAGGCTGTTGTTGCGCTGTATGAAATATGCTTACATTTTTTATAGCAAGCTGTATCGCTTCCTTTAAATTATCATCAATGATTGCTATTGTTTTCCATTCTTCTTCATCAACTAAAAAATTATTCAACTCAATTTTGTCAAAACGCTTTGTATAATCTTTTAATGCTTCATCTCCCCGTTGCTTTACATCATTCAAAATATTTTGCACAACATTCTTTACAGATGTAAAGTCCTGTGATGGGCGTTTCAATAACCCGCTCCAATCTTTTCGCTGTGGATATTGCAGAACCTGCATCATAGTACCATTTTTTCAATAGGAGCAATTAAAATTCCTTCAGCGCCATTTTCTTTCAGGCCTTCTATAATGTTCCAGAAATCATCTTCCTGCACAACAGAATGCAACGAGCTCCAACCTTCAATTCCAAGCGGAAGAATGGTAGGGCTTTTCATTCCCGGGATCAAACTGCATATCACATCCAGTTTGCTATCGGGTGCATTCAGCAAAATATATTTATACTTCTTTGCTTTCTTCACTGCCTGTAACCGGAACAACAATTTTTTTAACAAGACCTGCTTTTCAGCCGAAAGGTTTTTATTACTTATCAATGCTGCTTCAGAGTTCAGTATCACTTCTGTTTCTTTCAAGCCGTTTGAAAATAATGTGCTGCCACTGCTAACCAGGTCGCAGATAGCATCCGCCAAACCTACACCCGGCGTTATTTCTACAGAACCGCTTATCTCGTGTATCTCTGCACTGATATTATTCCTGCCCAAAAATTGCT
>JABDFS010000119.1:0-150 GCA_013286425.1 Bacteroidota bacterium
CTTGATGGCCGTGAATTGAAATTAAAACTGGATGAAGCAGAAGCTGCGCTCGGAACAACTCAAAGTAATTTGTCTTCAGCAAAAGCATCTACTGCTGCATCACAGGCAAATATTGCTACATCGCAGGTAGCTGTTGGCGCTATTGATGCA
>JABDFS010000119.1:160-1139 GCA_013286425.1 Bacteroidota bacterium
GTGGAGAACCACGCAGGATTACAACCGCTACGCAAACCTGATACAGGATCATTCCGTAACACAACAGCAATATGAACAGGCACAGGCTGCAAAGGAAACAGCAGAGAAACAATTGCAGGTGCTTGAGCAGCAAAAATTGCAGGCATCAAGGCAAACCAGTGCAGTAGCATCGCAGAGCAGCGCTACTTCAACACAAATAGGAGTAGTGAGTTCTACTATTAAACAAAGAGAGATTGATGTGGAGAACGCAAAGCTTTTTCTTTCTTATACCGTAATAACAGCGCCTGCTGATGGCATTGTTTCAAAAGTGAATGTGCAGGAAGGGCAGTTGTTACAGGCAGGGCAGGCAACATTCAGTATTGTGCAGGATGATGATATCTGGGTGCTTGCAAATTTTAAAGAAACACAGTATGATGAATTAAAGGTTGGACAAAAGGTAACGGTTGAAATAGATGCATTTCCTGATCATGAGTTTGACGCAACGATCGGTTCTTTTTCTCCGGCAACAGGATCACGCTTTGCATTGTTGCCTGCTGATAATGCCAGTGGAAATTTTGTAAAAAACAGTACAGCGTTTGCCGGTTCGCATTGAGTTTACCAACAAAGAAGATTCATTGATAAAACAATTGAAAGCAGGCATGAATGCTAATGTTGATGTACATATAAATTAGCTACAGGCTAACAGCTCTATAATAGCTTTTGCAATAAAAAATAAAACGCACAGAAAAGAATGGCTCAGCAAAATTCATTGGTAGAATATGGTTCGAGAAGAGTGATCATTACCATCACAGCAGTGTTTTGTGCCCTGCTGGAAATTATTGATACTACTATTGTAAATGTTGCTTTGCCCAACATGCGTGGCAGCCTTGGTGCAACGCTAAGTGAAGTAAGCTGGGTGATCACTGCTTATGCAATTGCCAACGTAATTATTGTTCCAATGACGAGCTGGTTATCGCAACAGTTTGGCAGAAGAAATTAT
>JABDFS010000119.1:1149-7222 GCA_013286425.1 Bacteroidota bacterium
GTGATGGTAATGATCACTCTTCTCGAACCATATTCTACCAATGAATTTTGCTGAGCCATTCTTTTCTGTGTGGTAACTCAACAAGCATTACAGAGCTCATCATATTCCGTTTTATACAAGGTCTTGGCGGTGGTGCATTATTGGTTACATCGCAAACCATCATCATAGAAACTTATCCTCCCGAAAAGAGGGCAATGGGCCAGGCTATTTATGTTATCGGTGTTATCGTTGGCCCAACACTCGGGCCGCCATTAGGTGGTTATATTGTTGACCATTTTTCGTGGCCTTATATTTTTTACATCAATATTCCTGTAGGCATCATTGCAACATTGCTTACACTACAGTTTATAAGAAGCCCTAAATATGCTGAGAAAAGATCGGTAAACGAGGTGGACTGGATAGGCATTTTTTTTATTGATGGTTGCTGTGGGTTCACTCCAGTATATTTTGGAAAAAGGACAGGAAGACGACTGGTTCAGCAGCAAGCTGATCATTACTTTAACCGTTACAACCATATTGGCTTTCTATTGTTTTATCTGGCGCCAGATGGTGTATAAATATCCTATTGTTGAATTAAAGGTATTGCGTAACGGCAACCTGCGAATGGGTGTGATACTTTCTTTTATACAAGGCTTTGGATTGTTTGGTTCTACATTCATCATTCCATTATATACACAGGGTATTTTAAGATGGGATGCTTTTCAATCAGGTATGCTGATGATACCGAGCACGCTGATGGTTGCCTTTATGATGCCGATAATAGGCCAGATGATACAGCGTGGTGTATCACAAAAATACCTGATAGCATCTGGCATGGTTGTTTTCTTTTTATACAGTTTAATGACGTATAAGATAATGACGCCGCAAACAAGTGCAGACAATTTCTTTTGGCCATTGATGGTAAGAGGCGTGGGGCTTGGATTGTTATCAGTACCGATTTCTACAATGGCATTATCAACATTAAAAGGTATTGAGATCGGGCAGGGCGCAGCATTTACAGGAATGATGCGGCAATTGGGCGGCTCGTTTGGTGTGGCACTCATCACCACTTATTTAACAAGAGATATTATATCGCACAGGGGCGATCTTGTTACACACCTGAATGTTTATGATCCTGCAGTGCAAAGCCATGTGCAGGGAATGGCAGCGGGCCTACAGGCAAAAGGTATGCCTCCGGATGTGGCATTAAATTCGGCTTATCAGATGATGGATGGATCTGTAAGCCTGCAGGCAACCATACTTTCTTATATGGATATTTTCCTGTACGTAGGAGTATTGTTTCTTGTATGTGTGCCTGTAGTGTTGATATTCATTAAAAGGTCAAAAGCAAAAATGAGCATGGCCGATGCAGGGCATTAATGTGGCGAGTTGTAAGTGGTCAGTTGTGAGTTTGGATCGCTGTATGTTTAGAAACTTCATTCACCATTCACCAGTTACAAATAACATAATATGTACTTAGATAAAAAGTGATCATAGCATGGCAACAATAATTGTAGTAACAAACTTTTCTGATTCATCGCGCAATGCACTTGACTATACCTGTTCATTTCTTGGGCACACAGGCGTAAGAATTTTACTGTTGAATATCTTCAGTTTCCCTGCTCCGCTGGCAAGCGATGCAATTTCTATTGCAGGAATAAATAATGTAATTACAGATGATGAAAGAATGCTGAAAGCCGAATATAACTGGGTGAAAGAAAATTATCCTGAAGTGAACATAGCAAAAGAAATGCTGAGCGGCAATTTCATGGAAGAACTAAAAGATATTGCAGGTGATGAAGAAGTTGCATTGATCGTTATGGGGGCCGGTGGAAAATATAATGACCTTCTTTCATGGGATGCAAACATTATCGATGCATTTGTTGATTTGAAAACACCGATGTTGATCGTACCATCAAGTGTAGAATATCATGCTGTAAAGAAAGTTGCTTTTGCGTGCAACTATTATCGCAAAGACCTGCATACAACTACATCATTAATAAAAAAACTCATACAGTTTACCAAAGCAAAATTGTACGTAATACATATTGTACATCCATCTGAGATTATTGATGAAGCAGCAGAAAATAATAAACGTGCGTTGCAAGAAAGCCTTGCTGAAATAGCCCCGGTTTATTATGAACCTGCGTTCGACAATATAATCAGCGCCATTGATAATTTTACTGCATCAGAAAATATTGATATGCTGATCGTAATTCCTGCCAGGCATGGCATATGGTACAACATATTTCATGAGCGCCACACAAAAAGTTTGGTGTACCTGAATCATACCCCCATAATGTCTTTACACAGAGAAGGCGATTTTATGAATATGCCTGTCGAGCAACGGTAAGCTTAAAATAAAGATTCTACGCAAGCAATAACCGCTGTTAAATTCAAGAGATATTTTACTATCACTGATAATGATGGTTTGAAGCTTAGAGCGGTCTGACGGCTCTAAGCCGTCTGACCGATAGCCGGGTGAGAGCCCACTCTGTAGGGTTGCACTGCCTTCAACCAGCGCTTTGGCAGCAATTAAAGTCTCTATAAGGTCTCTATATTGTCTCTGTAAGGTCTCTATAAGGTCAGGAGAAGATTTGAGTTTTTTGTACAGGGCTCTATAATTTATGCGGGCAAGCCAGGAGAAATGCTTATACCGTAAAATATACCAAAACCCTGTTATGGCAAAAAAATTACCAATAAAATATTGCCGGGTAGCACAAAGAATGTTGTGCCGTTGAACAACAGCATTCAGGTAATATTAAAGCATCTTATCACAAATAAAAAAGCATGCTCCCTTTCGAAAGCATGCCCATCAGCCATACAAAATATTAACGCTAAAAATTAAATGTTGCAGTAATGTAATATGCTCTTGCCGGAATGGCTACCGTTGAATAAGGCGTATTATTCTTCACTGCATTCTCATACATTTCTTTGGTAAACCCCTGGCGGTCTAATGCCTGTAAGAAAGAACCCGGCCGGCTCCAGCTCATTACACCATACGTGTTGAAAATATTATTGATCACGAGTGATAAGCTAAAGTGTTTTGAAATATCATAACCAGTACTGTAATTAAACTGGCTGAATGAAGGCAGCAAAAATGCATTGGCAACATTTGCCTGTCGTTTACCCATGAACGACCATGTAAACTGCGCATAAAATTTATTGATGTTGTATGACGGCGTGATGTTGATAATGCTTCTTGCAATGTTATCTGTTTCGTTGCCTGAATAAGAAACCAATGAATCATCTGCAGGGCCAAAACCGTTTGCCAGCCATACATGATAATCCGTTGCTTTTGATTTCTGTAATGTGAGCACACCACGTACATTAAAGTGCTTATCAAATGCATAGTCAGCTTCCATTTCAACACCATAAGTTTTGTATTTGTTGAAAACCGGTGGCGGGCTATAAAATGTTTGATCTGCATTTTGAAATGTTTGCACATTGGGCACATTACTCAGCAAACTAAAGAACGGCGTTATAAACAAACTAAGATTATCTGTTCTTGATTTGATACCCAATTCCGTTTGCTGAACTTTCTGTGCTTCGGGTGCTAATGTTTTAGCAAGGAAATCTGTAGTAGCATTGAAATACATATCAAGGTCAGGCGCTTTATTACCAACTGAATATCTTCCGTATAATGAGAAATGATTACTGAGTTTATAATTCAAACCTGCAGAGTAAGAAAATGTAGTTACGGTTTTATCGAAATAAAAAGTATTCGGTGTGGTACCATAAGCATTATCATATAAAGTAAGCGGGTCATGATCCAGGCCACCGGTTGTATCCTGGTTGGAAACTGAAGGTTGATTATAGCCATTTACTTTCATGCTTTCATAGCGAATGCCCCAGTCAAGATTAAGCGCCGGGCTTATCTGCCAGTTGTGGCCAAAGAATAATGCAAACTGGCTTTGTATAGCATGATTGAAAGATGCGCCACCACCACCTACTCCCAGAATACCATTTGAGTTAGTAACAAGTGCAATGGTACCATCAGGATTGGTGCGGGTGATGTTTACCAGGTCAGGCCTGTTTTGTATGGTGCCAAGCCCTTCGCCACCGGCTGAGAAAAGTTTATCAACTGTTGAATGGCCATAAAATCCACCAACAGTAAAGCTCATGTTCTTAACCTTCTTCGTTAATGAAAACTGGTCCAGGAATTCTTTTGCTTTATTATCATTGTAAAAAAGCGGTTCAAAGAATAATGAGTTTGGTGATACTTCATTTCCCGGCAGGGTGCTGCTGTTCACTGTAAAATCATACCCGCTGAAAGAAGTAACATTCGCCAGTTCTTTACCGGTTGCCATTGATCTTACATGGTACGTTCCGGGCTGGCCAAGCAAGCCAAGCACTGCATAAGTAACAAGGTCATTCAAAGGCAAAGGATATACTACTGCGTTTGTATTCCACAATGCACGTTTATCTGAATAACGCATTGCGTTATTAAACGTCCATCCTGTACCAAAGCGTTGTTCCCAATTTAAGCCTGCAGATTTATCTGTTGAATGCACAAGCCCGCTGTTATTATATGTAACAACATTACCTGTTTGATTGACAGGAATATTTTGTTGCGTTGAAGGCATCAATACAGAAGAGCTTTCAGAAAAACCGGGCGCAGGTTTGGGATCAGTAAAACTTACAGTTGGTGTAAATTCGTACCAGCCGTTGTGATCGTTGAGATATTTAGCATAAAATTTTAAAGAACCTGTTGCATATCTTTTTATCACATTGCCGCGAAACTGTCCGCCTTTGTTCAAAGGATACCCGGGATATCTTGCACCCTGGTCATAACGCATAAAACCACCTGCATCCCAATACCAGTTGTTACCCAACGGGCCGCCAATATTAAAATCAGTACGGTAAAAATTATTTTTGCCATTGCCTTCCAATCCATACTTGGTTGACACTACTCCTGAGGTTGTTGCACCACCTTCCTTCATGATATAATTAAAAATTCCGCCGGGCGCATTAGCGCCAAGGATAGAAGCAGTTCCACCTTTAACTGCTTCTAATTTTCCCAGTGTGGCATCAGGCCTTAAAAAATAATCAGGGCCATAGTTGCCGTACGTTGCATTGGTTACGGGCAAACCATCTTCCTGCATGCTTACATAATAATAACCTGAAGCGCCATCATTGGAACCAACAGAAACACCGCGTGAATACACTGTATTTCTTATCTCTCCCAAAGAAGAATTTACATATACACCCGGTACATTTTTTAAAATATCTGCAGCGCTTACAGCAACCTGTTTATTTAAGATCGAAGCTCCAATAGTGGTGATAGCAACGGATGCTTCCATTTTCTTACGTTTATCAAACACACCGGTTACAACAATCTCTTCCGCTTCCGCAGGTTTTTCTTCCAGCACAATCGCACCAATATTGTTTTGCCCTGGAGCGACTTTTATTTCTTTATCTGCATAACCAACATAAGAAACAACGAGTGTAACATTTGCTGAAGATATATTTTCAAAAGCAAACACACCTTTATCATCTGTTTTAGTTGCTTTGCTGGTGCCTTTTATTTTAACCGTAGCGCTAACAAGCGGATTGTTTGCACTGTCTGTAACCTTTCCTGAAAGGGTGTTTGTTTGTGCGTGTACATTTAATGAGATAAAGCAAAGCAGTAGTAAAACAGGCAGAGACCTGTTCAGGTAATTTTGAGTGAAGCGCTTCTTCATGTCGAAGTGGTTTTGATGAATAAATTTTTTACGGAGCTAATTGCACGCAATCGGTTTTGCAATTATTAATCGACGTGCAAAATAGAATTGAGCCTGAGCGGAACTGTCCTGCTCCGTCCTGAAAAACTGTCCTGTACTGTCCTGCCTTGTGTGAAGGTTATAATGGTTTATGGGGCGTGGAATAATACATTGTGCGCATGTTTATTATAGCTGCACAATTCAATTAGCTGTAATCGTTTTTAATTATGATAACTGATAGATAAACGTTAGCTATTTCCTACCTGTTTATTTGCTGCTCATTTTTATGATTGGTATAATCATTTCTTCCATACTTATACCGCCATGCTGAAAAGTATTGCGGTAATAATTCACGTAGTAATTATAATTGTTCGGGTAACAGAGGTAATTAT
>JABDFS010000120.1:0-177 GCA_013286425.1 Bacteroidota bacterium
CTTCATTAGGTATTAAAGTAATTATCTGCGGATTGAAAGGCAATGATTTTTTCAAAGCTGCATTAGATGGTTTGAATGGAACAACATTTATTGCGCAGCAATCAAATTTTAAAGCAAGACAAAAATGGTTGGCCGGTGGTTCAATTACAATAGGAAATATTATTGTTGATGCAGGAG
>JABDFS010000120.1:187-6824 GCA_013286425.1 Bacteroidota bacterium
ATGCAGGAGCTGCAAAAGCTTTATCCAACAGGAAGAGTTTGCTCACTGTTGGCATAAAACAGGTTGAAGGAAATTTTGCAGCAGCAGAAGTTGTACAGTTAATGGACGAATCGCAGCAAATAATCGGTGTGGCAAAAGTGAAGTTGAATGCAAGTGATATGCAGCAGCAGATCGCGCAGAAAAATATTGTTGCTGCGCATGCAGATGATATTGTGATATTTTAATAGTGAGTAGTGAATGGTGAGTGTAGTGACCTTACTGACAACTGACTACTCACCACTCACGGGAATAAATTATCTTTCAATAATTAATTACGGGGAATGCAAACAATCGAACCATTAATAATTAAAACATATAAAGCTGCGGTCGTATTGCGTAATTGCAATGATGGTCAAATAAAAAAAACCTTGCGTGATCTTGCTGATGCTTTGGAAGCAAATGCCTCAATCATTTTAAAAGCAAATAAAAAAGATGTCGCTAAACAGGATGTGAATGATCCGCGTGTAGATCGTTTATTATTGAATGAACAGCGTATAAAAAATATTGCCAACAGTATTAGAAAAATTAGCAAGCTGCCTAATCCTTCCAATAAAATTTTAGAGAAAAGAAAATTATATAATGGTTTATTGCTGGAAAAAATGAGTGTGCCTTTAGGTGTTGTTGGCGCAGTGTATGAATCAAGACCTAATGTAACATTTGATATTGCGGCTTTGTGTCTGCGCAGCCAGAATGCATGTTTGTTGAAAGGCAGTAAAGAAGCAGAAGCAACCAATAAAGCAGCTATAAAAATTATTCATGCTGTTTTAAAACAAAACAATATTAATCCTGATTGCGTAACATTATTGCCGATTGAAAGAGAAGTAGTGCAGGAATTATTTAGGGCAACAAAATATGTTGATGTAATTATTCCGCGCGGCTCAGATAGTCTGATACAATTTGTACGTAAGAATAGCCTGGTGCCTGTAATTGAAACAGGAGCCGGTGTTTGTCATGTATATGTTGAAAGCAGTGCTGCTATAGATAAAGCAGTGAACATTGTTGTGAACGCAAAAACAACAAGGCCTGCTGTTTGCAATTCTTTAGACACGATTGTTGTGGATGAAAAAATTGCAAAGCCTTTTTTGGACAAGCTTCAACCGCTGTTTGATAAATATCCTGTTGAAATTTTTGCTGATGATAAATCGTATAAATTATTGAATGGCTATAAACACCTTCAACATGCCAAGCCCGAAGATTTTGACCGTGAATTTCTAAGTTTAAAGTGTGCTGTAAAAGTGGTGAAGAATATTGACGAAGCATTAATACATATTGCTCAACATTCAACCAAACATTCTGAAGCAATCGTGACTGAAAACAAAAAAGCAAGCGAACGTTTTTTACGTGAAGTTGATGCTGCAACAGTGTATGCAAATGCATCAACACGTTTTACGGATGGTGAAGAATTTGGATTGGGAGCAGAGATTGGTATATCAACACAAAAGCTACATGCACGCGGACCATTTGCTTTGGAAAAATTAGTGAGCGAAAAATGGGTAGTACGAGGAAACGGACAAGTACGCTGATAGCTACATAAAATCTATAAAGCAACAAACGCATTTAAAAAATCAAACATCATTTTCTTTTGTTCACTGATATATTGTTGCATCAGGCTTTTTATTTCATCTTCTGTTTGCACAAAATCATTCTTTATTAATTCAGCGCGCTCATTTTCTGTCATACCGTTTAGCAGATCTTCTTTTACTTCCATGTGAAATTGCAAACCTGCAACATGATTGTTATAAACGAAACCTTGTTGTGCGCAGGCTTGCGTTTTAAAAAGATGCACAGCACTTTCAGGCAAAGTAAACGTGTCGCCATGCCAGTGAAAGGTTGTGAATGTTTGCGGTAGCTTTTCAGTGAGTGCATGTGAAATAACTTTTTCAACAGGTAACCAACCAATCTCTTTTGTTGTATGCGGGAACACTTTTGCGCCCATTGCTTCTGCTATAAATTGTGCGCCCAAACAAACTCCCAATACTTTCTTTTTTGCTTCAATTGATTTTTTGATGAATGCCTTTTCTGCAGGCATCCAATCATATTCGCCCTCTTCGTAAACGCCCATAACACCACCCATTATTACCAGCATATCAAATGTGTCTGTTGAAGGAAATGTTGCATCTTCAAAAACTTTTGTGTACGATGTCGTATAAGTGTTTTCTGTTGCCCAGTCTGCAATAGAACCGGGATATTCAAACGGCATATGTTGAATGAAATGAATGTGCATAAAGTTTACATTTGATTATTGCGAAGTAATGTGAATTCAAAAGTCAAAATTAAAAATCCAAAATGAGTGATTGTATTCTGACCTTTTATTTTAAATTTTGATTTATTGTTGAATTGCAGTGATACAGTTGCAGTGTGCGACGCAACCGTGCTCAATGCATGCATTGCTGCTGGTCTCATAAAAAATAAAAATCAATAAACAGCGAAGCTGATTATTAAAAAAAGAAACGTTATGAAATATGTTTTAATGATAATTACATTTTTTGTAGGCGCTGTACTGCCGGTGCAGGCAATTTTAAATGCAAGACTTGGTAAACAAACACTGGGGCCGCTAACAGGTGCGTTTCTGAGTTTTCTTACAGGCACAATTATTCTTTTTGTACTAAATGCAATAATTAATGGCAGTGCAATGTTTAACCTGCGTACATATGCAACAGGACCGTGGTACATTTGGCTTGGAGGTACAATAGGGGCGATTTTTGTCGGCTACATTACATGGATAAATCAACAGCAAGGCATTGCGCTTACGTTTGCGTTGGTTGTTGCGGGACAAATTTCTATTTCGCTGCTGATTGATCATTACGGTTTATTTGGCTCTGCTGTAAGAACAATAACTTTGGATAAAATTATTGGTGCGGCATTAATTGTTGGCGGCATTGTACTGATTAAAAAATAATATGGCGAATACTAATTTGCATACAGAAAAATCTGAGTTAAGTGTTGAGGAGAAAGAGTTTGAAAATAACATTCGCCCGAAACATATTGTTGAATTTGCAGGCCAGCAACAGTTAATAGATAACCTTATCATTTTTATTAAAGCAGCTAAGTTGCGTGGTGAAGCATTGGATCATGTTTTATTTCATGGCCCTCCGGGTTTGGGTAAAACAACCTTATCGAGAATTGTTGCGAATGAACTCGGTGTGAACATTAAAGAAACAAGCGGCCCTGTTATTGAAAAGCCAGGCGACCTTGCAGGCTTGCTTACCAATCTTGAAGCAAATGATGTTTTGTTCATTGATGAGATACATCGCTTAAGCACTGTTGTGGAAGAATATTTATATGCAGCGATGGAAGATTTCAGGATTGATATTATGATTGATACAGGGCCGAATGCAAGAAGTATTCAGCTTAACTTAAATCCTTTCACGTTAATCGGCGCAACAACAAGAAGTGGTTTATTAACTGCTCCGTTGCTCTCAAGGTTCGGAATAAAATCAAGGCTTGAATATTATCATGCAGCGACGTTGAAAAAAATTATTCAGCGTAGCGCATCTATATTAAATACAAATACTTCAGATGATGCAGCCGACGAAATTGCGCGCAGAAGCAGGGGCACACCAAGAATTGCAAATGGATTATTACGTCGCGTTAGAGATTTTGCACAGGTGTTAAATGACGGCATTATTGATATCGGCATTACACAGCATGCATTAAAAGCGTTGAATGTTGATGAGCATGGATTGGATGAAATGGATAATCGTATTTTATCAACCATCATTGAAAAATTTAAAGGCGGCCCTGTTGGCATTACAACCATTGCAACGGCTGTTGGTGAAGAGCCCGGAACATTGGAAGAAGTGTACGAACCTTTTTTAATACAGGAAGGTTTTTTACAACGTACGCCAAGAGGCAGAGAAGTTACACATAAAGCTTATGAACACCTTGGTAAGAAGTCGGGCAATGCAGGTTTAGCAGGAACGTTGTTTAGTTAAAAACTACGCAATAACCCACTCTTTATTCTTATTCTTTGTGTAAGATATCCCATTGCTCATTTTATAAATTTTACTACCACTAATAGTATTAGTGTAAATTTCTTTTACATACACCATAATGCTATTATTTAATTTACTTAAATGAATAAGCAATTCCTCGATAGTAATTAAGCCCGATGGAATTTTCCCGGCAGCATCGTTATAGTTCAGCAGCATTCGCAAACAATTTATACTTATCATGCAGAAAAAAGCATGCCTTGTTTTGTTTAAGAAAAGTTCAAAATGAATCGTGAGTACTAAAGATTTATTAATATTAATGTGCTGCCTGCTGATGTATTTTTAGTTCAATATCCGGGAAGTTAATTTGCGATTGAAGGTTGATGAATTCAGGTTGCAGCATCATTCTTTTATCATCGTTAAAACCATTGGCAACTGCTTTTAATAAGTCGTCGTGCGCTGCAGTTGCATTGTTGTTTCTTGCATTAAGAACTGCAGAAAAATACCATGCTTCGCTATTGGTTGGATCAGCAAGTTTATACAGGCTTACAAAATAATTTGCCTGGTCATTTTGATTTTGATTAATGAACTGGTTACTGATGGAATAAAAGGCCAGCGATAAATAAGCAAGCAATCGTTGATACATCGCGCCTTCCTGTGTATGCACTTTTGCTTTTGTATTAAGATCGTTGATAGTTTTAGTCCAGTAATTGATATCGCCGTTTTGAAACTGCGCACCGTATTCGGCTTTTTTATTTTGTTCGATCGTAAATAAATTTTGTTGTTGTTGCAGTTGAGCTTTGTAAGTTGAACTTTCAGTAAGCAAACTTCTTTTTTCTTGAAAGAATGCAGCATCGGCAACTTCGTCAAGCATATTTATAGAAAGTGTGCATTCACGTTCAGCTTGTATCAAATCATTTCTTTTAATATCTGTGTTCAATCTTTTTTTACTATTATCAATGTATGCGTTTACAAACGAATCATTCTTTGCAATAAATTTTTTGCGCATCAGGTCAAGTTGTAAACCTGCAAAGGCAATATCCATTATACTGTCGGGCGCCCATTCATGTTTGCCGTTGAAAAATATAATGCGGTGTTTTGTCTGGGTATTATTAAAGGAGTTATCTAAAGCAACAAGATCAGTCATGTTCATATCGCCTTCGCCGGCAATACCTGTAAAACTGAAATTAAAATTGTTGGCGGTAACATCATCCGGCAAGCCTGCGCCGCCTGCAATAACAGCGCTTACTTCAGCATGATGCAAAGCAATATAGCTCGCCACTTTTGCGCCGCCTGAAAATCCACAGGTGTAAATAATATTGTGATCTGGCATAAGCCGTTGGCGGGTATCGTTAAATAAATTTTGCCAGATGTTTTCACTGGTTTGCCAATCGTTTCCGTTTTTAGAATTATTGCTTCCTATCAAAACATAATTGTATTTATCTGCAAGGGGTTTATATTTTTTTACAGGCAATGAACCATCACCATGCGGATCAAAAAAGTAAACTGTTGTAAATTTTTCATTGGTTGATGGAATATACAAGGAATAAGATTGGGATGCATCTGTTTTGCTGGTTATGTTAGTATACAGTTCTCCGGCGTTAAGTGCAGGTTCTTTTGAAGTGTCATAAGTAGTTGTTGAAATTGCAGAACTATCCGTATTATTTACCTGCGATTTATTGCTGCTGCAGGCAACAAACAATATAAGAATATTAAGCAGTATAATTTTTGAAAGCTTCATAAAAAATGATTGATCAATTGCCAAAGTAACTAAATCGATCAACCGTTGGAGCGTTTTTTTATAGGAGATTAACAAAAGGTGTTGGTTGCAATCTTGTTCCATAATCTTCTTTGTCTTAAGCCGTACCTGTAAGCTCATTTGTTCGGTCGTTGTTCGGTCGTTGTTCGGTACTTGTTCGGTCGTTGTTCGGTCCATAGGAGCGAAGAAATACCGAACAAATAGCGATAATGTTTCGTCGAAATAAGCTCCCGGGTAAGCTTTAGCAGGCAATAAATACATAAAATGACCGGTACAGCCCGCAGAAATACACCTATAAGTTCTTTTGCAGGCGACAGCAAAAAAAGCTTTTCAATTTTTTACCTTTATTTAGTTGTATATGGCTGTATTTTCAAATAACCTTGCCAACGGGGTTTAATCAATAATGTAAAAACATCGCTCAGATAAACGCCCTGGTTCCGTAAGCATTATAGGCATCTCTGAATTCTTTTGGTGTGCAACCTTTTTTCTTCCGGAATATCCTGTTGAAGTTTGAAATATTATTGAAGCCGCATTTATAGCCAACTTCAGTTATATTATGTGTGGTATCTATTAACATGCGTGAAGCCTGGCCTAATCTTATTTCATTTACAGTATCAATAAATGTCCTTCCGGTTCTTGCTTTGAAAAAGCGGCTGAAAGAAATATCCGTCATTGACGCAATGCGCGCAGCTTCAGATAAACTTATATTTTTTGAAAAACTGTGATTGATGTATTCCATCACACGTTCTATGCGCCTGCTGCCATAAGAAAAACTATCGGCAGTACCGAATGATACATCAGATAAAATGCGCATGTTGCGTGAAGCAGAAAGGTCGTGTAATAAAGACAACAGCTCAAGCACAGAATCGAAGCCTTGTTTTTTTGAAAGCACAACAAGCCTTGGCAT
>JABDFS010000121.1 GCA_013286425.1 Bacteroidota bacterium
TTTTGTATCAGCGCCGGAAATGCCCATCACAATAAGATCGGCATTGTATTTTTCGCAGGCATCTACAATTCCAATCTTTACACTGTTATATTCACTTTCATATTCAACCTGCAAAGAAGAAGGAATTATTGCGTTGAATTTTTCTTTCATCTTCATTAACCCGGTCATGCTTAAGTCCTGGAATTCTTTTATATCCATTTGCAACGGCGCCATAGAAAGCTCAGGATCTTCGGGAATGTATGGCTGAAATGCATTGTATATAATCAGCCTGCTTACCTTTAAGTCTGCGGCTAATGCAATTGCATATTGCGCGGCATTGTAAGCGTTTGGTGAAAAATCAGTAGGTACTATGATTGCCTGCATATTTTTATTTTGCACTAAAATAATTTTTTTCTTCAACTTGTTTAATGAAATAAAAAACCGCTTCATAAATTATGAAGCGGTTTTTATATGAACTAAATTTTATTAGAACTTAATGAACTGGCTTGTTTGTTTGCCCATTGTTGTAATCAATTGCAAATGATAAACGCCTTTTGCAAGATTTGAAACATCAATTGTATTTTGAACACCCTGTTGTACTGAAGTAATTTTTTGAACCAATACAACTTTACCTGATTGATCAGTTATTTTAACCTGAACATCACTCATGGCATTGTTGGTTACAAAATTCAGTTTGTCTTTAACAGGATTCGGATAAAGCGTAAGTATATTTCCAGCTGCATTCACCTGCACTGAAGCAATTTTTGAATACGCAGATTTACCATCTTTATCATTCATCGCTAAACGATAGTAAATAGTTGGTGAACCATTTAATGCAGAAGCATCAGTATAACCATAATTTTGTTTTGTAATACTGTTGCCTGCAGCATTTACAGTTGCGATTGTCTGGAAATGAACTGCATCATAACTGCGTTGTACAGAGAAATCTTTTGTATTTGTTTCTGTAGATGTTGACCATTTAAGATCTACTGTTTTGCCGTTAAATGCTGCAGCAAAATCTATCAATGAAACAGGCAATACTATATCTCCGCTAACTACATAAAGATTGGTTCCGGAAGAAGTGCCATCCATCGCAGTGAAGAAAACATTGCTGTTAACATACAGGTAAAGGAACATAGGATTTGAACTTGCACTGCCCGGATTGATATCTTCTACAAGTGAAGTACCTGCTTCGGTACCATCACTCTTCCACAATTCATCTCCGCCTGATCCATCAGTAGCAGCAAAGTATAAACCTGTTGAAGTGTAGAACCATGATATGTTATCTGCCATTGAAGAACCGGAACCCGGGTTAATATCTTTCACCATTACCGTACCTGCATCAGTACCGTCAGTTATCCAGAGTTCTGATCCATGTGTGCCATCATCTGCTATGAAAAATATTTTACCGTTGAACAGGCTTGTATGAATATCACCCGTGCCTCCTGAAAGAAGAGGAAAAAAGTCTGGTAGAATAATTGGACTTGAACTGCCAGTACCCGGATTGATATCTTTAAATAATGCAGTGCCTGCAGTAGTATTATCTGAAGACCAAAGCTCGAACCCGTTGGTTGTAGTAATAGCTGCGAAATAAAGTTTGTTGCTGATGATAACAGCATTTGTGAGAATTGGAATTGATCCAAGACCAAAAGCTTTTACTAAAACAGTTCCTGCGGTTGTACCATCAGTTGTAAACAGGTTAAACTTTCCGGCGGCACTTGCAATAAAAGATACTTTGCCCTGGAAAGGAACAAATTGTTGTGGTGATGAACCTGAACCACCATTAGCTATGTCATCCAGTAAAACAGTACCTGCAGTAGTGCCATCTGTTTTCCATAATTCCGTTCCATGTGCTACTCCATCATTTGCGCTGAATACTACACTTGTGCCAAGTGTAGTAAAGTTGGCAGCATTAGAAGAACCGGCTCCGGGATTAATATCAGAAACCATTACAGTGCCTGCATTTGTGCCATCTGTTTTCCAGAGTTCAGTTCCGTGTGTACCGTCGTTCGCATCAAAATACAGGATGTTGTTTGATGCGAAGAAATAAGTTTGATTAGCGTTATAACTGCTTTGTGAACCGGGATCAATATCTTTTACCAATACAGTACCGGCATTGGTGCCATCAGATTTCCATAATTCGGCGCCTTCTGCAGTTGTTGAAGCAAAGAAATACAAAGTGTTATTGAACACTGCAAATTTTCTTGGCTCAGAACTTCCGTTACCAGGTCTGATATCTTGTATAAGAACAGTTCCTGCATCAGTTCCATCAGTAGCCCACAGTTCAGAACCTGTGGTAGTGGTTATGCCGGCAAAATATACTTTGCCGTTAAATACTGCAACTGTTTCAGCGGTATCAACAGTAACTTTACTGGTGAACTGGGATGTGCCTGAAGTTGTACCATCGGTGACCCAAAGTTTTCCTGATGTATCAGCAAGAATACCAACACTGCCAAGACTTATACCCATTCGGATATTGGAATTCGTAGCAAGGTTAGTTACCTGTGACTGGGCATTTAAAACAAATAGGATAGGAATTAATGCGAGCAGGTGTAAAGGATGTTTCATAAAAAAATTTTGATTTAGACAGCTAAATTAAGCTTCTGTTCAAATAATCAAAATCTTATAAAAATAAGTTTATTGTAAATCTTGCCTGCTTAATAAATGTGTATGTTTGATTTTATTTATTTATAATCAGTTTATGTTTTATACACCATCTTCTGAACGCTATCAAAAAATGAAATATAACCGTTGTGGAAAAAGCGGTTTATTGTTGCCGGCTATTTCACTGGGACTGTGGCACAACTTCGGTTCTGTTGATATTTTTGAAAATGGAAGAAGGATCATTCATTGTGCATTTGATAATGGCATTACACATTTTGATCTTGCAAATAATTATGGACCTGAACCCGGCAGTGCTGAAGAAAATTTTGGTAAGATTTTGAAAAAAGATTTTACAGGCAACCTGCGCGATGAGCTGATCATATCTTCAAAAGCAGGTTATCATATGTGGGAAGGGCCTTATGGCGAATGGGGCTCAAGAAAAAATTTAATTGCAAGCTGTAATCAAAGTTTAAAAAGAATGGGGCTTGATTATGTTGATATATTTTATTCGCACAGGCCTGATCCCAATACGCCGCTTGAAGAAACAATGATGGCGCTTGATGCCATTGTAAGAAGCGGCAAAGCTTTATATGCAGGCATTTCAAATTATGATGCACAGCAAGCTGAACAGGCAATTAAAATTTTAAAAAGTTTGGGAACCCCTTGTTTGATTCATCAACCTAAATATTCAATGTTTGTTCGTTGGGTTGAAGATGGATTATTGAATGTGCTTGAAGAAAATGGTGTTGGATGTATTGCATTTTCTCCGCTTGCACAAGGCTTGCTTACCGATCGTTATTTAAAAGGTATTCCTGAAGATTCACGCGCAGCAAAATCTACAGGATTTTTAAAAACAAGTGAAGTAACAGAAGAAAAGATTGCTGTTATTAAAAAGCTTAATGATGTAGCAAAAGACAGAAATCAATCATTGGCACAAATGGCATTAACTTGGTTGTTGAAAGATAAAAGAGTTACAAGTGTATTGATAGGTGCAAGTTCTGTTGAACAATTAAATAATAACCTTGCAGCATTGAGTAATACAAATTTTTCAAACGAAGAATTATCTGCAATTGAAACAATTTTGAAATAGTGCAATTGAAATGATATGCATTTGCATCTACTCATTATTTTTGCCACCCGTAAACTGTTGAGGGGGAATTAGCTCAGTTGGCTAGAGCGCTTGCATGGCATGCAAGAGGTCACCGGTTCGAGCCCGGTATTCTCCACATTGATTATCATTTAGCTAGTTTAATTTTCCAAACTAAATTCATTACAGGTAAACCTTATTCATCTTCAGAAAATAATCTCGTGCTTCTGAGCTGATTATCCTTAAAATTTAAAAGTTCACAAAATCAAGTCGATCGAAATTTTACTTGTATTCACAAATTTCAGATATTTATAAACAGGCTTGGTTTCTCATCATGAGGTTGCAGCATATCTTGAAGATTAAAAATAAAAACATGCGATACACAAAAGCCAAAAACTTTTGTATTCTATTTTAAATATATACTCTACTAAATACTAATATCAGGGAGTCATGAAAACATTAATAAATGTAATTTTTTACTGTTACTGAAGAACATGGTTTTAAAACCTGTTTTATTTTTCCTGAACCATAAATTCACTTCTCCGGTTTAGTTGGTGTGCTGCTTCAGAACAGGGCATTCTGTTGGAGCAATTGTTTACCAACCTTGTTTCACCATAGCCCTGTGCAGACAACCTGCCTGCCTCTATGCCATGATCAGTTAAATACTTCATTACTGATTCAGCACGCTGTTGTGACAAACGCATATTGTAGTTATCAGATCCTCTTGAATCAGTATGCGAACTTATTTCCAGCTTCCAATTGGGGTTTTCTTTCATCAACTGCACTATATGATCCAGCGGATTTTCGGCATCACCCCTTATATTCCACTTATCAAAATTGTAATAAATAGGCTCAATTACAGGCGGCGGTATGATGATATTATCCAGGTATAAAGTTTTATGAATAACGGTTGATTCCTGCAGACCTACAGTACTAAGATCTTCCGTTGCTGATGGAGTATATTCCGGTTTAATTGCAGTTAATCTATAGGTTGTTATACTATCGAGCATAAATGAAAATGTTCCATCTGTACCGGTTGTTACGGTTAAAGGTGCATTTAAAATTAAATTGTTAAGTGTAACGGTTGCATTGCTGACCGGTAACCTGGTTTTTGTATTCAGCACTTCGCCTTCCAGCTTAAATATTAATATCCTTGCAGCATTAAACCGGTAAATATCATCGCCGCCTTTTCCCAAAAGACGGTTGGAGGCAAAATAGCCTTTGTATCCATTAGTAAAGTAAGGAGTAAAATCATCCTGCGGACTGTTTACAGGAACACCGGCGTTTACAATTTGCCAGCCACCATTAGCATCTGGTGTTGCCTTATAAATATCAAGTCCGCCCATGCCAATATGGCCATCACTGGCAAAATAGAGATTGCCTGCACTGTCTAAAAACGGGGTGCGTTCATTGCCCGGCGTATTTATTGAATCACCCATATTCACAGGCGTCGCCCAGGATGTATCGCGAGTTCTTTTGCTATAATAAATATCGGTGCCGCCAAAACTATTTTCCTTTGCATCAGAAACAAAATAGAGTGTTTTACCATCGGGTGTAATAAAAGGATCTCCCATAGAATTCTGCAATATATCATCGTATGGAAATCTTACCGGTTGCTTCCATGCACTCTTCACAGCATCCCAGGCAGTATAATATATTTCGATATTAATATGATACGGGTACTCTTTACCGATGAATTTTGCCTTCTTTTTTATATATCGTGTAACAGCAAAGAACATTTCATTTCCATCCGCAGTAAAACTGGCGTTGGCTATGTGGTAAAAACCGGCGGCAATTGCAGTATCAAATATGCTGATACCTGCACTGTCATTTGTATTGCCGGAATAAATATGCTGGTAGCTGTCACCCGTCCAGCCATAGGTTGACGGACTAAAGCTGGTATTGCGGAAAAAAGGCTCTTTCCTTTTCAGTTGTACAGGCCTGCTGGATGCAAATATGATATTGCCTTTATAGTTGGTAGCGCCCCAATCCGATTGGCGTGAATTAAGCTTTTCAAGATTTGCCAGATCTCCTTTTACCGGGTGAGCCGCCCAGTAAACAGCAGAATCACAACCCGCGATCATATTGGCAATAAGCGTATGATTAATTGCGATATTGGTTGTATCCAGTTTTGAAAGCACTGTTTTTGCTTCAGGGTATTGACGGCTGCTCATTAGGTTTTGTGCGTAAAAAAACTCATCCATTAAGGTATGATCTTCCATAGCGACCAGTTTCGCATACCAGGGCATAGCATCCACAAACGCCCTTTGTTTGAAGTAGGCTCCGGCTATACCGCGTGCCGCTTCCGCAGTAGGCTTTTTCATATACGCTTTTTCGTATAAAGGAATTGCTTTGGCATAATTATAAAGTGAATCCTGTTCTCTCGCCAGTTTAAGCGCATACTGTGCATTTGCATTTTGCAGGAATAAGGTTGCGATTATTGTTATAGCTGCAGCAATAACCCGGTTTGGCCTTATCGTATTAAAGTAAAATTTTGAACGGAATAATATTTTATTGCCTTGCTGCATATTAAAAATATCTTGGTGAATACATGGCCGCTTTTGGATTAATAAAGAAATAGCTGAGCGATATTTCATTGGTTGGATAATTATTCAAGGTTGAATTGTTGATAGAATATTCATATGCATATCCTATTCTTATTTTCTGGCCAAGAAACAATTCCACCATTCCTATAACAGCACCTGATTTTTTAAGATCATCCTGTATCAATGATTTATTGAATACAGCGGTACGGTACCCCGCGCCTACCCACAGCTTTTCATTCAATAACATAAAAGCATTTATATCGAGAGAAGTAGGACCGGCAAAATCTTCTTTTAATAAAACTGTGGGCTTAAACTGTATTACTTCTGATACAGGCATAGCGCATGAAAAGCGGTATGGCCTTGCATTCCAGGCAGTAAATGATAAAATAGGTTTGCAGGACAATGTATCAATGTACGCAAATTTTGCTGTGCGCATTCCCATTGAATATGAAGAAAGCGGCAAAACACTTTCTTTGGGTATTGGCGCCGGTTTTATTCAAAACAGGATAAGAGTTGATGAATTTGATCCCACTTCAGACCCTGTTGAAACCGATCCGACTTTATACAATGCA
>JABDFS010000122.1 GCA_013286425.1 Bacteroidota bacterium
CCACGCAGCAACACAGCATTAAACCAGTAGTTGGCAGACAATTTTCCATTTCTGTAAAAAATACTTTCGGCTGATTTTGCTATGCGTTCGGCTTCCTCCAAATATTTTTTATCATGTGTTATTTCATACAACAAAACATTCGATTGAAGCATTGTGCCTGTATTGTAAGTATACATCGCCGAATCAATTTTTAATGATGGTATTTTTATATTATCATAATAAAGACCCTGCGGAGATTGTAAATGCGCATTCACCCAATTGAATAAAACCAATGCCGTATCAAGATAATTTTTGTATTTTGTTATTTTATATAATTGCAATGCAATTAAAATACCAGGGCCGTTGGAGCATGTATTCTTTGTTGTTTTATCGCCTTCTTTCCAATACAAACCACCACCTGAAACTGTATCGTAGCCAGTCATCATAAAGCGATAAATTTTTTTAGCAATATCAAGATAATGCTGTTGGTGTGTTCTGTTATATGTATCAATACACGCAATAGCAACCCATTGGTTATCGTCGTAAAACCGATCATCTTTTTCCTCTTTTGTTACATAAGCCTGGTATCCCGGAGCAGGCGGCACGTCACTGTAATATTGGTCTATCGCTTTTAAAACAGGCGACATATAATCTTTTGAAGGATCTGCTTTTTCTGCTTCGTTAGCAGCTTGTATTAATGCACACAATGGCCATAAATAAGAGTGCTTTTTATCTACAGGGTATCGTTTTTCTGTTTCATAATACAATGCGCCCGATGAATCGTAAAGGTATTTATAGATGTTGGAGTTTATTGTATCAACACGCTCTTTAAAAACAGTAGAAGTTATTTGCGCATGAATATTTTTTGTGCAAACAAATAAAATTATACTAACAAGGATACACTGCTTCATTCAATAAATCTTGTTGCATTAATAAAAAGAATAATCAAGAATATGTTTATTGTCTGATGTTATTTTTAAAGCATAGACAGCATCTGCATAACTGTTTGCATCTGCTTTAAACTTTACTGTAACCTGTGTTTTATTTTTCCAATATGAGTCAGGCAATTCATATACTTCTTCATAATAAGTTAAAGGATGTTTTTTTGAAACATCTTCATGCTTTAAAACTTTATCGTCTATCAAAATATTGAATTGATGATGCAACTCTTCATCACCCCAATATGTTACCACCAAATAATTGTAAGGCTTTGCGCTATCGATCTTCATATCATATGAAAACCATCCATTCTGTTTAGTGAATCTTCCAATGCGATTGTTTTCCCAAAAATGCCGCTGATCTTTTATTGCTGAAGTATCTGAATTTTCAGATTGAAGATTATGCGCTTTTTCACTGTTGAAATCATCAACATTTGCTTCGTCGCTTACTGCATCTTTTCTGAATTCCGTTTCATCATGCGAATACATTTTAAAGTAAACAGTGTAACGCTGGTGATGTATTTTATAAAACGGCAACAACTTTATATCATGTGATGAATCATTAATGAAACCTGCATTTACTGTTGTGTATTGTAAAGCAGTATCCGGTAATTTTTTTAGCCATTCGCCAGGCATTTGTTTATTCACTATCAATGTTGGGATATCATTTTTTACAGGATGCCAGCCATTCCATTGCATAGCATAACGAACCAAATCGCTGCCCGGCATTTTATCAGCACCTAATTCACCTGCCATAACAACTGGTCCGTGAAGAATAGCCGTTAAACTTGCATCATCTGCTGTGCTTTCAAAATGAAAATCCTGTGGAATAGTAATGTTGATTTTATCACCAGCTTTCCATGCATGATTTAGGCGGATGTAATCGCCCGCCTGTGCATCAATATTTTGTTGTTCATTATTGATGAATATTTTCACGCCATGTTGCGCCCAAGAAGGATAACGTATGAACAACTGATTAGTGAAAAATGCATTCTCTTTTATTGTAAGCGTAATATTATCTTCTTCAGGAAATTTTGTTGCGAGTTCAACTTTCAAGCCTTTCTCTTTCCATGTTAACTGCGACGGAATAAAAAGATTTACAAACAGATCGTTATTGTTATGAAAGTAAATAGCCTCGCCATACTTTGCATGATTTTCCATTCCTGTTCCAACACAACACCAAACACCTTCAATATCATAAACATTGCTGTAACTTTTAAAACCACCCGGCGTTAACGACATATAATAAGTAACGCCACCGCTTTGCGGATCCTGCGAAGCAAGAATATCATTGTATAATGCGCGTTCAAAATAATCCATGTGTTTTAGCTCACCGGATAATTCAAATTCGTTTAAAGCAATCTTCAACATGTTATACGTAACACAGGTTTCATCAGCAGTAAACCCAAGTGTTTTGCTTATTTCACCGGGCATTAAATATCTTTCGCAACGGCCGGTTCCACCAATGCAACTGATGTGATCTTTATACATCATCTCTAAAAAGTTTTTAGTTGCATCACCACAAACTTTGTCACCAGTCAATTCATATTGCATAGCTGTTCCAACAAATGTTGGCGCCTGCATATTCACATGTCTTCCATATAAAACATCTTTGTTATCAGCAATATTCAATATCACTTTCTGATGATTGAACCGCATGCTGACATCCATGTATTTTTTATTTCCGGTTATTGCATACAAGTCTGCAAACACTTCGTTCATGCCGCCATGTTCAACATCAAGTGCATCATCAAACAGATCAGTATTTGTATGCAGTACAACATCAGCAATTGAATCACCTTCATCAATCATTAACTGCAATGCATCTTTATTATTACAGTATAAATATGCATCTCTGTATGCAGCTAACATTTTATGAATGCCATAAAAATCATTCGTGACCGAATTGCCTGCGCCACCCCACGGATAGCCCGCTTCATCAGGCCCATCCAACATGATTTTCCCTTTTAACAGATCAGCAAAATATCTTGGCTGATTAAACGGATGTGCTGTTGTATCATGTCGTTGTTGCTTTGCGGCAATTGTGTCTTTGCAAGCTTTTATAGTTTGAATAATATAGTTAGCGCGTTGCAAAAAACGATCATCACCTGTTTGTGCATACATGATGGAAATAGCAGAAAGATAATGATCAGGATAAGCAGGTCTGGTGCCGGCAGGTTGAAATGAACCAGGATAATTTTTATTTACTGTTGGCAAACCAGCACTGCGCCTGAACGAATTTAGCATACGTTCAACATCCACACCGATCATGTATTGTTCATCCACTTTCATTGCATTATAAAATGCACTGCCTTCCGTTAAACGAACATCATTTAATGCAAACGGATACCACATTTTTGGCTTAGCCGCAAGCACAACCGTTTTATCATCCAGTTGCGCAATACAGTTAAGTTTAATCAACACGCATAACAATAAGATCAGCGATTGCTTCATATTATTTTTGTTGATCAGCTTTAGCAATAATGGCATCTTCGTTGTGTCACTCACTTATGCAACATATTTTCATGGCAACAATGAACAGCCTCAGATTCGCAATTGACCATTCACTATTCACATTAATTCTCTGCCGGAACAGGTAATGCTACACCTGCAGCAACAGGCTCACCGAAGTTTGGTGTGCCATCCGCATTCCATGTAAATTTTTGTGCGCGCGGACTGCGTTTGTTGCCGCAACCATCACCGGGATTGCTGTTGGCGTGATAAAGTATCCAGTTTTCTTTTCCATTTGGTGAAACAAAAAAACTGTTATGACCAGTTGCATAAACTTTGTTTGCAGGCGATTGTTTAAACACAGGTTGCGAAGATTTTTTCCATGAAGCTGAATCTAATAAATTGGAATTAGTATTAGCGGTTAACATGCCGAGTGCATAATAATCCGTCCAGCAGCCGCTCGCTGAATAGATGAGAAATATTTTATTGTCATGCACCAAAAATTCCGGGCCTTCATTCACACTTACATGCGCAGGATCATTTGCAGAATGCAGATCACCATTTAATTCCCAATCATACTCCGGTTTCGATAACAAAGTGCGTTTGCCTTCAACCGTCCAGGGATTTTTCATCCGGGCGATATAAATATCCTGTTCACCATTTACATTGCCTTTCCAGCCAGACCATATCAAATACAATTTGCCTTTTAATTCAATGCAGGAACCATCGATCGCCCATTTATCATCAGGCGTTGTAAGCTTGCCTTTCATCGTCCATTCACCCTGCAAAGGATCAGCAGATGCATTCTCCAAAACATACAAACGATGATCGTTGTTGTTGCCACTGTCTGCAGCAAAATATATATACCATTTGTTTTGAAAGAAATGAATTTCAGGCGCCCATAATTCTTTTGAATACGCACCTGTTTTTGGCGGCATCCACACAACTTTTTTTTCAGCAGTTGATAGATAAGCTATGTTTTTTGTTTTCCAAATTGTGATGTTACTGCCTGTAGAGTTTGTGTAATAATAATATCCATCCTTATAAATATTCCATGGGTCAGGGCCTGAAGGCAATAAAGGATTGGTGAATGTTTTTTGTGCGAATGATGAAGAGGAGAGAAGCACCACAACTATAACCAAACTATTTCTTAATAAATATTTCATGAATGATATTATTTATGTGATCAAAACTTTTGATAATAAGGGATCGTGGTTAAAGCATAATGCTTACAAATGCATTGCAGAAGAAATTTGAAAAATGAATTAAATAATATAGAATGTTAAACACTTACATGCCTGCTCAATGATTTTGCGCCTTCTTCAATAACAGCAACATAGGCACTCAGGTTCATACCGGTTTTGTCACGATAGGCATTGCGTGTATCGTATATCAATTCTTCAACGGCATCTTCTTTTACAATATTTATAGTACAGCCGCCAAAACCGCCGCCCATCATGCGCGCGCCTAAAACAGCAGTATTCGTTTTAACCAATTCAACCAATATGTCAAGCTCTTTACAACTTACTTCATACAGTTTTCTTAAGCCATCATGTGTTTTAAACATTCGTTTTCCGAACGTTTTTATATCGTTGTGCTGAAGATCGCCGCAACCGGCAAGCAGCCTGTCAATTTCTTCAACCACAAACCTGCAGCGATTGTATACAACAGATTTTTTCTCAATGCAGGCATTCAGCATTTCAACAGTTACATCTCTTAAACTTTGCACATGCGGGTATTGTTGCTGAATGATGGCAACACCTTCTTCGCATTGTTTTCTTCTTGTGTTGTACTCTGATGAAGCGAGTGAATGTTTAATACTTGTATTCAACAAAACGATCTTGATGCCATCTTGTTTAAATGGGAAATATTCATACTCATACGAACGGCAATCCAAACATATTACATGATCTTTTTTACCAAACATGCTTGTGAACATATCCATGATGCCGCATTGCAGACCCACGAATTCCTGCTCTGCTTTTTGCGCGATCTTCACCATTTCAAGTTTACTTAATCCCAATTCAAACAATTCACTCAACGCATACGCAGTTGCACATTCAATGGCTGCAGATGAAGCCATCCCTGCACCAACAGGCACATCGCCATCAACAATTATATTAAAGCCGCTTATTAGAAAATTTCTTTTCTGTAATTGTTCAACAACGCCCAACACATAACCACTCCAGTGAAATTTAGGTTGTCGCAGGTTATCAAGATCAGCTATAAATGTTTCATTGAATTCTTCAGCGTACAGATAAACTTTGTTATCTGCACGTTTGTTCACAGCAACATAAATTGCCTTATCAATTGCAGCGGGTAAAACAAAACCATTGTTGTAATCTGTATGCTCGCCGATAAGATTTATTCTGCCAGGCGCACGCACAATGAGGGGATCGTCATGATGCATTTGCCGGAAAAGTTTTTGTAATCTTTCAATGTCACACATGCTTTACTATTTAATATTTTAGTAAGCAATGAACAATAAACAGTTTAAGATTGCAATACCGTTTACTGCTCACCGTTCACTACTTACTCCATTTATTTGCCAGTACTTTTATAAAATACCCACCTACAACACTTCTTGCCTGGAAGCCCACTTGTTTACCATCAGTTGTTTCATGCCAATCGCTTAAAGGCACACGTGTAGGTGTTCCGGTTGAATATTTATAAATTGGATTTATGAGCGCATCAAAATCATTTTGATTGCCGGTTAATGTTGCTGTCCACATTATCCAATCTGATTTTGTATAAGTCTTTCTACTGTCAAGCGGCAAACCAAATTCATTTTGTTTAGTGAGATAATATGCAATCTCTTTGTTATAAACATCCTGCGGAAATAACTGGAGGTTCAGCACTTTATCCCAAACCAAATTGTATTTCTGGCTCCATGTATTCTTATCATTAAAAGTTAATGCATAGTGATCGCCTGCATCTCCAAGTTGTTGCCATTTGGTTGCATAATCTTTTGCCATTGCTCTATACTTATCTGCAGTTGCTTTATCGCCTAACATATCAGCCATCATTGCATAACAGCCAATGCCTACAATTGCTTTTGCCGAAAGATTTGCGTTGCGCGCAAGATGACCGGCAAAATCATCAGTGCATAATTGATTGGCAGGATCAAGGCCTTCTCTTTCAAGGTAACCTACCCATTGCGTCAATGTTTTCCAATGTTGTTTTGCATAATCTGCATTGCCTTCTGCTTTGCAAATAGCAGCAGTAAGAATGATCATGTTGCCGCTTTCTTCAACAGGCATTCCATTGTCGCCATATACTTCACCATTAGCCAAAGGATAAGTTCCAAGATCATGCGCTGCATATGGCCGTGTATATAAACCGCTTTTGTCGCAGAAATAAAATATACCATTCAACATACCTTTCATCAGTT
>JABDFS010000123.1 GCA_013286425.1 Bacteroidota bacterium
AAAGACTTGATTTATCAGCGAACTGAGAACCTCCATCACTAATTGGAGTTTTGGTTGAATTATTAAAAGCTGTATTAAAATCTGCAGAACCGGGCATAAATCTTTTTGCATCCGCTGCTGTACGCGCTGCTGCATTTGCTGTTGCAGCATCTGCACCTTGCAATATATACGCTGAGTAAGTTGCACTATATGTTCCAAACCATGTTGCGTTATCAGTCCATGCATTATTGATGCCTAATGCTGCTAATGTTGTTGCATAAGAATCACCCGAATTTTCCTGGGTAGTATATGCTCTTAAAAACCAGTTAGGGTTTTTAAGCTCCAACTTATATTGTCCTATGCTGAAATTTTTTAGTGAATATCTATCAGCACCAGTATATACAGTAGTGCCTTCTCCCCAGTTACCGGTTAATGATAATTCTGTATTCGGACTTACATTGTAATATAAGCCTCCTGAAATTTTAAGGTCGTATGCATTATAATTCGTCATGTCTTTTTCATAGTAACCCGTGCGGCTTACATAAAGTTGCTGGCCACCGGCATCATTATAAACACCATGTAACAAACCACCACTGAAAGCTGGCAACGGACCATAAACAGAAGGATCTTGCTGTGCATAATAACCAAGGATCTCAGTTTCGGTTGGTGGACGTCCTAATTGGGCACCCAGCGCCTCTTCTACCAAAGGCAATGAAGTATTGGATGGCCCAAAAACACCAGCTTGTGCAACACCAGCCATGCTTGCACTGGCTTCATCACCATAAACATTTACGCCATCATAATTTGGATCTGATGCTCTTGTGCCGGGTTGTGTTTTGCTTAGTACATTATTGCGTAAAAGATTTGTGGAATCATCTGCCTGCCAGTCATTGGCTTTAATGTACTCAGCGCCTATTTTAAAAGCAAACTTGTCAGAAACCTTTTTGCCCCATCTTAATGCAATATCATGAAGAGGTGAGACACTGTGCCTGTAATCATCAATATGCATTATACCTTCTTTAATTTCAGCGCTAAAGCCCTGGTACTTGAATGGATCTTTACTTGATATCAACAGTGTTCCATTCATGCCACCTGAACCATATAAAGCTGATGATGCGCCGGAAAGTAATTCCATATTGTCTACATCCAAGTCAGTAAGGCCGATTACGTTTCCAACCGAAAAATTCAAAGCCGGCGCTGAGTTATCCATTCCATCAACTAATTGATTAAAACGCAGGTTACCGCTGCCGTTAAAGCCGCGTGTAGAAATTGTTTTAAAAGTATAGCTTGAACTGGTAACATCAACTCCTTTCAGGTTGCCTAATGCATCATAATAATTTGGTCCGGGTGCATTTCTTATAGTAGTATTATTAATGCGTTCAATTGTAACCGGTGATTCCAGAATGCGTTCAGGCACTCTTGACGCGGCCACAACAATTTCCTGCCCCAATGCAAAACTGGGATCCAATTCGATAGTTAAAGCCTGGCCTTCACTTTCAACATTTACCTCTTTGTTCGCGTAACCAATAGAAGATACGACAATAACAAATGGAGGCTTCTGTGTTGTCACAAGCCTGAAGTTTCCTTTTTCATCAGTAAATGTTCCTGATGTGCCATCTTTTATTTTTATTGATATGGCTGAAAGATTTTCTTTTGTTTGGCCACTTTTTATATTGCCGGTAATTACGATGGTGGTTTGCGAATAACTGCTTTGATAGATAAGTGCACAGGCCAGGAAAAGCAGTGATGCAATCGTTTTCTTAAGCATAAAATAATTTTAGTTTACAATGAAGGGGACACTGATTTTAATTACAGAAAAATTGATGCAAATACGACCAGGCTATTTTATAATGAAGTTAGAACATTTTTTTTAATGAAGTTGTAAGCATCAATATAGTCCTGTAGGTTTGCAATAACATGGAAAAACAACAATTTAAATTTGCCGGTGAAACTAATTTTTACAGTGGAAAAGTTAGAGATGTATATACAATAAACGGCGATGTACTTGTAATGATTGCCAGCAATCGGATTTCGGCATTTGATGTAATACTTCCCAGACCGATTCCTTATAAAGGACAGGTGTTAAACCAGATTGCTGCATACATGTTGAATGCAACAAAAGATATTTGTTCTAACTGGTTGATGAATGTGCCTGCTCCAAATGTTTCAATAGGAAAGAAATGTATTCCATTTAAGATTGAGATGGTAGTAAGAGGAAATCTTGTTGGTCATGCTTGGCGCACTTATAACAGCGGTAAAAGAATTTTATGCGGTGTTGAAATGCCTGGAGATTTAAAAGAAAATGATTTCTTTCCATCACCTGTAATTACACCAAGTACAAAGGCAGCAGCAGGTCATGATGAAGATATAAGTGCTAATGGAATAATTGAGCAAGGTTTGGCAACAGAAAACGAATGGGGAATTTTATGTGATTATGCATTGAAATTATTTGAACGTGGAAAATCAATTGCGGCAGAACATGGATTAATACTCGCCGATACAAAATATGAGTTTGGAAAAATAGGTGATGAAATTTATTTGATGGATGAAGTGCATACGCCTGACAGCTCAAGGTATTTTTATAAAGATGGTTTTGATGAACGCCAGCAAACAAACGAACGGCAGAAACAATTAAGCAAAGAGTTTGTGCGCGAATGGCTGATAGCAAACAATTTTATGGGTAAGGAAGGCCAAACTGTTCCTGAAATGAATGAGGATTGGGTTGATACAATTTCCAAACGTTATATAGAATTATACGAAACTGTTATCGGTAGAAAATTTATTCCGGAAGAATTAGGTGATGAAGAAATTTATAGCCGGATCGTTACAGCGCTTACAACATTGCAATAATTTCCCATTATAAGCTAGCCATAAAATTATCATTGTACAGTTATCATACGCGTTGATAACTGTACAATGAATTTGTAATATCAATAAAAATATGTTTGACTATGCCTGTTAATATTGAAATCTTCTTTCATCAAAAGTTTTCTGGTATAACTGTTATATAGTTTTACGTTGTCGCATTCTATATAGCCCTCTTTACCCATTCTTATGCCTTTTATATTGCCAGGTTTGTCTGAAACATTGTATTTAAATGAAGTAATTAATTTACCTGAAACATATACATATGCTTTGTTTTGTTTGAATGCAAAACGTAATAATTTGAATGATGTAAAATCTGTGGCAGGATAAACATTGAATTGAACAGAGGTGCTGCCAACAGACAATGAATAATAACCGGAATCATTTAAATGATTAGCATGATAAAGAAGTTGCGCATTGTTGGTTGCTCCTAAAATATCCAGCTCAATTGTATTGATGTCTTTGCGCACTGTAACATCCAGAGCGCTGCTGTCTGTATTTATTACATCAATAGGTTGCATATCATAAGCAATGAAAGTTGTGTCACTAAAATCAGAGTACAATGCGTCCGGAATTTTTGCCTCTCCATTTAAAATAAGTGTATCATCTGGAACTATTGTATAAGTCGGCGGCTCTTCAGGATCTTGAAACGGATCGTAATACAATCCATACCAACCTGAAGTGTCAATGTTCTTCGCTTTTGCTTCAGCAACTTCGCCCGTTGATATTTCCGATGTTTTTATTACTTCTTTCTGACAGCCAATAAAAGTGCATAGAATGGCAAGGCATAGGATACTTTTTTTCTGCATGTTAGTTGATTTAGTCTACGGGTTTACCGGGATTTATGAGTTAATAAATGCAGCCAAATATAGGCCGATACTCTTTATATAAAAAGAAAAACAATAAAATTTTTATGTTATGTTGAAGAGAATTTATAGCAGCAATCGAAAGATAAAAATGATATTACAGCTCATTCAATCTCGGCCTTAATCTTGATTTGCTTTTGTTGAAAACATTTCTGCCTTTATCAATGCCTTTGCGAATTTGCTTTTGCCTTTCCAGCGGAAGATGAATGGTTTCTTTACATTCAATGCTGCAGCAGCCATTATATTTTTGTTTGCATTCATCGCATTGAATAAAGAGAAGATGACAACCATCGTTTACACAGTTGGTATGTGAATCGCAGGGTTTGCCGCATTGATGACATCTGGCTATTATATCTTCCGTAATTCTTTCGCCCAGGCGATTATCAAACACAAAATTTTTACCGATGAATCTTGAATGCTCATCATTTTCTTTTACCTGCCTTGCATAATTAATAATGCCGCCTTCCAAATGAAAAACATTTTTAAAACCATTATGCAACATATATGCGCTTGCTTTCTCGCAACGAATACCGCCGGTGCAATACATGATGATATTCTTTTCTTCATTGCCTTTCATCATATCAACAGTCATGGGCAATTGTTCGCGAAAAGTGTCTGACGGAATTTCTATTGCATTTTCAAAATGCCCGACTTCATATTCATAATGATTGCGCATGTCAATCACAATTGTATCTTTTTCATTCAGCAGCGTATTCATTTGTTGCGCATCAACATATCCACCCTTATTTTCCATGCTGAAACCCGGATCGGTTATGCCATCAGCAACAATTTTATCACGCACTTTTATGGATAATACCCAAAAGCTTTTGCCATCATCATCAACAGCAATGTTTAAGCGCAGGTTATTTAATTCGTTTATTGAATACAAAAATTCTTTGAATGCTTCAAAGTTTGATTGTGGCACACTTGCCTGCGCATTGATGCCTTCTTTAGCTATATAAACCCTGCCAAACACTTTTAAATTATGTAAGTGCTTATATAAATGATCACGGAACTCCTGGGGATTTTGTATAGGAAAATATTTATAGAAACTGATGGTTGTTCTTGGTTCAGTTTCTGCCATTAAACGGTGCTTTAATTCTTCGCCGGAAATACGGTTGTGTAACAATGCCATTGTAAAAAATTTCAGACCCCCGGTTTTTCGGGATTCTATTATCAAATAGATTCCGTTGCAGGCGGAACAAAATTGTGAGGCAAAGATAAAGAGACGCATTGCTGGTTGCAAGTTTGCGGTTGCAGGAAGAAGTTAAATAGTAAACACAGCTACGGTTCTAATGTATGAAAATATAGTGCACAAGTGTTGCGCAAGGGACAATGCCACAACGTACAAAAGCCGGTAACCAAAAAACTCTTCTTGAAAATTACATAGCAGCAAGCTGCACTTTCTGTGTGAGTTCAACAACGTTTTCACGGAACAAACTATCAGTATCCATAAGGTCTTTTACGGTTTGGCAACTGTGTATAACTGTTGTGTGATCGCGGCCGCCAAAATGTTCACCAATTGTTTTCAATGAATTTTTGGTGAAGGCTTTTGCGAGGTACATTGTTATTTGCCTAGCCTGCACTATTTCGCGCTTGCGTGTTTTCTGCAACAGTTTGTCATAAGGCACTGCAAAGAATTCACATACCATTTTTTGTATAGCATCAATGGTAATTTCTTTGCTGCTGGTACGAATGAAATTGCGCAATACTTTTTTGGCAAGTTCAAGATCAATTTCTCTTTTGTTGAGTGAAGATTGTGCGAGCAATGATATCATTGCACCTTCAAGTTCGCGGATATTATTGCTGATATTATACGCCACATATTTTACCACGTCTTTTGAAAGATCAAGACCATCGTTCTTCATCTTGCGTTCAAGAATTTCAATGCGGGTTTCATAATCAGGCACCTGCAAATCGGCACTTAAACCCCAGCGGAAACGGCTTAGCAAACGTTCCTGCATGCCATCCAGATCTTTCGGTGGTTTATCTGAAGTAAGCACTAATTGTTTTCCACTTTGATGCAAATGATTAAAAATGGCAAACAATGCATCCTGCGATTTTTCTGCCTTTGCAAAAAACTGCACATCATCAATAATAAGCACATCGATCAACTGGTAAAAATGAATGAAATCATTAATAGCATTATTACGGCTGTGATCCTGGAATTGATTGATAAATTTTTCACTGCTTACATACAATACAATCTTGTTCGGATGTAAGTGTTTTACTTCATTGCCGATTGCCTGCGTAAGATGTGTTTTACCTAAACCTACGCCGCCATACACAACCAACGGATTGAATGAACTTGCTCCTGGTTTTTCTGCAACAGTTCTACCTGCACGGCGCGCAACACGATTGCAATCGCCTTCAATAAACGAATCAAAAACGTACGATTGGTTAAGCTGCGGATCAATCTGCATCTTCTTTAATCCCGGAATTACAAAGGGATTTTTTACCTCATCGGTTATAACAAGAGGGAAGCTCATTTCATTGTTATTGAAAAATTTAATATTGCCGGCAGGAACATCCATACTGCCGCTCTTTCCTTTACCGCCACTATCAACCAGAATGCGGTATTCAAGCCTTGCTGATTTGCCTAATTCACGTTTAAGTGTTTTGGCGAGCAGGTTTATGTAGTGCTCTTCAAGGTATTCAAAGAAAAACTGACTAGGTACCTGTATCAATAAAACATTGCCATTTAATTCAAGAGGTTTTATCGGTTCAAACCATGTTTTAAAATGCTGCCATTCCACAATATCCTTAATAATCTTCAAGCAATTGTCCCATACTTTATCTGCTGTTT
>JABDFS010000124.1 GCA_013286425.1 Bacteroidota bacterium
GTCTGTTTTTACTTCGGGTAATGGAAGTATCAATATTGAAAAATTAAATGCAGATGCTTATACTGTCAGTTCAAGCGGCAGCAGTAATATAACAACACTTGATGTGAATGCAAAAACGGCTAATGTTGAAATTTCAGGAAGCAGTACTGTTACGTTATCTGTACAAAATAAATTGGATGTACATATTTCGGGTAGCGGGCAAGTTTCTTATAAAGGGGAAACCGCGGAAATAAATGCAGCCATTAGCGGAAGCGGCAAGGTGATTAAGTTGTAAAGTTTACAGGCGTTCAAGAGTTTGCTATTTGGCAACAACCCGCTCCGTCCTGTCGAAAGAGAGTGAGACATCTCTTAAAGTTAACGCAGACTGTAATTTGCGCACAATCAATTTTAAATGGTCACACAATTGTTATATCATGATTGCTTAGAGATTTCTCCTTACGTCGAAATGACGTGCAAAGAGTTTTTTATTTTTCACTCACACTGAATCTCATGTCACACTATTTCAAATAGTTTTCTCCATCGCGCGTTATAAAAAGTTTTAGCAGCAACTTTCATAAACAACAAGGCGTTCCAATGAACGCTTTTTATATTTGTTACGAACATCAGTATTTATCAATCACGCCTAAACCAAACAAAGCAAAATCATATTTTACAGGATCATCCGCATCAAACTTTTTCAGCTCTTCAGTTAATTCAATTGCAGCTTTCCAGTCTGTTTGCTTGCGCTGCAATAAATTAAAACGTTTGGCAACCCTTGCCACATGCACATCAACAGGGCAAATTAATTGTGATGGACTGATATTTTTCCAGATGCCGAAATCAACGCCTTTATCATCATCACGCACCATCCATCGGAGAAACATATTTAAGCGTTTGCAGTTTGATTTTTTCTCCGGCGTGGCAATATGTTTTTTAGTGCGAGAAGGCACATCTTCCAGGCTGAAAAAATAATGATGAAAACCAATCAGCATTTGTTCAACATCAGTTCCCCATTTTGCAAAAGCTGTTTCAAGTGAATCGTTATTGAGATAATGAAATTGCAAAAACTCAACGAAATATAATAAGTCTGTTGAATTGAATGTCCTATGTTTAAACTCCAGCAATCTTTTTAGTCTATTCAAATCTTCGTTCAGACAAAATTCATGCGGTTGCATATCCATCAACTGCATTAATTCTCTTGATTTATTGATGATGGTCTTACGGTTTCCCCAGGCAAAGACAGCCGCAAAAAATCCCGCAATTTCTATGTCTTGTTTTTTAGTGAACAAATGCGGAATACTTACCGGGTCATCTTTTATAAATGATGGCTGATTGTATGTTTCAACTTTGCTGTCTAAAAATTCTTTCAAATTGTTTGTGTTCAAAATCTTCATCTTCAATGCAAAAAAAATGCATGTGCATAATTTAACCAAAGCCTCATCATAAAAATGATTGCACCTGCTTAAATTGCGGTTTGCTATGGATAAGTTTATTGTTTCTGCGAGAAAGTACAGGCCGCAAACTTTTGATACGGTTGTGGGGCAACAGCATATTACTACTACACTGAAAAATGCAATCAAGAACAACCAGTTGGCGCATGCATTTTTGTTTTGCGGGCCGCGCGGTGTGGGCAAAACAACGTGCGCACGTATTCTTGCCAAAACAATTAATTGCGAGAATTTACAACCTGATGGTGAGGCCTGTAATGAATGCAATTCATGCAGAAGTTTTAATGAAGGAACATCGTTGAATATTCATGAGCTTGATGCAGCAAGCAAGAATTGGTTTAACGGTGAATGCAAAAATGATATACGTGCATTGGTTGAGCAGGTTCGTTTTATGCCGCAGGCAGGCAAACACAAAGTATATATTGTGGATGAAGTACACATGCTGAGCACTGCCGCATTCAATGCATTTTTAAAAACGCTGGAAGAACCGCCGCCTTACGCCATCTTTATTCTGGCAACAACAGAAAAACATAAGATCATTCCAACTATTTTATCACGCTGCCAGATATTCGATTTTAAACGCATTACAACAAAAGATACTGTTGAACACCTGGAAGAAATTATTGAGAAAGAAGATATCAAAGCAGAGAAACCTGCGTTGCAAATCATTGCACAAAAAAGCGAAGGCTGTATGCGTGATGCACTAAGCATTTTAGATAAGATCGTGAGTTTTACCAACGGCGAAGTAACTTATCAGAATACGCTTGAGCATTTGAATATTTTAGATGAAGATTATTATTTTAAACTGCTTGATAATTTGCTGCAACAGGATATTGGTGCAGCGATGTTGTTGTATGATGAAATAAACAGCAAAGGTTTTGAAGGCGATATGGTATTGAATGGATTTGCTGAATTTATGCGCAACCTTTTGGTAAGCAAGAATGTAAAAGCAGCAGCATTGCTTGATGTAGTGGAAGGCATGCAGGAAAGATATGCGCAGAAAGCTGAGCAGGTGAGCATGAGTTATATTGTAAGCGCCTTAAATATTCTGAATGAGTTTGAGATAAATTATAAAATGGCGCGCAATAAAAGATTGCATGTTGAACTTGCACTGATAAAACTGAATTACCTGCAACAGGCGCTTGAACTGGTAAGTGACAACGGCAGCGTGACTAAAAAAAAACGGGTTGATGGCCCGGTGATTTACAAAACGAAAAACATTGAAACTGCCGCTGTAATATCTCCCAAAAAAACCGAAGCTAAGCTGGTAATTGAACAACCTGCCCCAATCATACAAAAGCAGGAACAAACAGAACCAAAAGCTGTACAGAAAACACAACAGGTAACAACAAAGACTGCGGCTACCAAAACAGCAAACGGGAAAAGCCTGCTTGAATCGCTGCGTGAAAAAGTTGGCGCAGATTATAATGTAGAAGAGGTGAGGGATGCAGAAGCGCTTAATGATGCAAAACTAGCCGAAGTATGGAGTGAATATGCGGTTTCAATTGAAACGTTGCCGAACAAATATTCAACTATTCAAACATTAAGAAATGCAAGGCTGAATATTGAAGCGGATAATTTTTTTACAGTAACAGTACATGCACTTACACAGCAAAAATTTATTGAACTGGAAAGAACAATGTTGTGCGATTTTCTGCAAACTGCATTTAATAACCGCAGCATTAATTTTAAAGTATTGATAGAAGCCGGCGAGCAGGAAGAAATTCCCATTCATCTTACATTGAACAGCCGTCAAAAATTTGAACGTATCGCAGAAAAATACCCGTTGATAAAAGAATTAAAGAACAGGTTGAATTTAGATATTGATTATTAAGTGAGAAGTGAAATGTGAGAAAAGACCAAATTCTCCTTAGCCTTTCACTTCTCACTTTTCACTTCTTTCTTCTCACTATTCTTCACCACTTTATTGTAATACTTACACACCGGCTTCAAACCGCATTCATCACATTTGCGATTGCGTGCAACGCAGATATATCTTCCATGCAGAATAAGCCAGTGATGTGCCTTGTGCACTAATTCCGTTGGTATAAATTGAAGCAATTGTTTTTCTGTTGCCAGCGGTGTTTTTGCATTCACCGTTAAACCAATTCTTGCTGCCACCCGAAACACGTGCGTATCAACCGCCATGTTGGGTTGTTTATCTATAACTGAAGTAACAACGTTGGCTGTTTTTCTTCCAACACCAGGCAATCGCATAAGCTCATCAACCGTCATTGGAATTGTACCGCCAAAATCTTCTTTCACCATTTTCGCCATAGCGATCAGGTGTTTTGTTTTATTGTTGGGATAAGAAATGCTTTTGATGTAAGGGAACAATTCATCAAACGTCGCCTCAGATAAGTTTTTTATAGAAGGATATTTTTGAAAGATGGCAGGCGTGGTCATGTTCACGCGCTTGTCGGTGCATTGTGCAGACAGAATTACCGCAACCAGTAACTCATAAGGATCATCATAAATAAGCTCTGTTTCGGCAATAGGATAATTTTCCTCAAAATAATTTATGCAGAATTGAAAACGTTCTTTCCGGTTCATAAAAAAATCTGTTCAGCTTCTAAATTAGGCACTGAACAGAAATTTTACAGCATAATTATGTAGTAACCGGTTTGCGCATTGCATAAAATACAATGCTTTGGATAGTTTGTTTGCGGGGAGAAGGTAACCGCATTGCATTTACACGTGCCTGTGCTTCTTTTATCACATTGAATTTTTCACGCAATGCCCAGTTTACTTTTAACTCTTCCTCAATGGCTGCACACTGCAATTCGTTTAACTCACCTGATTGATATAATAAAAGGTCTTCAGGAGTAAAATTCGGCATAGGACAAATTTTTTGGTGAACAATAACCAGGACGGATAGATAACTGTATTAATTGTATTATTACGCTTTCTGTCTGATACTATTGAAACGGCAGGGAAATCTTATTATTGTTTGTCAGCCGAAGTTTTTTGATTTTGCTGCGGCACCACAAACAGGTCTTCATTATCTTTCTTTAAATAGAATTTTTCGCGCGCATATTTCTCTAAAGCTGCGGAATTGTTTTGGAGGTCGGATAGGTTTTTCCTGGTTTGCTCTATCTGTTTTTCATAAAACTGTTTACTGGCCAGCAATGCGTCTAATTGTTTCCTGCGATCGAGCTGTACAAAAATATCATTGTGATCAATAAACAGCATTAAGATGGTAAATGCTATTAAAACAATTACATACTTATTGCGAAAAACTTTAATGATGTTCATTTTGCCGGATATAAAAAATCGTTGACAGTAAAATTACAATTTCTGTCAACGATTTTTAACAACGTGTGGATATGTGTATAAATTGTTCCCCCTCACCCCAGCCCTCTCCATAAATGGAGAGGGAGTAAGAGAGATTTACTTGCTGAACCTGATCTTGCCTTTTGGATAAATGCCACTTTTGCCTAATTCTTCCTCAATACGCAACAACTGGTTGTATTTAGCCATGCGGTCTGTGCGTGATGCAGAACCTGTTTTTATCTGCCCGCAATTCAATGCTACCGCAAGGTCTGCAATGGTAGTATCTTCTGTTTCGCCGCTGCGGTGACTCATAATGGTCGTATAGCCGCTTCTCTGTGCCAACTGAACCGCATTGATAGTTTCTGTAACCGTACCGATCTGGTTTACCTTTATCAGGATGCTGTTGGCAACGCCGTTATCAATACCTCGCTGTAAGATCTTTGTATTGGTTACAAGAAGATCATCACCCACCAACTGCACTTTATGGCCAATTGCATCGGTTAATTTTTTCCAGCCATCCCAATCTTCTTCAGCCATCCCGTCTTCGATAGAAATGATCGGATATTTATTCACCCATTCAGTCCAGTAAGCCACCATTTCATCGCTGCTGATTACTTTCTTAGAGCTTTTGTAAAAAGTATAGTTTTTGCCATCTTTCATCATTTCGCTGCTGGCTGCATCCAATGCAATTCCAATCTGTGAACCTGCTTTGTAACCTGCATCTTCAATAGCCTGTAATACAGTCTCAATTGCTTCTTCATTGCTTTGAATATCGGGAGCAAAACCACCTTCATCACCAACATTAGTGCTGTAACCTTTTTTCTTCAACACACCTTTCAGTTTGTGAAAGATCTCAACGCCCCAACGCAATCCTTCACTGAAAGAATCAGCTCCAACCGGAACGATCATGTATTCCTGGTAATCTATTTTGTTATCAGCATGTACACCGCCGTTCAGAATGTTCATCAACGGCATCGGGAGTACAGTTGCATTCACACCGCCGAGATAACGGTACAAAGGCAGGTCAGCTTCCATTGCAGCAGCTTTTGCAGCAGCCATTGAAACAGCTAATGTTGCATTTGCGCCCAGCTTGCTTTTGTTATCAGTGCCATCAATTTCAATCAATGAAGCATCAAGGCCGGTTTGATCGCTTACTTCAAAACCGGTAAGCTTATCGGCAATAATCTTATTTACATTGTCAACGGCTTTCAATACACCTTTTCCCACATATACTTTCTTATCATCATCCCTTAATTCTACCGCTTCATGTATACCGGTGGATGCACCGCTTGGCACAGCAGCGCGGCCTAAATAACCGGCTTCTGTTATAACATCAGCTTCAACGGTGGGGTTACCGCGGCTGTCTAAAATTTGTCTTGCATGAATTTTTACAATGCTGCTCATAGTATGTTTATTTTTTGAAGACTATTATGTTGCCGGCTGCAAATCTTTGCTCAGCTTCCGTTGTGTCATTTTCTTGTGCAGTTGATTTGTTGTGCGGCTTTAAGCGCTGCAAAGAAACAATGTTCTTTGCAAATGAAAAACTGGCTTTTAGAAATTAGATATTCATCTGTTCTTTTTGTTTCTTAAGTAGGTAATTTCTATGATGTTTGTCTGTTACTTTCTTTTCTTGAAAAAAGAAAGTAACCAAAGAAATTCAAGGACAACA
>JABDFS010000125.1 GCA_013286425.1 Bacteroidota bacterium
CGTAACCATATTGAGGAGGATTCTGCCATCCCAACATAAGTGTTGCTGAGCCCACTCCGGTAAGGTCAATACTATCCAAAGCGAACCAACCGCTTGTTTTAGGCATCACCATATAATTAACATCGTTGGCATTGTAGGTAACAAAACCATTCATCTTTTCTTTACCCGTAAACATCACTGTATTGCTGTTGAGTACAGCTATATTTCTGCCGGTGAGTGCCTTTACATTATTCCCACCTTTATTGGTATAGCTTGCCGATAATACCAATGCGGCTCCGGGTTTGGTATTTGCCGGCGGCGTTACAGTTCCTGTTTGCGGAAGCGATTTTTTTACCGCGGCCTGGTTTGATAGTGACAGCACCCATTGCACTATTTGCGTAGCATCACTTTCAGGTAGGTTAGGATGTGCCGACATTACTGTTTCTCCCCAAACACCACCACCGCCACTGATAATTTTATGCGTGAGGTAACTTATGGCATTTGCATCTTTCGCGTACTTCTGTGATACCTGCATAAAAGAAGGGCCGATAGATTTTTCATTTTCCTTATGGCAGCTTTTACAGTCCAGCGATTCCATCAATGTTCTGCCTGATATTGGCGCCGTTTCCATTTGTGTGCCGGTTACTAAACTCTGACGGCCGAATCCCGGTATATAATCCACAGAAACAAACAGGTTTGCCGGATCAAATTTACCGGTGTCTTTATCGGTTACATTAACACTGTAAGTAACGGGCCTGCCCGGTAAATAGAAAGACTTGTTTGCACTGTTCAACTGGATACTTACGGCTGGTGTTTCATTACCCGCATACAATGCAACCGGATCGCTTACAGCAGAATCACCTTCCGGATCTTTTACTGTAACTGAAAGTTTATAATCACCGGGAACACTATAACTGAAATCAAGTTGCGGTGTTGGAGTTTCTTTAGTTGTTCCATTACCAAGATTCCAGGTATAAGTGAGTTTTTCGTTCTCGGGATCCTTTGCGCTTGCAATGGCAGTTCCTGTAAATGGCAATAAACCTGTTGTTTTATTCACTGCCACTGAAGTGATCTTCGGCGGCCTGTTACCGGATATATAATCAATTCGTGCAAGGCCTGCATCAGGGTTTTTCTGGAACCATCCTGTGCCATATTCCAATAAATATAATCTTCCGTCCGGCCCAACTTCCATATCAATACAATTGCTCAGTTTGATATGTTCGAAGAAAGGTTCCATCTTATCAAAATCGCCATTAGGTAACATGGTAACTGCTTTTATCCATCCGCGGATCCAGTCATAGATTATCAGCTTGCCATTATAATAATCCGGCAAACGGGTTTCTTTAGGGAACATATCTGTATAGTAAACAGGTCCGGCCATTGCATTACGGCCGCCCGTTCCAACTTCAGGAAAATCAGGCGAATTACCATATGGATACCAGATAAATGCCGGTTGTGCAGGCGGAAGATCTGTTAAACCTGTATTGTTCCTTGAATTGTTTACAGGATGTGCAGGGTCAAAAGCAGCACCACTTTTGCCGGTTGAATAATCATACGCTACATAAGGATAATTATTTCCAACAAAAAGAGGCCAGCCAAAGTTCCCGGCTTTACGCGCCTGGTTTACTTCATCATAACCACGGGGGCCACGTGTTGCCAGGCTATCAGCGTTGGCATCCGGCCCAACTTCACCCCAATACAAATAATGTGTTTTTTGATCTACTGAAATACGGTAAGGATTCCTGTCACCCATTACATAAATCTCCGGCCTTGTTTTAGGCGTTCCCTGCGGGAAAAGATTGCCATCCGGAATTTCATACGTGCCATCATCTTTCACACGGATGCGCAGAATTTTGCCACGCAGGTCATTGGTATTACCGGCAGATCTTCTTGCATCATACTGTTGATGTCCCGGAATATCATTCAAAGGTGCAAAGCTGCTGCTGACATACCTGACACCAGGTTCATCAAAAGGAGTGGAGTTATCACCTGTTGAAAGATATAATAACCCATCACTTCCGAAAGCAATGGAGCCGCCTGTATGGCAACATATTTCACGCTGTGCATGTACTTCAAGCACTACTTTTTCTGAAGCCATATTGAGCGAATCATTTTCAAACGTAAAGCGCGACAAACGGTTTACAGAACTATCAACCGGGCTGTAATACATATATACCCAATGATTCTTTGCATAGTTGGGATCTTTCGATAAACCCATCAATCCTTCTTCTGCATTTACACCCGGTGTATTTGCATGCCAGTAAACTTTTAAAAGCCCTACCTGCTTCAGTTGTTTTGTATCATTCTTATATAACATTACTTCGCCACGGCGCTGAACGATCAATACATCAAGATTTGGCAGAATGGTCATTTCTGTTGGCTCGAAAAACTGTCCCTGCACCAATTGCGTTTTTACAAAGCGGTCTTCATCCGGCGGCATTTGTGTTGTTGCTTTTGAGTAATCGAGTTTAAGATTATCACCAATCGCATATTCAATTCCGCCAAGCAATAATTTTAAATATTCAGGCTCTGTATAAGATTCTTTTGTATGGCCGAGTGCAGTATAAAATGCACGGCCGCCATCATATTCATGATACCAGGTCATCGGATGATAACCCATGCGTTTGCCGCCATGATAACTGTTCTCGTCAATCGTTATCAATACATGCACATTGGCTGAATCAAATTTTTTGAAGCTATAGAATTCATCAGTACGTTTCCATTGTTTGGGAAGATCCTTTGTAGCATTATTAGTTTGATCGATTACATTTAAAATACCTTCCTGCACATTGTGCGCTGTATCATGAATGCCCGGATGATCATAAAAATAACCGCCCACCAATCTTCCATACCAGCCCCAGTCGTATTCACAATCTGCCGCAGCATGCACGCCAACATAACCGCCACCGGCTTGTATGTAACGCTCAAAAGCAGCTTCCTGCTTATAATCCAATACATCGCCCGTTGTGCTTAGGAAAATAACTGCTGAATAATCTTTCAGCGTACTGTCAGCAAACATATCAGGGTTTGTTGTGGTATCAATATCAAAATTGTTTTCCTTTCCCAGCTTTTGAATGGCTGCAATACCATCGGTAATTGACTCGTGATGAAATCCTTTGGTAAGGCAAAACACAAGCACTCTTGGTTTTTCTTCTCTTTTATTACTACAGGAAAAATAAAAGCACGCAATGCATGCGATGATTGCAAAGGCAAGAAATTTTTTCATTTGGCGATTATGATTTCTGGTGATTACTTGAAGTGGTTAAATTTATAAGTTATGTTGGATAAAATGCAGAGTTTATAAAAAAACTTATAAAAGTTTGAATGCTAACAGGAAAGTTTCGGTTGGTGAGGCATCAACCGGTAGCAAAAAGCAAAGCCTGTTGCCCCGGCCTGCTGTGTACCCACAAGTTCTGCTACTCCCTTTCCGGATAAGGCACCCTTACCATCTTAATAACTGAAAGATAAGATAGAGCTACCTGCAGGCTCATTTGTTCGGTCGTTGTTCGGTACTTCTTCGGTACTTGTTCGGTAGTTGTTCGGTAGTTGTTCGGTCCGTAGAACCGAAGAAATGACGAAGAAATAACGAGTATATTTCGTATAAATAGGCTACCAGGTTATCTGCCGGGTACGAAACCGGTTAGAACCAGCAAGGCTCTCCCCGGGTTGTTGCGAAGAATGAATTATTTCATAATTTTTAGAAGATGTTGTTCCGGATCAAAGCTTTACAAGATGGGGGTAAACAATAAGCTATTGCAAGAGATGACGACTGGTAATAAAGGCAAATCAAAAGTTTGGTTACGCAAATACACCTTTGCGGTTGTTGTATTTGCGTAATAGAGTTTCGTATATTTATAAGTTGTGTCATGCTATATTGAAACCCTCCCAATGTTGAAAACTCAAGTGCAATCTGTTATCCAAAGTCTAAGATTTACTAATATCTTTGGCAAATGGTTCTCGAACAGGGAAAGTTAGACGTTACGACGAAGTTGAAATCAAACCTCTTTAATTGGAGCGGACAATTTACTCCTCAATTTGTGGAGTATATACTTGAAACATTTACAAAACAGGGAGACAAAATACTTGACCCTTTCTCAGGAAGTGGAACAGTCCTCCAAGAATCAGCAAGACTCGAAAGAACTGCTGTTGGATTTGAAATAAATCCCTCAGCATATGCAATGTCAAAGTTTTTTACTTTCTGTAATATGTCATTTGCTGAGCGGCATATTTTTTCTGACACTTTTGAGAGAAAGCTAAAAAAACAGCTATCAACTCTTAATAAACAGATAGTCTATACTGACAACTCGGATTATCGGGAAGCCTACTCAAATCTCTTAAAATTTGCCGTAAATTTTGATAATACTACACTTGATAAACAAGAAAGAGTATTTCTTTTAAACATTCTTTTTCAATCAGAAAAAGACAAAACTTTTACAGTAAAAGATTCTATTTCCAAATCTTTCTCATACTTAAAAAAATCTTTAATTGAGTTGCCATATTCAGAACAACCAATTAGTGCTTTTTTGAAAGACGCAAGAAGTGCTGCTGAAGGATATACAAATAGCATTGATTTTATATTTACATCGCCACCCTATATCAATGTTTTTAACTACCATCAAAACTATAGAGCAATTGTAGAAGCTTTTCGATTTGACATTTTAAAAGTAGCACATAGTGAATTTGGGTCGAACAGAAAAAATAGAGGAAATAGATTTAAAACCGTCGTGCAATATTGCCTAGATATGGAGCTTGCAGTGTGTTCTTTTTGGAAAGCACTTAAACCTAATGGCAAAATGGTGTTAGTCTTAGGTCGTGAATCAAATGTCAGAGGTATTCCTTTTTATAACGGACAGCTTATAATTGAGATACTGCGGGAATCTAATAGTTTTTATAGTATTAAAACTTTAGAAAGAAAATTCACGAATAGATTCGGTGTAAATATCAAGGAAGATATTATTATCGCTGAGAGAAATACCAACCCAACACCAAACTTTAATAATGGGAGAGTTATTGCACTAAATCATTTGATAGAAAGTTTAACTAAGGCTACAGGTGAAATAGCTGCTGATATTTCAGAAGCAATAAAAACAATAAATGAAATCGAACCTTCCCCCTTATTTACCTCAACCAATATAATTCGCTATGACTGAAGAACAACTCGATGATGAACTTTCAGAATTACCAGAAGAAGTTGAAGGTGCGGTTGAACAAGAATCTTCTGATGAACCACATAAGGATAGGTTAATTGCTGCAATACATAAAGAAAAAATCATTGCAGCATTAGGCAATCCAAAAGCAAAAGAGGATATTGACTTACTAAAAGAAGCGTTAGCAGGGTATGAACACTGGATAGGCAAAACGGCAGCTTTAACATCTACAGGTGAACAAAGAGTAAGAGATATGACTGCCCTATTAAACGAATACAAAGATTATCTGGAAGTAGATTTAATCGCTGCAAAAAGTTCGGCTTTCTTGAAAAGACAAAAAGGTCAACTTAAGTTAGATAACAGTGTAATGGAAGAATTTTTAATTCATTTAGTTCATCCATCAGTTTTGAATAATCTTCCAAACTTTGATTTAGAACCAGGTCCTAAAACTGCTTTTATGTCCTTAGCATTTAGACCTTCAAGTATTTCTAACCTTAATGAAAAGCCTGAAGTAATAATAAAGGTTAAAGACCAAGACTTTACTATAGGCAAAACAATTCATTACAAATTTTCTCCTGATGGTGATTTTAATACAAGGAAAACTTTCGGCGGAAAATTTCATTTAGCCGTGTTATCAGCAGAGTGCAAGGTTAACTATGACAAAACAATGTTTCAAGAATGTGCCGGCACAGCGGCAAGACTAAAGCATGGTTGCCCTGTAGCCAAATATTATGCTCTTGTTGAGTACTTAGATATGCAGCCAGAAGACGTAAGACTGACTGAAATTGATAATGTATTTTTACTTCGTAAAGCAAAAAGACTTCCGTTTGAAAAAAGAAGTTCTCTTGCTGAGGTCAAACAACAACATAAAAATTTTCCCATATCGGCAGATGTTATTCTAATGTTCGTAAAAGAGATACAAAGTTTTATAGACTCAACATGGTATGACCCTGAAGGAGCTATAACACGAGGTTCATTTCTTTAAACACTCGATAAAGCACGAACGCACAACAACGCATTGGCAATATGGCGAGCGACTCAAGAACAATCAGCAACATATCGCTAATCAGCTTCGGTTTCGTCTGACGAATGCCGCCACATCGCCAATGCTTTAACGTCAGACTGTCTAAAAACTATTCACATTCTTTCTACCGGTCGGTGTTCGCACCGACCGGAATGAATGGCTATTATTTCAGCATTACTTTTTTACCCGTTGCTGCAGATTCGCGCGCAGCTT
>JABDFS010000126.1:0-5373 GCA_013286425.1 Bacteroidota bacterium
TAGAATTTTTCAGTGGCAAGCGAAAAAATTTTGATATCCCTGTACACCAGCCAGGAACATATTTCCAACAAAAAGTCTGGGGAGAGTTATTGCAGATTCCTTATGGCAAAACCATGTCCTATCTTGAATTAAGCCGTTTGATCGGTGATGAAAAAGCAATACGCGCAGTAGCAGCAACCAATGGAAAAAATAAAATAGGTATTATTATTCCCTGTCATCGTGTTATTGGCAGCGATAAAAGTTTGGTTGGTTATGCAGGTGGAATATGGCGTAAGAAATGGTTGCTGCAACATGAGTTTAAAATTTCACACGGCATTCAAACTTTGTTTGATTAATGATGAAACACATTTTATTCTTCATGATTGTTTTTAATACGCTGCATGCATTTTGTCAAACACCGGATATTACCGGAACGTATACCAGCGCTGGTACAGGTGTATCAGTAACATTTAATGAAGATTCTACTTTTCAATACATGGTCAACGGGCTTAACCCGATTTTTTACAGGTGGGAAAAACTTTCTGAAAAAGGTAAATGGATTTTAAAAGGTGATACGATTATTCTTAACCCTGAGCTTTCAAAGAAAACATATGTAGAATATAATTTTAAAGAAGAAAAGATTGCCGATGATACAAGTTTGTCAATAACATTTAATCACATAAAAAGGTATTATGATGCCGGTGGAAATATCGTTTCAACAGATACATTGCAGATAGAACGGCTTGACTATGCCTTTAATGATTTTGCCAAAAAGAATCTTGTGCGGGTCTCACCTTATAAAACTACACGCTGCACTTTTGCCGGTTATACCCCAAGAGAAATAATTACAACTGACCGTACCATAACTATGCATAAACCTGCAGAAAAGATCAACAATATTTTTATTGGTTGTTATGAATTACAAGGCACAAAAGAGTTTGCTGTCAAAGACCAAAATTCAAACCATTTTATATTAAACGTTTATTCAAATTATTACCTGGATGGACAAATAAGACAGGTGAAATTTCTTATCAAAAATGAAAATGTTTTATATACCAAACAAAAAGAAAATGGTGAGTTTGAAAAAGATAATATCTGGACAGCCACCGACACAAAACTCAGGAAACAAAAAACCGGCAGCTAAACAATTTAACTGCCGGCAAAGAATATAATTTCTACCCAATTAATTCACGGGTGTCATTTGCATACAGGTTGGTTTCTGAACATCTATTTTAATGCCCGCATCCTGCAACAATCCAAAATTTTTATTAATAACAAATACCTGTATTGTGTTGCCGTTCTGGCTTGCAACCAATAAGAATCTTCCTGTAGGATCAACCATCATACCGCGTGGATTTGCATTTACAGGCTGCTTGCCATTTTCCAGCAATGTGCCATCTGTTTGTACTTTAAATAATGCAACATCATTGGCTTGCCCGCGATTACTTGTATATAAGAATTTACCGTTTGGTGAAATAACTATTTCTGCACTGCCGCGGTCATTCTTATCGCCCGCAGTAGTTGATGCGATGGTTTGTTTTGGTGTGAACTTTCCATTTTCATAATTAAACACAATGATATTCCCGGCAAGTTCATTCAAAAGATAGGCGGTTTTGCCATCGGGACTAAAGGTCATATGCCTTGGGCCGAATCCATCATCAACAGTATAATAACCTGTATCGTTTGCGGCAGTCAATACATTCTTGGCATCACTTCCATTAAAATTATATTGATATAACCTGTCTGTTCCAAGATCAGGAGAGAAAATAAATTTTTGATCGGGAGAAAAAACAACTTCATGCGGATGCGGCATTTCCTGTCGCTGCACATTTACACCATAACCTTCATGGCCAACCAATTGTACATAAGGTTGAAGCGAACCGTCATCGTTTGTTTTAAAAACTGTTATGTTACCTCCATTATAGTTTGCGGTAATAACATTCTTACCTGATGCATCAATGTTTATATGCGCCGGCGCAAATCCATCCGTCGGCTGCTTGTTTAATAAAGTAAGTGTGCCTGTTTTTTTATCAAAAGCAAATGCACTTACTTCACCCGGGTTAGTACCACTGTTCTCATTTACTGCGTATACAAATTTTCCATCTTTTGATATACATAACCATGACGGATTTTGAACACCACTTGTTTTACTTATAAAAGTCGCTTCGCCTTTATTCGGATTAAACCGATAAACATAAATACCATCGTTTGCGCCGCCATCAGTATAGGTGCCGATCAATAAATAATAAATTGGGTTTTGTGCTTTAACGTTTATCATAAATAAAGCACATATAAATACAAGAAAGACTTTTTTCATACTGTAACAATAATTTTTTGTTTGTTGTAAATGTAAATAACATTAAAGATTTTAGTTGTTAATTTAACTGCACATCATTAGTGATGAGTTGCCTGATCGTTGAATAAATATAAAATAAAAAGAGGCTGCTTAAACAACCTCTTTTATTTTATTATCAATTTTATTGAACTACAAGTTTATATTTTGATGAATAATCATCGCCTTCAATCACAATATTATAAACACCTGATGCTAATTTGGAAACATCAATACCAAGTGTTTCATTGTTCATGATATAATTATTAATTGACTGTCCTGCATTGCTGAACAACCTGACATGAAGGTTTTGATTATTGCCCGGGATATTTATGGTTACAATATTTGTTGCAGGGTTTGGAGAAATGCTGATATAAGGTTTAATATCGCCAAAGTTCAGAGAGCGAAGTACAGATATATTGTATTTTCCATCGTTGTCTACTTCTCTGATACGGTACATGTTATTTCCTTTTACAGGATGAGCATCTGTAAGCTGATAGCTTTGTGTTATAACACTATTACCTGCTGCTTTTACTTCGCCAACTGAAGTAAATGTTTTTGCATCAGTTGTTCTTTCAACAATAAACTTATTGGTGTTGCTTTCCTGTGCCGTAGTCCATTTTAATAATGCAGTATTGCCTTGTTTTTCTGCAGTAAAGTTTCCGAAAATAGCTGCTAAAACAGAAGGCACATCGTGCGCACCAACATTATCTGTGAGAATGTTTGGATTGCCCTGTTTAGCGCTATACCCTAAACCTCTTTTGGCAAACGCTTTCCAGATAGCAGGGCTGTACGTTCCACCGTATAAAAGTGTGTCTGCCTGCAAAATAGCATTTCTTGCATCCATAAATGTTGGATTACAAGGCTGTAATTTTAAGCCTTCCATAAATAAATTCATTGCAATACTATTACCGCCTGTTCCGCTGGCATTTGCAAAATTTGTATTGATAGACCCTACCTGTTGTATAATTGACCAGTTCATTTCCCACAACATTTCGCACCATATTTCACCTACCAAATGTGGCTCTGCTGAAGGCAATGTAGCAAGTGAATCATACATCCATGGGTTTATTGATATCTCAGTTGAATAAGGATAAGTTCGTATTCCCGGCCCGGTAGAATCAAGACCAAGCACATAATTGCCGATTGTTCTTGGTTTGCTGCCGTCGGTTAACAAGGCTGTCTTCCAATTGGTAGTTAGCATTAACGCATCATAATCACTAATACCTTCTCCGCCCTGCTCTATATTGGTTAAACAATTTACATTGGAGGCACCTCCTGTTAACCTGTTTGAAATGCCATGTGTGTATTCATGCACAATAACTGCATTGTCAAGCGAGCCATCAATATTGATTGAACTAAGCGTTACGTTTACAGTTTGGGCAGTGTTAAACAGAGCTTTGAAATTGTTTGCATCACCTGTTCGTATAAACACACTTGGTATAGTTACTGACTTATCAAAAATATAAGAACCGTCAGCCAGCCTTGATTGATATGACATTGCAATAAGTACTGATTGATTTACAGGAACTGTATCTCCTACAATTACTGCTGTTGCACCCGCCTTTTGGGCATTTTCTACTTTCACACTAAAATTACAGCCACCTCTGTCCACAAACGCAATCTTTCCATTTAACTGGCTTGCATTTGCTGCTGTGGTACAGCCATTGTGGCCTGCACTGGAATTATTATAATACACTACATTACTGGTTATATCCGGCTTTTCAGCAATATTGCTTATGGCACCCAATTGTGCGTAAATAAAACCCGAAATGCTGTTAGGTGAATTACCAATCAAAGTTGGCCAGTAATACGGCCTTAACCACAGGAACATCTGCATGCGCGGGTTAGAACCATCAACTGGTGTGCTGAAATTAGAATTGTTCAAACTATACCCATCCTGTGCATCTGCAAAAACATCATCGTTTCCCTGGCCGCCTCTTGATAAATTATTTGCCTGGAAATTTCCGGCAGCTTCAGTAAAGCCATATTGGTAAGACATGTCATGCACAATATTGTTCCAGTAAAAAAGATTGGTAAGTGCAAACTGTTGGTTGGAATCTGAACTGGTAGGATTATTATAATTAACTCCTTCTTTAAAGTTGAGATTGGGTACAGGTGTGGATGATTGTGCCATTGTACCTAACTCATTGTTCCTGTTTGAAAGGTCAATAGAGGTAAGAACATTATTTCCCTGCGATTTTGGATAGTCTGTTGTGCCATCAGAATTCCACTTTAAAGTTGTTGCATCTGCATTGGGGAAAGCAGCCCAGGGATTATTTATAAGTGTTGGTACACCGGCTTTCAAAACAGGGCTTTCAACAGGATAAGGAATAACATTATAGTTCCCGGAACTTATAGATTTAAGGCTTTCAATATTATCAGCAGAATGATTTTGCTCTGCATTGTCTTCATAAACATATAACTCATGAGGGCGATTTACTTTTTCATTGGTTTCATAAACCGTTAGATTTTTTTGTTTGACGACCTGGCCTGATGCAGCATCAACAGAAATCATCCAGGCTGCATTATCTGCTGTTGTATGCAGGAAAACATTCCAGCTTAATTTGAAATTATTATTGTCATCAATACTTACCCATTTCAGGTCTACAAAAACATTGTTCAGCAATCCGTCAAACTTTGCAAATTCAAAATGTTGCGCATCGGCAGATTGCTTAACCGGTATCATGAATTTGTTGCTATTGGTTGTTCCGATAACCGTTGCAGCTTTTAGCAACGCATCTCTTGCTTCAAGCTTAGCTTTGGAAGTAATATTATTCGCAGTAATTTCAACAGCGCTGTTCTTTATAAATTTTCCTGTTACCAGCTTATCATTTTTAAAGGCAAGAGGAGATATCACATGCTCCACATCAACAGATTTATAGGTTTGCTGCAGGTAAACCATGTATGCTTTTGACTGATTATCATAATAAGCATCTGAAACTCTTACATTTTTCAGGTCATCACCAGTTAAACCAATTGCGCCGGCATTTTTCTTCACCAGGTTCCAATAAAAATCAGGCGATGGTTGATTCTGGGCCGAAGCATAAAAGGTTGCCAAA
>JABDFS010000126.1:5383-6124 GCA_013286425.1 Bacteroidota bacterium
CACCAGGCATAGCAGCAATAAAAATTTTCTCATTGTTTTTAATTATTAAGGCAATTTAGATAATTTAAAAATATAAGGCTGCATAGAAATTTAAAAATCAGGCAACTCATTTAATTCATTAAATCCTGTCTCAAATATTTCATAAGCGTGTGTTTCATTGCCGTTTGTTAATACAAAATATTTAATGAATAATGCCATGTTATACCTGAGCACCTGTTCAATTACAGCAGTGTTTATTGCAACATTGGCTTCTTTGCATTCAACAATAAGCCAGGGAAGGTTGTTTTTATATACAACGATATCATATCTTTTTTTCAACTCTCCAACTTTTATCATCTTCTCAACAGAGATAATGGCTGCTGCATAATTTTTCACTTTTACCAGGTATTGAAGAAAATTTTGTCTTACCCATTCTTCAGGAGTAAGCACAACCCAGGCGCGCCTTATTTCATCAAAAATCAAATGCCTGTTATGCTCTTTTTTAATACGGAAATTATATTGTGGGAAATTGATTTGTATCATCTGCGGTAAAGCAAATTAATTTCAAAAAACAGATAAATAAGACAGAAAAATTCCAGCCTTTAAACACTAAAAAATTATAAAAACTAAAATTGATGCAGGTAGCTTTTTTACTATACATTTGCTGCCTTTAAAAATTTTATAAGCATTGCGTTTCAACCGCCCCGTAAGGCGGAAGCGGTTTGAAGTTGCATTAAATTTTGAACTGAAACATGAAACTCT
>JABDFS010000127.1 GCA_013286425.1 Bacteroidota bacterium
TGCTACATCAGAAGTAACGCAATATTCAAGATCTTTTTCTAAACCAAAAGCAGCAAGCCTGTGCCAGTGCGTAGTTTTTCTTATAAAAGAATAAAGGTCTTTACAATGCAATTGATACATATCTTCTGCCATTAAACTGCTATCGCAATGAATGGTAAAATGTTCTTTTATTTTATTGATAACAGCACCCGCAAATAAAGTGTCTTCAAGATTGAATTTATCTTTCCATGCAGAACATCCGAGAATTACATTTTTATTTGATGATGCAAGATGATCGCACACGGCAGACAAATTGGGAAACGAACCGGTAATAACCTCAGCAGCACCTTTGTCCAATGCCATGTGTAGCAACTTTGTTCCGTTGGTTGTAGTAAGCACTAAAGTTTTTCCTTCAATAAAATTGCGTGGATATTCAGCAGGGGAATTGCCATGTTGCAACCCTTCAATTACTTTACCATCACGTTCACCGGCTGTAACTGCATTTAATTTTTTGCCGATGGCTATACAATCATCAACGCCTGCAACAGGAACAACTTTTTTAGCGCCATTGTATAAAGCCGTTGTAATAGTTGATGTAGCGCGGAACACATCAATTATTACAACAATACTATTATTAACGTCATACAAATCGAGCAGGCGCGGGGAAAGCAACGTGTGCAATGTTGGTTTTTGCATTGGCAAAGAAAAGCCTATCCTAAATCCTTTATGCGCTTCAGGATAAATATTTTTTATTGTGCTTATGAATGCTTCTCATTTCTAAAGATTTCTTAGGCTGTAAAAATTTTAATTGTTAATTAAGTGCAAGAACTTGCCTTTTTACCCTTTCACTTATAAAAGAGGTTGGGGATAGGCTTCAATTATTTTATCTTGCACCCCTCAAAAAATTTTCTATGGAATACAGTAAACTGATTTCTGTTACGGGATTACCGGGCCTGTTTGAATTGATTGCCAGCAAAAGCGACGGTGCTATTGTTCGTTCGCTGGATGATAAAAGCACAAAATTCGTTTCATCGCGCGTGCACAATTTTTCGCATTTGGAAAGCATCGAAGTGTATACAGAGAGCGACAATGTAAATCTAGTAGATGTATTTCATGCTATGCAAAACAGTAAAGAATCTTTGCCAGGCGATAAGGATGCGTCTGCTGTAAAAAAATATTTTGAAAAAGTATACCCGGCAATGGATTTTGAGAGAGTGTATACAAGCGACATGAAGAAAATGATAAAGTGGTTTGATGTATTGCAGAAAAATGATATTGAAATAAAATTGACTGAAGAAGAGCAGGAAGCTGAAAATGAAGAAGTATTACCTGAAGTAAAAGAAACTGAAGAGATAACGCAGGAAGAAACGCCGGTTATTGAAGCTGCCGAACCTAAAAAAGCAAAAGCGGCAAAAGCAAAAAAAACTGAGCCTGCTGAGGCAAAGGAAGAAGCTGAAACAGACAGCGAACCTAAAGCTGCAAAAAAGAAAGCTGCTAAGAAGTAGTGAAGTAATTGTGCCGCTTAATGTACCAAATGTATAGAGGGTGATATCCCGCAAATGCGGAATCATTTGCATTGTAGCTCGGCAACAAAAATATATAAGCGCTTATATAATTAAACTGTTGCAGATTTTTTATTTTAAATTTTGATTTAATGTTAACCGCAGACATACAAAAGATAAAAAGACATTTTGTTCCCGAAGATTTTAGTGTAACAACCTGGAAAGCTTTAGAACCTTACTTTAAAAATTTACTGGATAAAAATATTGATTCGGAAGAAGCACTTGAGCAATGGCTGAAAGATATTAGTGAACTTGAAGCTGTTGTTAGTGAAGATGCATGCTGGCGTCAAATAAAAATGACCTGTGATACAACAGATAAATCTTTGGAAGAAGCATTCGCATATTTCTGTATGGAGATTCAGCCAAAGTTGCAGCCATATGCAGATGCATTAAATAAGAAGTTGATTAATTCTCCATTTACAAAAGAGCTCGATCAGCAGAAATATTTTACTTACCTGCGCAGTGTTAGAAAAAATATTGAACTGTTTCGCGAAGCAAATATTCCGCTGCAAGCCGAGTTAAGTGTAATGCAACAACAGTTCAGTGTTATTACCGGCGCAATGACAGTTGAAGTAAACGGAAAGGAATATACGTTGCAACAAGCTTCAAAATTTTTATTGGAGCATGACAGGAACCTGCGTGAGGAAGTATACAGGAAGATACAGGAAAGAAGAAAGCAAGATACAGATGCTTTGAATAATCTATACACAAAACTTATCGGGTTGCGTGATATAGTATCAAAAAATGCAGGCTTTGAAAATTACCGCGATTATAAGTTTGTTGAAATGGGCCGCTTCGATTATACGAAAGAAGATTGCTTTAAATTTCATGAAGCGGTAAAGCTGCATGTATTGCCGTTGGTTGCAAAAATCAATCAGCATAAAAAAGAAAAATTAGGCCTTGATGTTTTAAGGCCCTGGGATACTGAAGCGGAACCCGAAAATATAAAACCCTTGCATCCTTTTGAAACGGGCAAAGAGTTATTGGAAAAATCTGAACAATGTTTTAATGAGCTGAATCCATTCTTTGCTGATTGTTTAAAAAAAATGCAATCGCTCGGTCATCTGGATTTGGAAAGCCGCAAAGGCAAAGCGCCTGGTGGTTATAATTGTCCGTTAGCAGAAAGCGGGGCACCATTTATTTTTATGAATGCTGCCGGTCAGATGGATGATGTTACAACTATGGTACATGAAGGCGGCCACGCAATACATTCTTTTCTTGCGCATCCGCTGGAGTTGAGTGCGTTCAAAGAATATCCAATGGAAATTGCAGAAGTGGCAAGCATGAGCATGGAACTTTTTACCATGGATAAATGGAATACTTTTTTTGATAATGCAGAAGAATTAAAACGTGCAAAAGAACATCAGTTGGAAAGAGTGATCACGATCTTCCCGTGGATTGCGACGATAGATAAATTTCAACACTGGATATACGAACATCCGCAGCACACACTTGAAGAAAGAACAGAAGCATGGATGAATATTTTAAATGAATTCTCCACCAACACGGTTGATTTTTCAGGGTTGGAAGAATACAGGAAAATAGGTTGGCAGCGCCAGTTGCATTTATTTGAAGTGCCATTCTATTATATTGAATATGGTATTGCACAATTAGGCGCGATTGGTTTATGGATGCAATACAAAAAGAATCCTGAACAGGCATTGAACAATTACATTAATGCATTGAGTTTGGGCGGAACAAAAACACTTCCTGAATTGTATGAAGCTGCAGGTTTAAAGTTTGACCTTTCACCTGAACACATTAAAACCTTAATGGAATTTGTGAAAGAAGAAATGGATAAGTTGTAATCAGGAATTATAATTGAATAAAAAGGCAACTGAATTTTAGTTGCCTTTTTTATTTTTTGAAGCTGATTTTTTCTTCGATGGTTTAGCTTTCGGATTATAATCCAGCGCAAATTTTATCCAATAATTTAATTGCTTTTTTGTACCAAGTACAGACTCATCAACAATAACATAACCATCCAGGTCTTTTCCTTTCATTATCATGGCTGCGCAACCTGTTTTTTCAACCAGCTCATCATGCAATGCAGGATCAATGCGCAGCATAATATTATCGCAGCGAACAGCAATGCATAGCTTTTCATCAACCATAAATGCAATGCCGCTAAACATTTTCTTTTCTTCCACTTTGTCAACATCAACCAATAATTCCCGCACACGATTGGTAAGTTTTTCATTGAGTGCCATAATAAAATTATTCTCAATAAAGATAGATTATAAATTAAATCTTAAAACTGTAACAATTTTTGTTTCAGTTTGAAAATAAATCGCATCTTTACTCCAGCTTATTTTTTATGAACAATATCAGGCTTTCTACATCTATTCATATTATGACCTTGCTGGCATACCAGAAAGACGAGGTTTTGTCTTCTGATTATATTGCTTCAAGTATTAATATTAATCCCGCTGTTGTAAGGAAAGAAATAAGCAATCTTAAAAAATACAATCTTGTTGAAAGCAAAGAAGGAAAAGGCGGCGGAAATTTGCTGGGCAAACCTGCAAAAGAAATTTTACTTTCAGATATTTACAAAGCTGTGCTGCAAAAATCTGTTTTAGGGAAAACCAATGACACAAATCCTAAATGCCCTGTAGGCAAACAAATCAATAAACATCTTAAGAACTTATATTCAGAAGCGGAAATGTCTTTATTAAAACGCATGGAAAAAATTTCCCTGGGCGATTTTATAAAGCAGTTCAAATAAAAATTTTTAAAACATACTGTAACAAAAATAATAACAGTACTAAATTATCATAAAACAAAACAACATGAAAGTAGCATTAATCGGCGCATCTGGCTTTGTCGGCAAAGCAATCACGCACGAACTATTATCAAGAGGCCATTCTGTAACAGGCATCGTTCGCAATCCTGAAAAGATTGCTGAACAAAACAATTTAACTGTTGTGAAAGCAGATGCATTTAATGAAGATGCAATTGCGGATGCAGTAAAAGGTAACGATGCTGTCGTAAGCGCTTATAATCCGGGATGGACAAACCCAAACATCTTCAACGATTTTATTGAAGCATCGAAATCTATTCAGAATGGTGTTAAGAAAAGCGGCGTTAAGAGATACATTGTTATTGGCGGAGCCGGAAGTTTATATGTTGCAGAGAATGTGCAGTTGGTTGATACGCCTCAGTTTCCAAAAGAGTTTAAAGACGGCGCAAAAGCAGCAAGAGATTATTATGCTTCTTTGAAGAATGAAAAAGATTTGGACTGGACATTTTTTAGCCCTGCAATTGAAATGCATCATGGTACATCGGGTGAGCGCAAAGGAACTTACAGAAAAGGTTTAGAAAACCCGGTATTTAATGAAGAGGGAAGAAGCATTCTTTCTGTTGAAGATCTTGCTGTAGCAATTGTTGATGAACTGGAAAACCCGCAACATGTTAAACAGCGTTTTACAGCAGCATATTAATTACCTGCAAAGCCGTTCTATCAATTCTTTTTGATGTGGAAATGCTGATGATAAGATATTCTTATCAACCATTTCAAAATCAGCAAAATCAAAACCGGGGGCAACGGTGCAGCCGCTTACAACAAAGCGGCTGTTTGCTGCACATTCAGCAGCAAACCATGTATTGGCAGGCACAACATATTGAAGCGTTTCATCTTTATCAATATCCGCACCTAATTGCACGCATTCATAATTTTTATTGTTGTGCAACACGTGGATCAGCAATGTGTTTCCTGCATAATAATGCCAGCATTCATCGCTTTTTATTTTATGAAAAGCAGAAAAATCGCCTTGTTCCAGCAAATAATAAATAGCCGTTGAATAGTTTCTTTCTCCTGAAAAATTTTCTAATGCGATCGCAGGAATAATGCCTTTGCTTCTATATGTTTCTTTGTAATAACCGCCTTCAGGATGTGGTATAAGATTCAAATGCTTTATATAAAAAGCAACATCTTTCATCAATATCAAAACTTGTTTTTGCGAAAATTGTACATAGAAATTTCAACCTCGCATTCTCTCTTAAAAAAAACAAATATTCCAAATAATGCAACTGCGGCAAGCAATCCATAGTAAACGGAAACGCCATCATCGTTCATGGCTTGCGGTGTTAACAAACCTTGCCTGCTTAACTCATACAACTGCGTTACACCAAAAGCATTATATAAAAAATGTGTCAATGAAGACAGCCATAAGTTTTTGCTGTAGTAAAAAACATAACCGATCACAATTCCCAATGCCAACCTTGGTAAAAAACCGTAATAGGAAGCATGAATGGCGCTGAACAAAATACTTGTTATCAGAATACCGATAAACGCATTTTTTGTAAGATTTATCATGATGGGTTGTAATGTTCCCCTGAACAGCATCTCTTCAAATATTGCAGGTAAAAAAGCAATGATAAAAAGTGAAGCAAGATAATCCTGCATCGTCTTCATGTTGGCAATGGCCAGCATTTCTTTGTTATAT
>JABDFS010000128.1 GCA_013286425.1 Bacteroidota bacterium
CTATGGGCAGCGGCGATGTAAAATACCACATGGGCTTTGGTAGTGATGTAGAGGCAAAAGATGGCAAAACCATTCACTTAAAGTTAATGCCCAATCCTTCGCACCTTGAAGCAGTTGATCCTGTTGTTGTGGGATTTTCAAGAGCAAAAGCTGATACTTTATATAACAGCGATTACGATAAGATATTACCTATATTAATCCACGGCGATGCTTCTGTTGCCGGGCAGGGAATTGTGTATGAAGTAATACAAATGAGCGACCTTCAAGGCTACTACACTGGTGGAACTATTCACTTCGTTATTAATAACCAGATCGGTTTTACAACGGATTTTGATGATGCAAGAAGTTCCGATTATTGTACCTCACTTGCAGGAGCTATACAGGCGCCGGTATTTCATGTGAATGGCGATGATCCGGAATCCGTAGTAAAATGTGTTGAAATTGCAACGCGTTACCGGCAGGAATTTAACCAGGATATTTTTATAGACATGGTTTGTTACCGCCGTCATGGCCACAATGAAGGCGATGATCCAAAATACACACAGCCACATATGTATAAACTCATCGAGGATCATCCAAATCCACGTGAAGTGTATACAAAATTTTTGATGGAACATGGCGAAGAAGATGCGCAGGCACTTGCAAAAGATATGGAAAAGAAATTCTGGTCAGACCTGCAGGAAAGGCTGGATGAGATCAAACAAAATCCATTGCCATATAAGTACCAGCAGCCTGAAGAATGGTGGCGCAGCTTGAAGAAAGCAACTTCTGAAGACTTCAATTCATCTCCTCAAACAGCTATCAGCGAAGAGCAATTAAAAAAATTATTTACAGGCTTAATGAAATGGCCAGATGGCTTTCAGCCATTAAAAAAAGTTGAAAAGCTGTTACAGGAAAAAGTAAAATTATTCGAGGCTGAAAATAAAATTGATTGGGCAACCGGTGAATTGCTCGCATATTCATCTCTGTTGGTTGAAGGAAAGATTGTACGCATGAGCGGACAGGATGTAAGGCGCGGCACGTTCAGTCATCGTCATGCAGTGCTACGTGATGAGAATACTGATGAGTCATACTTCAGAACAGATCATTTCACAAAAGACCAGAAGAAATTCCAGATATTCAATTCATTGCTCAGTGAATACGGCGTATTGGGTTTTGAATACGGTTATGCGCTTGCAAACCCGAATGCATTGGTAATTTGGGAAGCGCAGTTTGGTGATTTCAGCAATGGCGCCCAAACTATGATCGATCAATTCATAGCTGGCGGCGAACAAAAATGGAACCGTATGAATGGCATCGTAATGTTGTTGCCACACGGTTATGAAGGGCAAGGGCCTGAACATAGCAGTGCGCGTATGGAAAGGTTCCTGCAAATGTGTGCGCAGTTAAATCTTGTGGTTACAAACATTACAACGTCGGCCAATCTTTTTCATGCATTAAGAAGACAATTAGCATGGAACTTCCGTAAACCGCTGATCAATTTTTCACCTAAAGCTTACCTGCGTTATCCGGGCAGCTACAGTAATGCAAATGAGTTTACGCAAGGCGGTTTTAAAGAAGTGATTGACGATACAACAGTAACCGATGCTTCCAAAGTAAAAAAGGTTTTATTCTGCACTGGTAAAATATATTTTGAATTGGCTGAAAGAAAACAAAAAGATAAACGTGATGATGTGGCGCTCGTTCGCATGGAGCAGATATATCCTTTGCCTGTAAAGCAATTAACCGAACTCTACAAAAAATATAACAAAGCCGTTTGGTTCTGGGTACAGGAAGAGCCCTTGAACATGGGTGCAGCATCCTTCCTGCAGATGAATTTGAAGAACATAATAAACTACGGTGTTATCAGCAGAAACGCCAGTGCATCTACGGCAAGCGGTTATGCAAAAGTGCATGCACAGGAGCAGGCGCAAATAGTTGATACGGCATTTAGCATTTAATATTTTTTTTGATCAGCAGTTGAAAGTATGGCATCACGGTTGTGTCACTCCCTTGTACAACATATCTTTGAGCGGCAATAAATGAAATAACGATTTAGTATGATTGAAATAAAAGTTCCTACAGTAGGCGAATCTATAAGCGAAGTAACCTTATTAAAATGGTTAAAGAAAGATGGTGAATATGTTGATCGGGATGATGTGATTGCAGAACTTGAAAGTGAAAAAGCAACCTTTGAAGTTAATGCTGAACAAAGCGGTGTTATTAAACTTATAGCCAAAGAAGGCGATACATTAAACATTGGTGCAGTGCTTGCGAACATTGATGAAAAAGCAAATGCACCTGAAAAATCTGCATCATCTGCCGGTGGTTTAAAACGTCCACAGGTTATTGAACAATCAGAACCGGAATCAAAGCCTGCAACAAACAATGAGCAACCTACAGTAGTTGCTGCAGCAGCACCAGCAGGAAAAGGAATTATTGAAATGAAGGTTCCAACTGTTGGTGAATCAATCAGTGAAGTAACACTATTAAAGTGGGTAAAAAATACAGGCGACATTATTGAACGCGATGAAGTAATTGCTGAAATGGAAAGTGAAAAAGCAACCTTTGAATTAAACGCGCAGGAAGCCGGTAAACTAACACAAGTTGCCAAAGAAGGTGATGTTATTAAAATTGGTGAAGTGGTTGCAACTATCAATACAGAGGTTGCTGTGCAGGAGAAGCAGTCAACAGTCAACAGTCAACAGTCAACAGAAAAGAAGGAAGAAGTATCAACTCCTAAAACGCAGCAACCAATAACTGACATCAAAGCTACGCCGGTTGCATCAGCCATCATTGCAGATAAAAAAGTTAATCCTTCAGAAATAAAACCTTCCGGCAGCAACGGCAAAATATTAAAGAACGATGTGTTGGAAGCACTCTCCCATCCTGCTAAAAAAGCATTCAACGGACAGGAATTAAATACGCGCAATGAACGCCGTGAACGCATGAGCAACCTGCGCAAAACCATTAGCCGTAGACTGGTTGAATCAAAGAATACAACGGCAATGCTTACCACTTTTAATGAAGTGGATATGGGCCGCATAATGGACATACGCAAACAACATAAAGATTCATTCAATAAAACACATGGCGTTAATCTTGGCTTCATGAGCTTCTTTGCAAAAGCATGCGCTGTTGCATTAAGCGAATGGCCTGCAGTAAATGCATACATTGATGGCGATGAGTTAGTGTATCATGATTATGCTGATATAAGCATCGCAGTAAGCACGCCACGTGGCTTAACTGTTCCTGTTATTCGTAACGTGGAAAGTTTAAGCATGGCTGATATTGAAAAGAAAGTGATTGAGCTTGCAGGTAAAGCAAGAGACAGTAAACTTACTGCTGAAGATTTGCAAGGCGGAACATTCACTATAACAAATGGCGGTGTATTTGGAAGCCTTATGAGCACTCCTATTATCAATCTTCCGCAGAGCGCCATCCTTGGTATGCATAAAATACAGGAAAGACCAATGGCAATAAACGGGCAGGTTGTAGTCAGGCCGATGATGTATGTAGCGTTAAGTTATGATCACCGCATTATCGACGGAAGGGAAAGCGTTAGCTTCTTAGTTAGAGTGAAAGAACTATTAGAAAATCCTGAATTACTTTTATTCAACAAAGACCCGGTAAAGACTTTATTAGAAATTTAAACCAAATATGCCTAAACCACTTATTATTTGTATCAGTATTTTACTGATACAAACCTCCTTGAATGCTGTAACAGCGCAACAAATTACTTATAGTGATCCTATTGGCAGAGCTGATACTTATCAGCATATTCAGGCGATTGGTAAAATAGGTGAAAATATAATTATATGGCAACAATTTTTTAGTGGTAAAGCACCAGACATTTTATTCTATGACAAAAACTGGAAACTGTTAAACAAAACTTCACTTGATAATATTCATCTGGATGGCCGGGCACAATTTATAAATGAAAAAGATTCATTTGTTGTAATTACCCAATTCGGCATAAAAAATTCTTTTGTATGCAGAATGTCAATTTTCGATAAAAACGGAGTACTAAAACGTGCAGAAACTATTGATAGCAGCCTTAACCTGGTAAACAATCAACAACGTAAATTTATTTATGAGGTAGTACCATCAACGCAGTACAACAAATTTGCTTTAATAAAAATACTTTATGCTGATTCCATCAAAACAATTAATGTACAATACAGATTTTTTGAAGACAATCGATTGATTCATACAGATGAAGTAATTATGCCTTACGTGCTTAATATTTCGTCTTTATGTAACATAATTGCAGATGATAATTATTTATTGATTGGTATAAATAACTGGAATGGTGCTTCAAATAAATTCGGGCTATATAAAATTAATATGCGTGATAACACTGTTATTAATTCAATAGAGCCCGTTGATGATAGTATTTCGGTTTTACAAATAAAGAATATCAATAAATATTATTCTGTTGTATCAGGACCAAAAAATTATATGCCACATGTTGATACGAACAATAAAGTTTTTCTTTGGCAGGAAACATTATTAAATAAAAATCTAGATGAAGAGAAAACAAATGTTGTTTCTATAAATTCTGACAGCCTGCAATCATGCTTTTTGCTTAGTGATTTAGCCAGCATAAACATTATTCAATTAAACAACAACACTAAAAACGTTTTTGCTTCATATGTACCGGGTGCTATTCCTTTATCTGCATTTAATACTTCCGGTTCGAACAATATACCCGGCAGCATTGCAGGCAGCGCATCTTTTTATAGCGGAAGGATTCAATCAACAAATGGATTACAGCAAATCGGTGTTGGAACTGGTGTCTATTATTCTCCGGCTCGAGGTCAAAGTAGCTATTCTAATGTTCCATCTGCGGGCAGCTTAAATAATTACACTCAAAAATCAGAAGCGTCTGATTTTAAACTTACTGTTTACAATGTTGATACTGCAAATACATTAAGCTGGGTTCATTGTTTTGATAAGTCACTTGATGGTTCCAGTTCCGATATAACCAATTATACATATTTGCAGGAAAAAAACTCGGTTCATATCATTTACGTAAAAAACGCCGGCAAAAGACAATTGCTGAGCGATCTCATTTTGAAAAGTGATGGAAGCTACTCCATTAAGCCTATCATAACAATGAAATTGAATAGCATATATTTTCTTGGCAACAGTACAAAAGTTGACGATAATACGCTTATCATTCAATATGAAGTAAATAATCGATTTGGTTTTGCAAAGCTTACTATCAATTAGATTTAGTTTTTTTATTGATCAAAATAATTGCTCCGGTAGCAAATATTATAATCAATCCTATCAACCAAATACTCCATGAATGATTTTGCGTGGCTTGTAGTTTTATTGAATCAGCATTTCCAATTAATATCATGTTTGACCAATAATAAGGCAATAATTTATCGTTACTGTTATTCTTTATAAAATACATCTTAGCTTTTCGCAGCGCCTCATCTTTATTCATTCCTTCTGACAAATATTGATTGAATTTTTCTGAGATCGTATAAATAGCATCTTCATCCGCTTTCCATAATGTTGCTGCTACAGAAGGAATGCCGGCCGTTGTAAACCCTCTTGCCAAACTATAAATGCCTTCTCCTGTTGCTGCCTTGCCCACATTGGTTTCACAAGCGCTTAATAAAACAAGTTTGGTTGCCGGGTTGTTTAGCTGCTGTAATTCTGATAAATAGATCAAAGAATCCTGCATAAAAAGCACAGGTTCGATATCAGTAGTGTCAGCACTTGCATGAGAAAAAATACCAAGCACTGCATACAAAGGAGCATACGTGAAAAAATTATTGCGGCTTGCTTTCTTATTGATAAAGAGTTTATTGTTTTTATAGTAAGCTGCGGAAGCATTTAATGCATCGCCAGCATATATTAGCTGGCTTGTATTTATTTCCGAAAAAGAAATCGGAGCAAAGCCTGCAAAATCTCCCTGCGCAACAGGATTATTGAACTGCTTCATTAGAAATCGTGCAGAATAAA
>JABDFS010000129.1 GCA_013286425.1 Bacteroidota bacterium
GATGCTGAAACAAAAGCATATGAAAAAATATATGACCTGTTTATTTCAGGCAAATTTGAAGAAGCTAAAGTTGCCAAAGCAGCGGCAGATAGCCTATATGGTAATTCTTACTGGACGCCACAGTTGCTTTACATCGAATCTATATACTATGTCTCCAAACGTGAAGACAGTGTAGCCATTGAAACACTCAATTCATTGATCAGCCAGTTTGCCGGTTCTCCGTTGGCAACAAGAGCAGAAACAATGATCGATGTATTAAAGCGCCGAACAGAAATTGAAACTTATCTTACAAATTTGCAGATTACACGTTTAGCTGAAGATGAACCGGCACCTATCGTGAATCTTAATCCTGTTGAAAATATCATTCAGAAAAAAGAAATAAAAAAAGATTCGGTTGTAAACAAACCTGTAACCGCAGTAGCAAACACACAGGTAGATTCAATGAAAGCAATTAAGGGCAATGTGCGTATGTATGTTTTCAACGCATCAGACCAGCATTTTGTGGGCATCATTTTAACGAATGTTGATCCTGTTTATGCAAACGAAACACGTAACGCATTTAATCGTTTTAACCAGGCAAATTTTTATAATCAGAAAATAAACGTTGCTTCTTCAAAGGTGAGTGATTCAATGAGCGTTGTTTTGTTAGGGCCTTTCGCAGATGCGGCATCGGCATTGATATATGTTGATAAAGTAAAACCAAAAGCAGGTTCAATGATCATTCCATGGCTTAAGCCGGAAAAATACAGCTTTACAATTATCAGCCAGTCAAATCTTGATATCCTGACTGATACAAAAGATATAGATAGTTATAAAGGTTTGATGGAAAAAGTTCTGCCCGGAAAATTTTAATTGATTATGGCAAGTAAAACTTCAGTGAAAAATAAAAACCCGAAATCAGGCGTAAAAAGATCTGTAAAGATTTTATGGAGAACTTTTTTTGTAGCACTGGTTTTAGGCATATTGGTAGTTGTTGCTGCTGATTTTGGTTTACTTGGAAAAATGCCTTCCATTGAAGAATTGCAGAATCCATCTGCATCGCTTGCCAGCCAGGTTTATGCAGATGATGGTACTTTAATGGGCAAATATTATTTGCAGGACAGGGTAAATGTAAAATATGCAGACATAAGCAAGTATGTTATTGAAGCTTTGGTATCAACTGAAGACGAACGTTTTTATGATCACAATGGAATTGATCCGCGCTCTTCTGCGAGAGCTGTTTTTTTCCTGGGCAGCCAGGGTGGCGGAAGTACAATCACCATGCAAACTGCGAAGAATCTTTTTACAGATTACAGCACCAATATTTTCGTCCGCATGCCTCAAAAAATAAAAGAAGGCATCATCGCTATAAAGCTTGAGCGCAATTTTACAAAAGAAGAAATTCTAACGCTGTACCTGAATACAGTTCCTTTCAGTGATAATGTTTTTGGCATTCGCAATGCATCAAAAACTTTCTTTCAAAAAGAACCGGACAGGTTAACTGTTGAAGAAGCTGCCACATTAATCGGGATGGTAAATGCACCTTATGCATACAACCCGCGCCTGTATCCGGCGCGCTCAAAGGAAAGAAGGGATTTCATCATTAATAAAATGGTGAACAGTAATTATCTCACCCAAAGCGAAGCAAACGGGTTAATTGCAAAACCTATTGTACTGAACTATAAAAAGCTAAATGAAAACACAGGACTTGCGCCTTATTTCCGCATGGTGTTAGGTGAAGAAATGAAACAATGGTGTAAAACGCATACCAAGCCCAATGGTGAAAATTATAATCTCTATTTGGATGGATTGAAAATATATACAACCATCAATCCCAAAATGCAGTTGTATGCTGAAGAAGCGGTTGCCAAACACATGGCCTACATGCAAAAAATTCTTGCCTCGCAAAAAGATATTAAATCAGGTTCTGTTTGGAATGGGCATGAAAATGTATTGGATGCAGCAATGAAAGTAAGTGACCGTTGGAAAAATCTGAAAAATGCAGGCATGTCTGATGATGACATCAAAAAAACATTTTTCGTTCCAATAAGTATGAAGGTTTTCGCGTGGAATAATGATAACCGCGAAAAAGATACAGTGATGACCCCGTATGATTCCATCAAATATTCAAGGCAGATACTGGAATGCGGTTTCATGGCAATGGATCCTTTAAGCGGTTACATAAAGGCCTGGGTTGGCGGCGTTGATTTTAAAACATTCAAGTATGATCATGTTAATATAAATACACGCAGGCAGGTTGGTTCAACAATAAAACCTTTGTTATATAGCCTTGCTATTGAAGATGCAGGATTCACACCCAATACAATGGTGGTTGATCAGCAGCAGGCTTTTGGCCAATATGGTTTTGTGCCTGCAACAACTACATCATGCACCGGCAGAACCATGCCCATGAGCGAAGCATTGATGTGGAGCCGCAACTGTGCTACTGCATATATAATGAAGCAACTCAGCGGTAACGGTAATGACAATCAGAACCAGGGAGCGCAACGCTTTCTTGACTTCTTAAAGCTGTGCAATGTGCAAACATCCAAAATAGATCCTTATCCTTCCATTGCTTTAGGGTCATGCGAAATTTCATTGTATGAAATGCTGCAGGCATACAGTATGTTTCCCGGAAGAGGCTTTAATGTAAAGCCCATGTACATTACACGCATTGAAGATAAAAATGGCAACGTACTTGACACACGAACGTCGCAACGCAAAGAAGTAATAAGTGATGTTACGGCTTATTATGTTATTAATATGATGCAGGGTGTGGTAAGGTCAGGAACCGGGAGAAGAATATGGAGCTATGGAGTACATGGCCCCGTTGCCGGAAAAACCGGTACAACCAACGATAACAGTGATGCCTGGTTTATTGGTTACACACCGCAATTATTGTGCGGCACATGGTCTGGCTGCGATGACCGTTTTATACGTTTTAACAGCACTACCAACGGCCAGGGCGCTTCTGCGGCATTGCCCGTATGGGCTTATTTTTATAACCAGGTAGAGAATGATAAAACCTTGCCTTATTCTGATACAGCAGGTTTTGCAAGGCCTGATTCTACGCTTGAAGAACCTAATTATGATTATTTAAATAATTCGCAATTAGATCTTGGTGCACAGGGTAATGATGTTGGTAACGGGCAGTCGTCAGATTATGAGCAGGGGTATGATAATACCAATCCTCAGAATATAGCGCCGGAAAGCAATACGCCGCAGGATCAATATGATAATGCTACTCCAACCGGTGAGCCTGCCAATCCGCCTGTAAACAATAACGGCAAAAATCCTCCAAACAAAAATCCTTCACCGAATAAAACGCCTGCTGACACTGCTCAAAAACCAAAAGCATTAATGCCTAAGAAAGATGGTGGCGGAAACAGGCGCTAAATCTTTTGGCTTAGGTGTGAAAATCTTATGAATTGTTCTCAAATCTTTGTCTAAACCCTTTTACTGATAATTATAATAATAAACCTTTATTATCTTATCTCAAGTATATAGCAGCAACACCTCCAAACCGTATAAAGTAATAGTCGGCGTGTTGCACATGTTACACCAGCTCATGCGTTAGGCGCCTCCTGCGGTTCGGTCACACCGAAGGTGGGATTGTTCCGATTCCGCCTTCGGCGGTTAATCGGAACAAAGAAGCGCAGGCAGCGCCGTTGCATGAGCGAGGCCATGCGGCCATGAGCAAAAAAATTTAGTTACATAAGAGCCACACGAAATATTGAATACTGCATTGAAAACATTGACTAAGATATGAGGTAAAAATATTAAAGCCACCCGAAAGTGGCTTTTAATACATTAAATGCAGGGTTATTGTATGCAACACTATTAAGGCTTGCCTATAGCAACGATTGAAAGTGCATTGAAACTGGTATCGTTCAATGGATACTGATTTCCGTTTATTTCCTGGAAAAACTGTATGCCCGGTATAGAAACAAAGGCAGGTTGCTGCCTGCTGTAACGTTATTGGTCAGCATTATAGCTGCAGTAAGCGCCTGGTTCAACGGAAACACAATGGATGAGGTATTGGCCGATACAAATTTTTCACCATCAAAATCAATGGCTGCACCGCCGATAACAATTTAAAATGTGTAGCGCCCGTGGAGCACAAATAGTTGTAGCAGGAACAAAGGGGCTGAACGGTAATGCTCAACGTTCCTGTGGCCCTGTCAATGGCTGTTGTGTACGGCACATTGAAGATAGTGTTGAGTTTCCAAAACGCCAGAAACCGGTGGAGACTAATCTTCCCCGCTCTGCATTATTGCTTTAAAAATCACATCCTTCGCATCTGTTGTACCCAGGAAGTTAGAGGTGATTAAGCCACTGTTGCCGGTAGTGTTCCAGCTTTGGCCCGATGTATATTGAAAAATAGCTGCTGCCATCACTACCAGTAAACATTGTTTCATAACGGTTGTTTTAATTTTTAAATAATGTGTTTTATAAATGAGGCTCTTTTGAACACGGCTATTAAAAATTATTAAGGCGATCCATTCCAAAATCATCCCGTACATCGTTATTGTACGGGATGATTTTGAGAATTATTTTATTTAGCCAAAATCATTTGTTTGGTGTCAATCAATCTTCCATCCACATATAAAGAATAATTATAAGCGCCGGAAGCCATCAGGGATGCATCAACGCTAACCATTCCTTTACCTGCATTGGACAGGTTAAGTTGTTTTAACTGCCTGCCGTTTTTATCTGTAATGATAATTTTTGCAGACGTAAATTTTTGTGGCAGCGTATAGCCAATAGTGGTTACATTGGTGAAAGGGTTAGGCACATTCTGTTCCAGCATGGCGGCATCTGTAAGCGTTATATACTGCTTGCTTACACTTGTTGTTGAAGAAGACGCTGAAGAAGTACAGGGAGTGCATTGCTGTATTTGCAATACGAGCGATTTTAGTTGTTGTAATTCATCTTCAACATTACTTAACCGGTTTTGAAGACTGTCAATTTTTTCGCCTTTTGAATCATTGCTTTTACTTAATTCCTGCACGGCTTTTACCAGTGGCACTACAAATTCGCTGTAGCGTAAAGCATAAGTGCCATCCTTTGTTTGCGGTTTATCTACTCCGCTGAAATCGTAGTTGAGTTTTTTGGCGGCTGCTTCTACTTCCTGTGCAATAAAGCCTGTATGGATAACTTTGGCAGCGGCATCTTCCGCATCTTTTAAAACAGCTTTCATTTGTAAAAAAGTGCTGTCTTTTCTTCCTTTATAATAATAATCATCAAGCGCCTGTACATCCAGTGTATAGGTTACGGGCCTAAGTGCATTAATAAAAGCAAGGCCTTTTACATCTTCCTTTATATTTTTCTTGTAACGGCCATCACTCAGCGTGCTCCAGCTTACCTTACCGCCAATTGTTGTAATACCTGTATTACCTATATACACTTTGTTGCTGCCGTCTACAACCGTAGCAAAGCCTAATGCCATTGCATTGGTTAAACCTCCGGAAGAAACATTTGCAGCATAACCAAGCGCTGTGTTGTTATTGCCGCTGGTATTGCCGGAAAGCGCATTTGAACCAATTGCTGTATTATAAGCGCCGGTACTGTTATTTAAAAGTGAACTTACGCCTGTTGCAGTATTGTCATTTCCTGTTGTGTTATTAGGCAACGACTGGTAACCGGTTGTTACATTGGAATAGCCTGTAGTATTTGAATGAAGCGAATAATTGCCGCTTGCAACATTATAAAAACCTGTAGTGTTGGTCCAAAGTGACTGGTAACCATTCGCTGTATTGTCACTGCCGGTTGTGTTGGAGGTGAGTGACTCGTATCCGTTAGCTGTATTGTACCAGCCGTTGTTTAGGAAAAGCGCCAGCATTCCACTTGCTGTGTTATAACTACCCGTAGTGTTACCCCAAAGTGACTCGTATCCATTTGCCGTGTTACTATTGCCCGTAGTATTGGAATAGAGCGCCATGAACCCA
>JABDFS010000130.1 GCA_013286425.1 Bacteroidota bacterium
GCCGCCGGTATTAGGCTCGCCTGTTCCCGCATAAATAGTGCTGTCTTTATTCGGATCAATTTCTATATCACCAATTGCAATATAAGGTTGCTTATCAAAAATGGGCGTCCATGTTGTACCGAAATCTGTGCTTGTGAAAATGCCGCCACTGGCACAACCTGCATAGATCATATTTTCATTATTGCGCGGCATTTCAATATCGGTTATTCTTCCGCCAATATTTGCCGGCCCGATTAATTGCCATGCCGGGATTGCAGCTGTTTTTAAAAATGTTTCTTGTTGCTGTTCATCATATTCAAACCTTCTTTCAATTGCATCTTTTACTTCCTGCGGCACAGCTCCGTAATGCATGTTGCGGATTGCGAAATAATCTACATCAGGATCTCTCTCTGTTTCATCTTCCTCACCTTCTTTCCTATTGCATGAAAACATAATAGTTGCAAAAAGAATGATTATGCAGGAAAAAAATAAAAATGACACTGACTTACTTATCAGGCAGGTAGTTGTTTTCATATCAGCCAATTTAAAAATGAAAATAGTTATTGCAGCAGAATAGTTATTAAAGGTAGCATTGTGTTTGATTATTTTTAAAACCTAAATTTGAATGGCATTTATTTCCAAAGCTATCTAACCTTTATTCGTAATGAGAAACTTTACAATTGTTCTTCAGTTAATATTTATTACTTGTATAGCAAACGCTCAAAATGAACTTTCAGGAATTGTACGGGATGCACATACTAAAGAAGGTTTAAATAATGTGCTTATCCGCATTCCTGATATTAAAATGAGCAGGATTTCTGATGGTGAAGGAAATTATTCTTTCAAAAATATTCCTGCCGGAACTTACCTTATTGAGATTAATATAACCGGCTATCAAACAAAACTGGAAACAGTTGCTGTAAATGGTTTAACGAAGAAAGATTTTATACTTGATTTTTCTGTTAAACAATTACAGGAAGTGAATGTTACCGGTGTTATAGTTGCAACCGACAAACAACGGAATCCATATTCTGTTGAAACATATGATCAGAAAGATATACTTCAAAATTCTTCTACCAACGTTATTGATGCTATTGCGAAAGTGCCTGGTGTTTCAGCAATTACAAGTGGACAAAGTATTTCAAAACCATCGATACGAGGACTTGGTTATAACCGCGTATTAACTGTTGATGATGGCGTTCAGTTGGTTGACCAGGCATGGTTTGATGAGTTTGGTATTGAAGCAGATCCTAATGCTGTGAACAGGTATGAAATATTGAAAGGCCCGGCATCATTGTCGTACGGTTCTGATGCAATTGCCGGCGTGGTAAATCTTGTTCCGGAAGAGCCGCTTGCTGAAGGAGAAACTAAGGGTGAAGTATTATTAGGTTATCAAACCAACAATGGAATGATAGATAACATGTTGCATTTTGCCGGAACAAATAAAGGTGTTTCATGGAGTGCAAGAATTGATAACACAATGGCGCATGCTTATCAGAATAAATTTGATGGTTATGTATTGAATTCGCAGTTCAGCAATTTTAATGCTGATGGAACTGTGGGCATTCACCGCAGTTGGGGATACAGCCAGTTGCATGCAAGTTATTTTTATTTGCGTCCCGGAATTGTTGATGGTACACGTGATTCAACAACAGGCAAGCTTCAACAGGTTGTTTCCTATCCTGATTTAAATGATGGTGAACCTACGTATGAAATACCCACAGATCAACAACTAAAGTCTTATACGCCGTTGGTCATCTATCAAAAAATTCAACACACTAAAATCGTTTGGGATAATAGTATTGCAATAGGAAATGCAAAGATCAAAGGTGTTTTTTCATTTCAAAAAAATCAGAGGCAGGAACATAACGATCCAACCATTCCCGATATAGCAGATATATATTATTCATCCAACGGAGCAACATATGATGTGCGTTATATCTCAGCACAAAAAAATGGATTTGATTTTTCTGCAGGATTAAATGGCGTGTATCAATCGTCTAAAAGCTTAGGTACATTATTGTTGATTCCTGATTATCATTTTTTCCAGCTCGGTGCATTTGTAATCGCGAATAAAAAGATTGGTGCATTAAACTTAAGCGGCGGACTTCGTTTTGATACAAGAAATTTCACCGGTGCTGATCATTGGGTTGATTCAACAACACAGGCGCCTGTAAAAGAAAACGACCCAAATTCTTTTCATGAGTTTACAGGCTTTACTACAAAATTTAATGGCTATTCTTTCAGTATTGGTGGCACGTATAATTTCACAAATACTGTTTATGCAAAGCTGAATGTTGCGCGTGGCTGGCGCGCACCAAATGTTGCAGAATGTGCAGCCAATGGTGTGCATGACGGCACTGTTGTATATGAAATAGGGGACAATAATATTAAACCTGAAACAAGCCTTGAAGAAGACTTTGCGTTTGGTGTTAATTCAAAAGATGTAAGCTTTGAAATAGATGCATTCAATAACAGTATTAATGAATTTATTTATGCAGAAGGATTGCAAAGCGTTTTTGGCGGTGATTCAATAAACAATTCATTAAATGCTGTGGGTTTAGGTGCTGCGCCTGTTTACAAGTACACGAATGGTGACGCACAATTGTATGGAGGCGAGGTTACATTAAACCTGCATCCTTCAAAAATGAATTGGATAGAGCTAAACACTTCACTAAGTTTAGTTTATGGTGGTTTAAAGAATGTACCTGACTCAGTAAAATATCTTCCGTTTGTTCCGCCTGCAAGAATTACAGCAGACTTAAAATTCAATATAAATGATGTTGGTAAAGCCATACAACATGCTTATGTAAAAGTTGGATTGCTCTCCTGCTTCACACAAAATAATGTGTATTTCCAGGATGCATTATACAGTGGATTAAGTACAGAACTTACACCTATAGAATATGCAGCCAGCAGGTCAGCAACAAAAGGTTATACTTTATTGAATGCAGGTTTTGGCGGTGATGTTGTATCAAAAAAGAAAACCATTTTCCAGGTATATGTTATCTGCAATAATCTTTTAGATAAAACCTACATGGATTATATGAGCCGCTTTAAATATCTGCCTGTAAATTATACAACCGGCAGAGTAGGTGTGTTTAATATGGGCCGGAATTTATCAATCAAATTTATCGTACCTATTAATTAAAAATCCTGAAGGCATTAAATGTAAGCGCCCTGATATTTGCTGATAATTTATAAAGAGTAATTTTATTGCCTGACCAAATTCTACCAGGAAGGTATGTACATAGCAACGGTTTTAGTCAGGTTGAAAAAAAAGCTTCAGCGCTTTATTATCTTATTAATTTCCCTGAATGCCGGAATAGCTTCCGCACAATCAGTACACAGTATTTCTACCAACGACGGCTTGCCTCAATCTTTTGTTTCCGGTATTGTGCAGGATGATTCTTCATTCATCTGGATTGGTACAAGAAATGGACTGTCAAGATTTGATGGCATCAACTTTAAAATATTTCAGCACGAGCCAAATGATACCGCCACCATCGCTTCCAACCTGATTATATGGATAAGAAAAAATACAGATAATACATTATGGATAGAATATGAAACCGGTGAGATTGATATGTTCGATCCGGTAACAGAAAAAGTGCATCACCTATTAAAAGGTAATATTTCTACGCCAAATACTATTCAGTTTGTGCGCCGCGGATGGCTGGTGGATGATGCCGGAATTTTCTGGGGTATAACACAAGGAAAGGGAATTAATTATTTCGATCCTTCCACCAAAAAAACAGTCTTGCTTTCAAAAGAAAACTCTTCACTTCCATCAGATACAGTAAGAGGAATAGTGAACATTAAGAACCAGGGATTATGGCTTGTAACGAATACTTCAATAAGCCTGTTCAATAAAAAAACAAACCGGTTCACCAACTATGCAATTCCATACACACAGGATTACGGAGCGTTTGAAGGTTCGGATGCCATTGCAATAGACCTGCATATAAGAACCAACGGAGAACTGATGTGGGGCGATCGGCGCAACATGTATTTTTTCAATCCATCAACGCATATTTTTCGCGAAGTGGCTGTGCCTGAAATTTCTTACCTCGGTGCAAGATGGATATGCTCAAGCAAAGGCATTGATTACTTTGAAAATTTTGGAAAGGTGTATCGTTATGAAGATAATTCAGGTATAACAAAAGTTGCACGGGCATCATTTCCGGATTCTGGTGGTGTTAAGTCATTCCTTGTTGATCGTTCCGGGTTAATATGGCTGGGTGCAAATGCGGAAGGCATTGAGCAGATAGATTTGGAAACGCCGCTGTTTGAATCATTCAAATACAAAAAAGATTTTATTACAGATATGCTGCAGCAGGTATTTAATAAAGATGCGCTGCAATTGTTTAACCTGACACCAAAAGATATTTTGTTTTCTGCGCCGGGTTATCATTTAAGATCGGCATATAGTGCCGATAAAAAATTATACATCGGTCTTAAACAGTCGATATATTATTATGACGCCGGCCTGGAACAACTGGTGAAGCTTCCTGATGTTCCTGTTTTAGCCTCCAACCAGTTTGGTATTGCTATTAAAGGCATAACATTTTTGCAGGATGGATCGCCCCTTGTAGTTGAATATACCGGCGCTGTTTTAGCGTATGATGCAGCCTCAAAAACATGGAAACCTTTTATAGATCCTTCATTGATACGAAAACAATTTGGTCCGGCTTTGTTGCCACAGGATATTTATGCTGATGATAAAGCTATCTGGATAACCACTGCTTCCGATGGATTGTTACGATTGGGTATTCAATCAAAACAAATTACGCAACTGCGCGATAATATTAAAAGCAAAGGATTACCAACAAATCAATTATTAGCGCTTGAACCAGATCCTACCCGTCCGGGTTTACTTTGGATAGGCAGTTACCAGGGATTGATATGCCTTGATAAAAAAACAAACACGTGTGAAGTATTTTCTTTGAAAGAAGGATTGCCTGATAATACTGTGTATGCATTGCTTACCGATAATGCGGGCAAGTTATGGTTCAGTACCAATAAAGGCATTTGCCAGTTTGATCCGGTTACGCATCATATACGCGTTTTTCGTACACAAAATGGTTTGCCCGGCGATGAGTTCAACCGCTTTCATAACCTTGCATTACCCGATGGAAGATTAATATTTGGTGGCACTGCCGGCTGGACCATCTTCAATCCTTTATTAATGAAGGAAGATAAGTTTGAACCCGCAGTTGGTTTCACCGGTATAAAAGTCAACAATAAAGACACCGTGTTCAATTCAAGCAATACAACATTAACTGCATTAAGTAAACTGGAATTACCGTATGAGCAAAACACCATAAGTATTGATTATGCCGGCTTGGAATTCAACCAGACAAATGATATTCAATACCGCTACAAACTGGATGGCTATGATAAAGACTGGATTTATACAGGCAATAAACGGGAAGCGGTGTATACAAAAATCCCTCCAGGCAA
>JABDFS010000131.1 GCA_013286425.1 Bacteroidota bacterium
TAAAAACGAAGATTGATTACCGTTGCTTTTAAGATTGTTTGAAAAAATAGTTACGCCTTGAGCAGTGTCTTTATATACAACATTGCCGCTGGCTTCGCTTTCTTTTGTTGTATCATTTGATGCCACAACATCTGCATCGAGTATAGTAGAGCTATCTACAATGTGCGGGCGTTTGCCAAAGTAAGCCTTTTTGTTGGCAAGATCATAATAGCCATCGCTTGTATAAATTTTTCTTTTATCTCCGCTTGTAATAACAGTAGGTACAATAAAAGTGGCAACGTTGGTATAAGTATTAAAAAGAAGCGTGTCTGTTGTTACCCTGTAATCAGGATTAATAAGTACAACATTCTTCTTAAAATAAACATCTTTTGTTTCACCGTAATAATAACCTTCAGTGCTTGTAAGCGTTGTTTTATCGCTTACAACTTTTCCTGTTAAAGTATAGATGCCGATGTGTGTGTGCAGATCATAATTAAGATCAGGTGTGGTTAATGTGCCTTTACCATCAGTGAGCTTTACATTGCCTTTCAGGTAAGCTTTTTTATCATTGCCCAAATAACGCAGGTAATCAGAATAAGTGTTGATGCTGTCGTTATCATTTATATGAACATGGCCAAAAGCTTCCAGCACGTTTTGTGTTTTATTCAACACAACACTATCACTATAAAATAAAGTTGTTTCCTGTTGAATGATAACATTGCCGGCTGCTGACTGAAATTCTGTGGAATCTTTTTTTTGATAATTAAGGCGGGCAGCATTTAAGATGATTATTTTTTTCTTAGCCGCCGAAGTATCGCCAGGTTGCTGTGCATAAAGCGATGAATGATTTAGAAAGAAAACTGCACACAAAAAACAAACTATCGCCTTAAAATGTTTCATGGCTTTTGAGTGGAATCCGTTACCGGAAGCGGTGCTGTTAAATAATCTCCTTTGTCTTTTTTGCCGAATACAGAAATGTTTACATACCGTTTCGGATGAACGCGAAGATCATCAAGTAAAACATTAAGGCTACGGGTTATGTTGTTAAGATTATTGTATAATGCTTTGTCATTTATAAGTGCGCCCAACGAGCCTTGTGTTGAGTTTATATGGTTAATTATCTGCGACAATGAATCGGCGCTTTGCTTAAATCCATTTATTAACCCGGTTATATCTGCCTGCGAAAGATTTCTTGTAGTAGTTTGGAGATAAGTTAAAGTGCTGTCTATTTTGTTATTATTCTTTGCAAGGTTGCCGGTAAATTGGCTTACGTTAGAAAGAGATTGTGCCAGTGCACCGCTTTGTACATCCAGCAATTTCTCCATAGAAATAGTTGATGTTGTTATATGCGCAGAAGCCGTGCTGAGGTTTGATATAACACTACGAAGATTACCTTTTGTATTTGTATCAAGCAGGCTGTTAAAATTTCTCATTAAAGTATCCAGTGTTACAAGTGCTGCAGTAAGTTGATCTGAAAGTGGTCCGAGCTTTTGTGAAATAGCGCCAAGCATTCCGCCGTTTTCAATGGTGCGCAATGTATCTCCGGTTTGCATGTAAGTTGTGCTGCTGCCTAATTGTATGTTCATATCAGGAGAGCCGAGCGGACTTGTTTCAATCGACGCTATTGAATTGGAAGGTATTTGATAATCACCATTCAATTTTATTTCAACAGTAATCACTTTTAATGAAGCGTCTGATGTAGTGCCATACACTGTTCCAATTTGGAAGCCATTGGCAAATACTGCATTTGATGCAGAAAGTTTTTTGAGATCAGTATAGTTAGCGTATAAAAAGAATCCGGTTTTTAAAACACTTTTGCCTTTTAAAAAATTAAATCCGAGAATAAGAAAAACAACTGCTACTGTTGTGAGTGCGCCTATTTTAGTCTCATTAGAAATTTTCATGCGTTAAAAGTTATCTTAAGTGTAGGGAATATTATGTCTTTTACACTGCTGAATAATAAAATATAAACCATGCCAAAGAAAATAATATCGGCAAATCTAAAAGATATATGTTATTACACAATTAAAACAACTGTTTGATTTATTCAGAATCAGAAATGGTTTGGAAGGTGTTTGTTTCCAAAGCTGTTTTATAATGTTGAACTGCATTTGTAATGGCATCGCAGATTTGTTGCTGCCCATCCACACTGTTTATATAATCTTCTTCCTGCGGATTGGTGATATAACCGGTTTCAACCAAAATGCTTGGCATTGAGGTGGCTTGCAATACCCATATACCAACCTGCCGTTGCTTTGCACCACGGCTTGCACGGCCGATTTTCTCAAATTCATTTTCAACATCCAATGCAAGGTTTGCACTGCGCTGAAAATATTGTTGGGTCATTAGAGAAATTAAAACATTGTTTTCAGGAGATTTTTTATCAAATTCTGGTGCCTGGGTTAATGAGCTGTCTAAGTATAATGATGAATTCTCCTGCATAGCCGCTTCTTTATTGTCATTCTTTTGCGCTCCCCAGATATATGTTTCTGTTCCTGCTGCGGGATTCGGTGTTGTCCAGTAACGGTATTTAGGAACCTGTTTTGTATGTTTCTTTTTTTTCTTGCCTTTGCCGGTATAATATGTTTGTGTTGTATATCCAATCTGTTCGCTGTGTTTTATTGCAGGTGCTGCATTGCAGTGAATACATAAAAACAGATCACCTTTTGCTGCATTCGCCTTATTTGCTTTTACACGCGGATCATCAAACACATCAGTCGTGCGTGTCATTACAATTTTTACATCGGGCAGCGCCTGTTGCAATGTTGCCTGTAATTTTAAAGCAATGGCAAGTGTTACATTTTTCTCGTAAGAATAAGCACCTTTGGCTCCAAAATCTTTACCTCCGTGGCCTGCATCAATTACTATAGTACGCAACGTATTTTGCTTAGGGCTTGTCGTATGTAAAATATCAACGCGAAAAGATGTACAAAAACAAACAATAATTAAAAGGGAAAATGTGGTTGCAATTTTTCTTTGCATGATGAAGTTCGTTAAAAAGGTTTCTTTACAAATCTTTTATGGTATTAAACTATATTTTTGTTCCGCTCGTATGCACAACTATTTTAAAGAGTACGCAAATATAAAAGTCGCGGGAGTTTTTTTTGGCGTATTAGTTTTTATAACGTATCCTTTACTTGCTAACAATAAGTGCAAAACTAAATTTCCAAATTTATTAACAGTAATTGCTGATACTACGCCGCACAAAAATGCAGATACCCTTCCGTTAAAAAATATTGATACGCTTCCTCCTAAAAAAATTATAGATTCATTAAATCCTTCAGGCAATATTACTGTTACTGAAGATTCTTCCGGAGATTCTTTAAAGCATATTGTTTTAGATACAACATTATTTTCAAAAGATTCTCTTGATGCGCCTGTAACTTATACTGCGGAAGACAGCGGTGTGCTTATTATACCTACAAAACAATTTATTCTTTATGGTAATGCCAATACAACTTATAAAGATTATAAGCTGAATGCCAATACAATTCAGTACGACCAGGCAACAGATGTTGTTAAGGCATATGGAGGAACTGATACTTCAAAAGGCGCTTTGAATCTTCCTACGTTTACACAAGGTGAGCAAAGTTCTGTAATGGATACAGTGTACTTTAATATGAAAACGCAGAAAGGGCTTACAAAGAACACTTACTATAAAGAGGGGGAACTTTTTGTAAATGCACAAACTGTAAAGAAGGTTGACAGGAATGTTGAGTTTGCATACAGGGGGAGATTTACAACCTGTAATCTTGATACGCCCCATTTTGATATACGAGCTAAAAAGCTCAAGATCATTAATAATAAATTGGCTGTATCCGGGCCCGCTGTACCTGAATTTGAAGGAGTGCCCATGCCTATTGTAATACCTTTTGGAATTTATCCGCTTAGTACCGGCAGGCATTCTGGCTTACTTCCACCACGTTTTACATCAAACGATGTTTTTGGATTGGGACTGGAAGGTTTGGGCTTTTATAAAGTAATAAATGATAACTGGGATACGCGTATCGAAACTGACCTTTACTCTTATGGAGGTTGGCGGGCGCAGGGAACTACCAATTATTATAAACGATATAAATACCGAGGTTCATTTGCGTTAAGTGTTCAGCATACAAAAGCGCTTAACACAGATGTGGAATTACTTTCCAAAGAAGAGTTCAGCGTAAGTAATACTTATAATATACGATGGAACCATTCTTCTGACAGCAAAGCGAGGCCAGGTACATCATTTACTGCAAGTGTAGATGCAGGCAGCACGCAATACAATAATAATGTGCCTAATAATGCATTTTTAAATTATAACAATAGCCTTGCTTCTTCTGTTAGTTATAATAAAACCTGGGGCGAAGGCAATAACCTGAATATGTCTTTAACAGAAAGCCAGAATAGTGTTACAAGGCTTATTAATATGAGCCTGCCAACAGTTTCTTTTTCTACACCTACACTTTATCCTTTTCAGAAAAAAGATTTTGTTGGCCAGCCTAAATGGTATCAGAAATTAGGTATTGGTTATACAGGAAACCTTCTTAATGTGATGTCGTTTTATGATTCAGCAATTACTTTTCAAAGGTTGCTTGATACTGTGCAATGGGGAGTTGATCACCGCATACCAATAACAATGACATTGCCGCCGGTTGGCCCGTTGATCTTTGCGCCTTCAATCAGCTACGAAGAAAGATGGTATGATCAGAAACTGACATACGGTTGGAGCGACAGTGCAAACAAGGTAGATACTTCTATACAAAAGGGATTTTATGCAGCAAGGGAAATGAGTTTTGGGCTGAGCATGAATACGCGCATTTTCGGGACATATAAATTTAAGCACTCACAATTACGGCATGAAATTGATCCGTTCGTAGGGCTTACCTATAAACCAAATTTTGTAAGCCAGTATTACCAGGATGTGCAGGTAGATTCAAACAAAAATATTCGCAGGGTTTCTCAATTACAGGGTGTGTTGGGTGGAGCGTTTAGTGAAGAACGTTTTGGCGGCGTTACGTTTGGCATCAACAACTTACTTGAAATGAAGGTGCGTAATAGAGATTCCACTGCCACAGACAGTACAAAAAAAATAAAATTGCTGGATAACCTCAGCATAAGCAGCGGTATCAACCTTATTCCCGACAGTGCAGGTAAAGCAACGCCTATCAGTCCTATAAGTATCCGTGCAGGAAGCAACCTGTTTAATAAAATAAATATTTCTGCAGGCG
>JABDFS010000132.1:0-908 GCA_013286425.1 Bacteroidota bacterium
ATCGTAATTAATATTCGCAGCGAATATCATTGCAATATCAAACAATTGCTGGCCGCCGTTTAATAAAGTATAGCAACCTGCATTTATAAAATTGTTGCTGTTTACTTCAACATATACTGCACCAAGAGGGCCGTTCTTTTTTGTAACAAGATCAGATTGTGATGAAGAAGCAATGCTGCTGCTTTTCGCAACGCTTACATCCTGCTTACATGAATTGATAAAAAAGAAAATTGCAACAAGGAAAAGATATGCCGATGTCTTAGTCATAGTATACTGTTAATTTTTATCATCTTGACGGAGTTGATTTTGATGATGAGTATGCAGATTATGGTCTTAGTCATAGTATACTGTTTGTGGCAATATAATTAAGACTGATGAAATTTTAAATAAAGAAATAGAGCTTCTTTTTACTAAGCCACATCTGCAGGCTGCCTGTTCTTTTTAGAAAGTAAATATTTATTCCGGATGATTTGTTGAACGGGTACATGCTCAATCTTACTTTCCAGCCAGCCGATTATATCAAGATACATGAATGAACGTGTTGCCAATGGATTTCCTATGAGCAATTCAAGCTTTTCTTTTAAAGGCCCGAACTCTGCTAAAATTTTGGACGGGTTTGAAGAGAATGATCTTCTTAAAAAATCAAATATCTCTTCTTCTACAATATTCAGGCTCTTCATCTTTGCCATAAACCTGTACACGGATTTAATAAGATATTCTACAAGGTCATAATTCCCCAATTCAAAATGTGCAATTAAATGCAATAACCTTGCATAACAGTGCAGGTCAATTCTAAGGTCAGGTTTGCGGTTGATAATAAGATTCAGGTAATCTATTGCACGTTCATTATCGCCGCTGCCAAAATACAGGCATGCAATTTTATAATAGAATATAAGAATGCGATGTGT
>JABDFS010000132.1:918-5141 GCA_013286425.1 Bacteroidota bacterium
TTGCGCCAGCCTTAATAACTGCTTCTATAACCCTTGCGATGTGTATCAATATGCAGTTTGTATTCTTCGATCTTTTCTTCAATAACAGGAACAAGGCTTAGCCCTTCAGAAAAAGTGCCTTGCATAAAATGCCTGTTCAACTGTGCTATCTGCAAATAAATAAAGCTTTGTATATGCGTGTTGGCATCTTTTTGACCGGCTTCAGAACAAACAAAATCCTGGAACATCTGCAACACTTCATCAAACTTTTTATAGTTTGATAAAACAAAATGTGCGGTCGATAAATTATGTAACCCTTTTACATATTGTATAGATTCTGTCTTCTTCATTTCAGGATTCGCTTCAAACAGGTCAACCCATTTTTGAGAAGCACGGTAATAACCTAAAAGATCCTGCAATATGAATGTATGCCAGCTATAAGCCTGGTAATAATATAAGCGTTCATAAAAATCCATATCACTTAAACTGCAAACAGGCAGATTGGCATCGAAAAATGCCTGCAACGCCTTCACATCTTTTTCATCTCTTGCATGGCCATTCTGAATATACCAGCTGTATAATTTTAATGCAAAATCTGATAAGTTGCTTAATAACGATACACGCCTGTTCACTTCATGCGATTCATGCGATAGCTCTTCTGCCCTGCCCTCAATACTGCGTGTTATGTGCATGGCCTCTATCTTCTTTTCAAATATTAAAGCCTGCAGCCTGTATGTAGATTGGTTATGTGTTTTGGCAAGGGATTTAACCTTATCCAATATTTTCAATGCCTGCATGTAAAGGCCTTTATTATACAACAGGCGTCCATACATGATCTGCTCACTTAACTGCGTTTCTATATCGGGCGAAGAATGGGTAAGGCTTGAAAGCACCAACTTATACAAATGCGCCTTCATGTTGGAAAGCTGCTGTTTTTGTATGGAAGCATTTTTTCTTAACAATTTCTCTTCATCATATTCGGTCATGCTGTCTAACGCATCAAACAAGGCAAGCACCTTAAGGTCATCATTTCCTGATATACGTTTTACATGAAGTTTAAATAACCGCTTTTCAGATTTGTTAAGAGATTGTATTAATTGAAAAAGTTCGTCTGTATTCCTGTTAGGCATCGTAAAAAAAATTACTTCAAATGCAGTACTGTAAAGGGTTTCAGTAAATTTAAGCCTTGCTTATAAGCCGTAAAACCACCATCATTTTGATTTTCCGGCAAATTTATCGCCTGTTAATTTTATAAATTATGCAGTCTGCATCAATCCTCAAATGTAATCAGTCTGCATTTTTTTATCTAATTGAAATGCTATGCAAACAAAAAAGATTAACATTTTCGACACTACCTTAAGAGATGGTGAGCAGGTTCCGGGATGCAAATTAAATAGCAAAGAAAAAATACAACTGGCGCTTGCACTTGAAGATCTTGGTGCAGATATTATTGAGGCAGGTTTTCCTATTTCAAGCCCGGGTGATTTTTCTTCCGTTCAGGAAATATCAAAAGTTATTAAAAATGCTACTGTATGCGGTTTAAGTCGCGCCGTTGAAAAAGATATCCAGGCTGCAGGCGAAGCGCTGAAGTACGCAAGGCGACCGCGTATACATACAGGTATCGGAACAAGCGATTCTCATATCAAAGCAAAATTTAAAGCTACGCGTGAAGAAATTTTACAGCGTGCTATCCAGGCTGTAAAATGGGCAAAAAGCTGGGTGGATGATGTTGAATTTTATGCAGAAGATGCAGGCCGCACAGACAATGATTACCTCGCAAGGGTTATAGAAGCAGTTATTAAGGCTGGCGCAACTGTTGTAAATATTCCTGACACTACAGGTTATTGTTTGCCACATCAATACGGTGAAAAGATTGCTTATCTCGTTAACAATGTTCCGAATATTGATAAAGCAACAATTTCCTGCCATTGCCACAATGATCTCGGCCTTGCAACTGCCAATTCTATTGCAGGCGTAATTGCAGGTGCAGGCCAGATTGAATGTACAATAAATGGCCTTGGTGAACGTGCAGGCAACACATCATTGGAAGAAGTGGTGATGGTGATGAAGCAGCATGCTTATCTTGGTTTTTACACCAACATCAAAACAGAGAAACTTAATCCTGTAAGCCGGTTGGTAAGCGATACCATGCGTATGCCTGTTCAGCCTAATAAAGCCATTGTTGGCAGCAATGCTTTTGCACATTCAAGCGGTATTCACCAGGATGGTTTCTTAAAAGATAACTCCACTTATGAAATTATAAAACCCGAAGATGTTGGTGCTGATGGAAGCAAAATTGTACTTACTGCACGCAGCGGCAGAAGTGCATTGGCACACCGTTTTCAGAAAATAGGTTATACTTTTAACCGCAATGATGTAGATGTTTTGTATGGACAGTTTTTGGTCGTCGCCGACAGAAAGAAAGAAATAAAGGATGAAGACCTGCACGAACTTGCAAAAGCTTATCATTCCGAAGAATTAGTATAATATTTTTTGGTGACAGGCTGTGGCTTTTCATGGTATCACGGTTGTGTCACTCACTTGTGCTACATATCATTAATCAGCAATAATTCAAGTATTAAAATAAATGAGCGTAGAAAACAATAATGCTGTTTCGAATAACTCCCCTTCAGGGGATGGGGGCAGTAAAACACTTTTTGAAAAGATCTGGGAAAAGCATGTTGTAAAATCAATTGAAGGCGGGCCTTCTGTTTTATATATTGATAAACATTTTATTCATGAAGTAACCAGTCCGCAGGCATTTAAAGGGTTAGAGAAAAGAGGTTTAAAAGTGTATCGCCCTCAACAGGTTGTTGCAACTGCAGACCATAATGTACCTACGTTAAATCAACATCTGCCAATTGTTGAAGAACTTTCACGCATACAGGTTCAAACATTAAAAGAGAACTGTGAAAAATTCGGTATTGAATTATATGGCTTAGGCCATCCTTACCAGGGAATCGTTCATATCATCGGCCCTGAATTAGGCGTTACACAACCCGGCATGACCATCGTTTGCGGCGACAGTCACACATCAACACATGGGGCATTCGGAACAATCGCATTTGGCATCGGTACAAGTGAAGTAGAGATGGTTTTGGCAACACAATGTTTAATGCAAAGCAAGCCAAAATTGATGCGCATTAATGTTGAAGGGAAATTGAATAATGGTGTTGTTTCAAAAGATATCATTCTTTATATCATCTCAAAAATTTCGTCAAGCGGCGCTACAGGATATGCAGTTGAATACGCAGGAAGTGCTATCAGGAATTTAAGTATGGAAGCCCGCATGACCATTTGCAATATGAGTATTGAAATGGGCGCTCGTTGCGGTATGATCGCCCCTGATGAAACAACATTCAATTATATTAAAGGAAGAAAATTTGCACCGCCCCTAACCCCTGAAGGGGAACAAGAAAGCCCTTGGGATAACGCATTGGCTTATTGGAAAACTTTATACAGCGATGATGATGCACAATTTGATGTTGAATTAAACATTCAAGCAGAAGATATTGAACCAATGATCACTTACGGTACAAATCCCGGTATGGGTATTGGCGTTACTGGTCATGTGCCGGCATTGGATGAAATTGATGTGAGAGATAAACCTTCTTATGAAAAGAGTTTGCATTATATGGGCATTGAACCCGGTGCAAAAATGAAAGGCAAAAAAGTAGATTATGTTTTCATTGGAAGCTGCACTAATGCACGCATTGAAGACCTGCGTATGGTAGCATCTTTTGTAAAAGGAAAACATAAAGCCCATAACGTTGAAGTGTGGGTAGTACCCGGAAGCAAACAGGTAGAAAAACAAGCCATTGAAGAAGGCATTAATACAATTTTTGAAGAGGCAGGTTTCCTGTTACGTCAGCCGGGATGTTCTGCATGTTTGGGCATGAATGAAGATAAAATCCCTGCAGGTAAATACTGCATTTCTACCAGCAACAGGAATTTTGAAGGCAGGCAAGGGCCAAATGCAAGAACATTTTTAGCAAGCCCGTTAACAGCGGCAGCGGCGGCAATTACAGGAGAGGTAAGTGATGTGAGAGAATTAATGCCCCAACCCTAAAAGGAGTTTTTACGTTTATGGAATTTTAAGAAGTTGAGTTTTTTAAGTTCTGGTTTAAAAGTTTAGAATGATGGCTGATAATGTAAATAAGCAATCTTGTACAACTCCCTTTAGGGCCGGGGCAAACTCCCCTTTAGGCGCCGGGGGTTCAGGAGTTTGGGATGCTGATTTATAC
>JABDFS010000133.1 GCA_013286425.1 Bacteroidota bacterium
ATCCAGTTTATTTTTTAACTGATTTATCAAAAATCCTGGCGAGTAATACCAACATAAAAAATGTACACCTTCAATATGCGCATGTGTACCATTCTTGCTTTGCAAACGGCGAAAGGCTGTTTTGAAATTTCCTTTTAAGGCAAGCATCGTTTCCCACAAACAAAATCCCGGCATAACAACCATAGTTGCAACTCCGCCTGGTTTTAATAAAGCAGGAAGAGAAGCAAGTACTTTATCTAAATCAGGTGTACAATTCAATCCTGCAAAATTTGAAAAGATAAGATCATATGGTCCGCGTTGTTGAAGATTTCCCAACGAAGTAAATGAACATAGTTCTGTACTCACTAAATTATTTAAATTATGTTGCTTCACTTTTACGCGAAGTTTATCCTGCATATCTTTTGCAATATCTGTTGCATGCACGTGATGCCCTTGCCCTGCAAAGAAAACTGCCTCATCTCCGGTGCCTGCATTCAGTTCGAGTATATTGCTTTTGGGCGAAATATTTTTTAATACATGCGCTCTTACCCTTTCGCGTTTATATGAAACAATTATGTTCTCTGCATATATTTTATCGAAGATGGCAGACTGTTTATTGAACGCTGATGCGGCTAATTCTTCATGTTGCATGTATGTATTTTCTTTCATTCTCCGGGTTGATCAAGCTGAAATTTTTTCAAGGTTCAGTAATCTTTTTTTATGAATAAAGAAAAGTGTTTTATAATACACAATGCTTAATGCTTTTTTAATTTTTTTCCTTGATAGAGATGGAGAGCGTAACAACGATTTCAGATCTTGCAGCGCAATATGTTTGCGATAGCTTGCATGCACATAATTATATAACTGTTTATAAAATGCAGGCTGGTAAGTATTCTTAAACATTAAAGCCATTTCATCAGAATCTGACCAGTTTGTTTTTTCATGAAGATCAGCTTTTACCTTATCGTAAAATACTGTTCCGGGCAAAGGATAAGAAACAGAAATGCCAATGCTGTGCGGCAAAAGTTCATTTATTAAATTAACGGTTTTCTCTATATCATCTTTTGTTTCGTCTAAATATCCAAACTGAATAAAAAAAGAAGGCAGCATTCCATACTGTTTAATAAGTTTTGTGGCATTGCGGATCTGTTCAACAGTAGTGCCTTTATCCATTGCATCAAGTATTTTTTGCGAACCACTTTCAGCGCCCATCCAAATATTTTCACATCCTGCTCTGTATAATGCTGCTACATAGTTTTCCTGCAATAAAAGATCAGCTCTTGATTGTATTTTAAACCTGAATTTTAATTTTTCTTTTTCAACCAGGTCAGCAAATTCATTTACCCAGTTTGGTTTTAATCCAAAGATGTCATCACAAAACCAGATGTGATCAAAGTTGAATTTCTCTTTTAGCATCTTTAATTCAGCAACAGCATTTTCAGGCGACCTTGAATTATATCGATTACCATAAATTGGTTTTGCGCACCAGTTACATTTGAACGGGCAACCCCTTGTTGTAGCCATGTTCAATGAAAAATAACCACTACTCTTCATCCACATTTCTTTGTATGGCTTAATGTCAATTATATCCCACGCAGGAAAAGGAAGCCCGTCTAAAAATCTCAATACATTTCTTCTTGGCGTTTTAGAAATGATATCATTTTTTTTCTGAGCAAGACCCGCAATGTGCAACTGATCTGCTTCGTTATCATTTAAAGATCCTATCAATTCTTTCAACGTCATTTCTGCTTCGCCTAATAATACAAAATCTGCACCTTCATTCAAATATTCTTCATACCGGTCTGTAGAATCCGAGCTTGAAACAATAACAATGCAACCACGTTCTTTTGCAAGCTTCATCATGCGGAAAGCAGCCTGCCGCATATTGGTCAAACACATTTTTGTGAGGTAATTAAAACCATCATCATATACTACAAAATAAGACGGTTGGTAAGCATCAATAGAAGTCATCACTTCATATGAATCTTTTGCAAACATTGCATCAAACAATTCAACTGCATATCCATCTTCACGCATTAATGCCGCAGCATATAAAGTGCCGAGCGGAGGATAAGGCTGCGCTGTTTTCCATTGCTTTGGATCAAAGCGAAGAAAATAAGAATGCGTGAAAAGAATTTTTTTATTCATCAGCACTTTTGTAAAATGAGTTTGTAAATGAAATTATTTTCCCAAAAGATTTTTTTAGCAGAAACTTCTTCAAGATCAAAATAATATTTACCTGCAATTTTTTTTATCAAATCAATATCGCATTCTTCTGAAAGTATCATTAATGCAATTGTTTCATCATGCATAAATTGTTGCACTGATGAAAACAGCTTATGGAAGTATTCTCCATTCGTTCCGCAATACCATGCATGATCCGCATTTGTTTCGGGATCTTTTTTATAATATGGCGGATTGATGGCAATAATATCAAATTGCTGTTCCGGAATATCATCGAACATATCTGATAAAATAACCTGTATAGGTAAATTATTTTTTTCACTGTTGATCTTTATATAGGTAACTGCCAAAGGGTTGATATCGGTTGCCGTTACTACAGCTTTTTTTTGTGCAGCGGCAAAAGATATCAAACCGCTGCCTGCTCCTAATTCAAGAAACCTTTTATTGTTTAATTCTAATCGTAAGATGTAATTCAATAACATTTTTGTACTGAAAAAAAAAGCAGGATGAAACACGCCAGGTGGAATAAGAAGTGTTATGTTTTTATAACGATACGTTCTTGTTTTGCTGAGATATTTTTTTACAGCAGGCTGCAATGTTTTTGCGGTAATATATTTTGTTAGCGTTTTCAAAGTAATATTAAAAGCCTTCAATTTCGGGTTGACGATACTTCCACAAGCGTTGTAAAAGTTTTAATTCATACGGCTTCCAGTAAAAACTGGTCTTATATCTTATCCCGGAAACAGTATGCATCAACTTACGTTTTAACCGGCTCATACGTATATCAGAAACCGTTGGATAATATCCATTCAAAACCACTTCAAAGTTTTTTATCTTATCAATCATTTCAGCAGTAAGCCATGGTGTAAGCGGATTTTTGCGCAGATCAAAATTTTCCCAATGCGGACTGATCCAATCTTCTAACTTCTCGGGAAAATGAAAGCCTGAAGCAAGTACTTTATTATACATATCTGAACCTTCTGTTGGCACCGGGCTGTATACATAAATAATGATCTCCGTGTTTGGATTGATCTGCTTTATCTCTTTAATAAAAGCAATGTCTTCATCAATCTGTTGCATTACTTCTTCTTCTGTATCGCCTGGTATTCCTAATACAAATGAATACTCAGGAATGATATCAAATTTTGCCATGCGTGCAGCAAACTCCCTTATTTGCTTTCCACTTTGTGTGCCGCCTTTATCCATTTTTTTCAGTACAGCATCATTGCCTGTTTCTGCACCAAAGAAGATCATCTTACAACCTGCTTCACGCATTATTGCCAGCGATTCATCACTGTACTTATTTATCGTATCAATCCTTCCCTCGCCCCACCAAATCATATTTTCAGGTTTGATGAGTCTTGCAAACTCAACGGTTCTTTTTTCTGAAACAAAAAAATTATTATCATGAAACTCTATTGCGTTACCGCCATACACATCTCTCAAATGTTTGATGTCTTTGTAAATACCTGCGGCAGATTTTCCTTTCCATCTTGCATTATAAATAGAAACAACCACACAGAAAGAACAGGTAAAAGGGCAACCCATGCTTGAATGATAAGCAATTGTTTTTGTGCCGAGATAAGTTTTGCCAAGATATCGCTGAAGCGGATAAAACATATTTAGTTTTTCATATGGTAATGACGGCAATGCATCCATGTCGTATAATTCATCACGCTTTGTTTTTATAACAGTATTGACTTCTTTAAAAATGAGATTGCTTATGTTTTGATGGGGTGCATTTTGCTCAAGCGCATTTAATAATAATGGAAAACTTTTTTCACCGGGGCCATTAATTATAAAATCAACAAAACCCGAATCCAAAACGACTTTAGATTGATTGGATGGAAAATATCCTCCCCATATGATTTTTATTCCAGGAAATTCTTCTCTTATTCTCTTAGAAATGGGAATTGCTTCTTTTAACTGTGGGCCCGGCATGCAGGTACACCCAAAATATTTGAATTGGCCTGTCTTCAAATATTTAAAAATCTTTTCTGCAGGATCTGTTTCAAGGTTGCCATCAACAATTGCATAATCATATAAACCTTCAACAGCACCAGCCACCGATAGAATTGAATTTGGGATTCTCGGTTTATATTTTGCACTCCGGGGATTAAAGAAAAGAATTTTGTTCACGCAATAAAATTATTCAAAAGATATAACATAATAACCTCGCAAAAGGTTGCTATACATGTTTAACAGATCTTAAAGTGCGCAATAACCGCAAAAAATGTAACGGAACGGGAATGCCATATTTGAATGAATTGAGATAATTGCTAAACGCTTCTTTCTTTTGTCCGTTTAGTGAATAAATATTTCCCATCTTAAAAAAGGCGTTACTCTTGGCTTTACAGAGATCTGAAAAGCGGATCATTTTATTATTATAGAGGTATTCATAGGTCTCAATATATTCTGCATAATTTTCAAAAGGCATTAATTCGCTCATGTTTGAATCATGCGCTCTTCTTAAAACCAATGTTTCATAAATAACTGCTGCATTAAAATGATACGCTAAACGCATGTTAAACTGATAATCGCCGGAAAACATCGCTTCATTAAACAAACCGACTTTGTTAAAACATTCCTTTCTGATCACTAATGTTGGATTATAAATAAGCATCTGGCCTTTGCGCATCTGGTCAAAGATATTTTTGTATTCAACTGTGTGTTGCAATTTGTAAGAATGATCGATTAAAATAGTTGTATTGCGAAAAGTGGTAACATCTGAAATTGAAAAACTGACAGAACTATTTTCATTCATTAGTTTAACCTGGGTTCCTAATTTTTCTTTCTTCCACAGATCATCAGAATCAATAAAAGCAATCAGATTGCCTTTGGCAATACCAAGTGCGAAGTTTTTTAAAATACTTGTGTGACCTGTATGCGATTTTTTAAAATAATGAATTCTTTCATCCTGAATTGCGTTTACAATCTCATCTGTGTTGTCTTCAGAGCCGTCATCAATTAT
>JABDFS010000134.1 GCA_013286425.1 Bacteroidota bacterium
CCGCCAGTTGTTTTTCTACAAGCAGTTGCTCTTCCCGGTGCCTGCTTTTTAATTTACTCCTGTTGTACAACAATAAAGTAATAAACATTACGAGTCCGATAACAACCATGAGTGCATTTCTGATTACTTTCTGCTTTGATATCTGTTGCTCAAGCAACGCTTCATTCTGAGCTGTTTTTTCTTTTTCTACCAAAATCTCACCCTGGTATTTAAGATTTACATCATGCCGCCTGTTTAAACTATCCTTATAAAAATTTGCCGAATCTGAATACATCAACGCTTTATCCAAATTGTGTGAAGCTTTATAATATTCAGATAAAGCATGGTAAACCGTGTTGCAGTTAGACAGCCAACGAAACCCTTGTATAGTATTTAAAGATGTGTAAGACTGATGCAACGCATCATGGGCTATATCAACATATTTTTTTGCGAGCTGAAGATTGCTTTGTTTTAAATAAATAATGGAAAGATTTGAAGCAAACTCTGCAGTATTATCCGGAATGTTAGCCTGCAATGCATACACTACGCCCGAATCAAGATAAGGCAATGCTTTATCAAACTGGTTGGTATAAAAATAAACATTGCCAATGCTGCCCATAGCAATGCCTTTCCATGCTGTTGGGCTAAAAGTGAGCCCGACATTATCAAAAACCCATTTATAACATGCCACAGCAGAATCGTACATCTTAAGTTTGGCATAACTAACGCCGACCATCTGAACTGTAAATACAGAAGTAAAATCTTTAACCGTGTAAAGAGATTCAATTTCTTTACCCAGCTTAATTGCATTGTTATAATCATTAAACTGGTAATAAGCCATTGCAATCATGTATTGCGTATAATGCCTGTCGGGAAATGTTGTTACAGAAATATTCCTGAAGAGATTATAGGCTTTCAGATAGTATTCAAAAGCAAGGTTATACCGGTTTAGCTTGAGGTAACAGATCTTTGCAATGTAAACATTAAGCATTGCTGCTATTTCAGGATACTTTTTTTCATCCACAGTTTTCAAAATCTCCTGTGCATCGTTTACCAGTTTATTCAGCAGAATTGTATCACCGTAATCCCGGCTAATTATAAAACCATAATTTATTTCGGCGCGTTTAAAATTTAATATCGTTCGTTCATCATGCGTTTGTTCAGCTGCTGCTTTCATTTGCAGCATCGCATCCTGTGCATATAAAGAATCTTTACCCGCAATAATATTTATTACAGAATCCAGGGCCTGGTATTGTTGCGGAAAAGGAAGTTTACAAATTCCGGCATACTGAGCAGATAACACATTAGTATTATAAAGCAGTACTATTAAAAAGAATAGTCTTTTTGTTTTTCTCATAGGTTGCAGTTATGAAGATATAACCGGGAATTTTTATACGATGCAAAGTAATGCGAAAAAGGACGCAACTGTTATTAAAAAATCTCTTCGATGCATCAGCGTTCTACACCCTGAATTGATGCGATAATAAAAACTTAATGCCTGGAATGAATAACCAGTACCGATAAAAAAACCTCCACGATTTTTTTCGCGAAGGCTTTTTAATCGCAATAACTTCATTAACGTTCTATAATTAATTTTTGTGTGTTCTTCTTTCCTTTATCATCAAACACTGTTATAAAATAAATACCATTTGCATAATGCGAAACATCTAATGTTGTTTGATTAAGTTTTGCCATGGAAGATTGTACTTTTTTCTCCTGCAACACTCTTCCCTGCATATCACTCAACCGAATGGTTACATTACCTGTGTAATTGGTTAAAGAAATTTTTACCATCGAAGATGCAGGATTAGGCGCTGCCAGGAAATCATTATTTAAAGTTGAAGCATTTGCATCATCAGCATCTGTTTCATCTGCTGATGACAGCGCTGAAGATCCATCATCATTCAATATAATTGCAGTAGCTGAATCATCAGCAATAGATGCATTTACCGGGTTGCTTAATACAATATAAAATGTTTCATCCGGTTCAACCGTTTTATCACCGATAACCGGAACGCTGATCTGAATCTTTGTTATGCCCGGTATAAAACTGGCTGTTCCGTTTACAGCAACGTAATCAACACCTGCAGTAGCTGTACCATTTTTTGTTGCATAGTTTACGTTAATTGTACTGGTTGATTTTTTATTCAGCTTTACATTGAAGTTTATGTTCTTCTCATTCCTGTTACCTTCTTTAAATGATTTATCATCTATACTAATTGCAGGTGGCAATGAAGCGCAACCGGTATGCACTGACGGATTTGTATCATCGCAATCTTTATTATTGGTAACATAACCTGCAGGTTTTGAACAGGCGCGAACAGAATCTTTGCGGCTGCCATATCCATCACCATCTGCATCGCGGTAATAAACTCTGGATGGATTGACAGTAACTGTAACCATTTTTGTCGTAGTACAACCTACCTCATCAGTGCCTGTTAAATTATATCTTGTTGTTGTATCCAGGTGTATAGTGAATTGCCCATACTTTGATGCTTCCTGTTTATAATTAATGATGGCATTCTCTACTGTTTGTCTTTCAGCATCGGCAATCACCCTGCTAAAGATTACAAGGTCTGTAAAACTAACGTCTGATTGATGGCTTAGTGAATTAACGAACAGGTCGAGCGGTGCCTGGAAGTTTCCGTTTGTATTTCCGATCAATGTTCCGTTTTCATATGCGCGTGCATTTGTTCCGTTGTAGCTTCCTGTATATACATAAAAACTATCATCGGCAGCCGGAGTATTGTTAGATGGAGTAACCCACCCGTTAAAATATGCCTGGTGTTTGGCTCCGTTTGAATAACCAAGATACCAGTTGTTAACTCCATCTGATAAAGCTTGTTGATATTGCCCATTCAGTTGCGACCCATAGATAATAGTAAACTGCGACGGAAAATTTGTGCCATTATAAAGCGTTGTATTAGGAACCAAACGTATTACAGTGTTGCCATTTACTAAATCAAAAGCAACAAAGAATGGATAAAACGAACCGTTATAACTTCCTGTAAAATCATGTCCATTTCCTGACTGATCATATAAAGTTTTGCAATAACCTCCTGTTCCGCCAAGCCAGCTTATGATCGATTTGATATCTAATGAATCGCCCGTAAATCCAAAATCCTTTTCTGCATTATCGCCTATTCTTATAAGACGCATGCATGGACCATTATAGCTGCTGATAAGTTTGTGCAAACCAACTGCCAGAAAAGTTCCCTGTATATTATCCAGTGGTGCATGCTGAATAAGATTATGGTTTACAGGCGTAAAGAAATAATCAAATGCGTTACCACCGGCTTGCAATGTAACACTGCTTCCCTGGCAAACAGAAGTATCATTCATGCTTATGTTTGGCGGCGTTACCTGTTGTACTGTATATGATGCGGTGCATGCTGCAAAATTGGTCATTGACACAGAATAAGTGCCACTATTTGCGACAGTGATCGTATCGCTGGTTGCGCCATTCGACCACGAATAATTTACACCAGGATAATAAGAAGCAATTAATTGGGTTGTACTGCCTGAACACAGCGGTACAGATGCAGTAATACTTATAATGCTTGCATTAAAGTTTATAGAGCCATAATCGTTATTTTGATTTGGAAATTCTGCAGCGCGGTATTCAATGCTGTCGTTACTGCTCAGCCAACCTGACCATGCACTATCGCTGTTCGATGATAATCCATGGAATACGAGCGTATCATTTACATATAATTCTACATAATTACCGGGAGCAAAATTTGAAATGTCTAACTTATAGTATCCGCAAGGAAACCCTTTTCTTTTTGCACTCCATGAATGAACATTGGTTGCAACAGCACAACCATGATAACCTGTTGCATCAGAAGGTGCACCTGTCGGCGACCATTGGTTTGCCGTATTAAAGCTCAAAGTAGTATCACTGTAATAGCCTGCATAATTGCTGTTCCAGGAATCTCCGGGATCGATAGCCCCGCTGCCTTTGTCAATGTTGTAACCGCTGCTGTTCCAGAAATAAAAATTCCAGGTATTATCACCAAACACAGAAGGATTTCCCTGTATACTGTCTGCAATTACATGTGTGCTGTCGCTGGTGGTTGAACAACCGGAAGCATCGGTAACGTTAACTGCATAACTGCCGCCTTTATTCACGGTTATTGAAGGCGTTGTTTCTCCATCAGACCATAAAAATGTTGCATAGTTATCTACCGGCGCAGTGGAAGTAATTTGCTGGCAGTTATATAAAAATACATTGCCTGTTTCGTCGTAAGCAATGATGGCACTAAAGTCTGCATCCATCTTAAGGTAAGCAACCAATCCCGGGCTTAATGCATACGTATTTCCGCTCATGCAATCCTGTATCTGAGTTGGAGTAAGCGTGGCTTTCCATACCTGCACTTCGTCAAGTGATCCGCTGAATCCCCTGTCGAATCCTATATAATTCCCGATGATCAGTTTGCTGGCAGATACTATACTCATACTAACAGTTTGCGCTGCTACCATTACGCCGTTTATGTACAATGTCATAGTGTTGCCATCGTAAGTGGCTGCTACATGCTGCCAGGTGTTTAGTGACAAAGCATTCTGAGCAGTGGTAAGTTGATACCACTGCGTTCCATCTCCCAAAGAAAAATTCAACTCGCCGTTATCGCCACACCGCAATGAATAACCCTGGGTTGAAAAAGATTCATTGCTTATTATAGTATTGTCCCAATAATTATCTTTCCATGCAGTTGGATATATCCAGGCACTTAAAGTTATGGAAGTGCCATTGATCGATGTTTTTGAGAAAGAAGAATAGGAAGGCTCCTGTATTCCATCCAGGTTATCACGAAACTGTGCAGCATTGCCCGCACCACCTGTAGATAACATTACAGAACTGCCTGTACATAATCTTGTAGATCCATTGACTTTAACGGCAACAGAAGGGGGGGGCCACACAATTTTGTGCAGATGATGTATTCATCAAACTGCAACAAATAAGAAAGCATAAGCTGGTAAAAATTAAAAAACGTAAACGTGTTTTCATAATGCAGATTTTGATTATCAAAATTTGAATGCACAAAACTGCTGAGATCATAA
>JABDFS010000135.1:0-1571 GCA_013286425.1 Bacteroidota bacterium
TGTTTCATTGTTTCAATAGTTTCAAAGTTTCATTGGTCCTTTATAATGTTGGAACATTGAAACGCTGAAACTTTTGAAACTATCCGACGCTTCCTTCTAACGAAATCGCCAATAACTTCTGTGCTTCAACAGCAAATTCCATCGGCAATTGATTCATTACCTCTTTTGCAAAACCATTAATGATTAAGGCAACAGCAGTTTCTGTATCAATGCCGCGCTGGTTGCAATAAAAGATTTGGTCTTCACCAATCTTGCTGGTAGTTGCTTCGTGCTCAACAACAGATGTGCTGTTCTTTGTTTCTATATAAGGAAAAGTATGAGCGCCGCATCTATCACCCAACAATAAAGAATCGCATTGAGAGAAATTACGTGAATTATGCGCATTCTTTCCAACCTGAACCAAACCTCTGTAACTGTTATTACTGCGGCCGGCTGAAATGCCTTTAGAAACAATGCGGCTGCGTGTGTTCTTTCCCACATGCATCATTTTCGTTCCTGTATCAGCCTGTTGATAATTATTGGTAACAGCAACAGAATAAAATTCGCCAACAGAATTATCCCCTTTTAAAATAACACTTGGATATTTCCAGGTGATGGATGAACCCGTTTCAACCTGCGTCCATGAAATTTTTGCATTGGTGCTGCAAATACCACGTTTCGTAACGAAATTATAAATGCCGCCTTTGCCTTCTTTATCGCCGGGGTACCAATTCTGAACCGTTGAATATTTTATTTCGGCATTATCCAAAGCAATCAATTCCACAACTGCTGCATGCAACTGGTTTTCATCACGCATTGGCGCAGTGCAGCCTTCAAGATAGCTAACATAGCTGCCTTCATCTGCAATACTTAATGTGCGTTCAAACTGGCCGGTATTTTCTGCATTGATGCGGAAGTAAGTTGACAATTCCATCGGACACCGAACGCCTTTTGGAATATAGCAGAATGAACCATCTGTAAACACGGCTGAGTTTAATGCAGCAAAGAAATTATCTGTCATTGGTACAACGGAGCCCATATATTTTTTCACCAACTCAGAGTGATTTTGAATGGCTTCTGTTATCGAACAAAAAATAATTCCCTGTTCGGCTAACTGTGCTTTAAACGTTGTGCCTATAGAAACGCTATCAATTACTGCGTCAACTGCAATGCCACTTAAACGGTTTTGTTCATTTAAAGAAATGCCAAGCTTATCAAATGTTTTGCGCAACTCAGGATCAATATCATCTAAACTTTTTGGCGCTGTTTTTTGCTTTGGTGCTGAATAATATTTTATGCTTTGATAATCAATTTTAGGATAGCTGATATTTGCCCATTGAGGTTCCCTGTTTTCAATGCTCAGCCAATAGCGAAAGGCTTTTAACCTCCATTCAAGCATCCATTCAGGCTCATTCTTTTTTTCAGAAATGAAACGAATGATGTCTTCGTTCAGGCCGAATGGCGCTTCATCTGCTTCTATGTTGGTAACAAAACCGTATTTATAATCACTCAGGGCTGTTTCCTCTAAAGTTGCTATCATTTCGCTCATGCGGCAAATTTACGATTGAATTTGTACAAAAAAGTATAAATTC
>JABDFS010000135.1:1581-4975 GCA_013286425.1 Bacteroidota bacterium
TACGGGTAATAACAGAAGCCTCACCTGTGATTAAATAATTAATATTTTTTTGTGGCAAACTAAAAAGCGGACGCAGCGAAAAAAAAGTTACTAATCCGAAACAGGCAATTGCAATAGGATTATCTGAAGCACGAAAAGAAGGCGCGAAAGTTCCTAAAAAGGCTGCTGTTAAAAAAAGTGCGACGAAATCTGTAAAAAAATCAGCTCTTAAAAAGGCTGCATCAAAGAAGAGCGTAAAAAAATCGGCCAATAAAAGTTCCAAATAGAATTATTGAATAAATTGCCGTCGATTGAACTCGGGGTTGCTGCTTAAAACAATCCTATCAAAAGGTCACAATGAGATGTGACCTTTACTTTTTTATTACCAGATATGATTTTTGTCAGGCTTTGTACTTCCGTTATGAGTACGTTCTTTTCTTTTCTCCAGCTCTGATTTTCCTGATTGCAACAAGTCATCCGCACTTTCTTCTCCCTTTTTTTGAAAATCGGGGTTAGTAATATTGGATTTTGTTAAAGGAGTTTCGGTAGTTGAAATAGAGATGCTTTTTTTATTTTTCATATGATGAAAATTTGTTACAGAGGATGCAAGCAATGCGCCATTTAAAGATTTGCCACAAAAAAATATTAATTATTTAATCACTGGTGAGAATTATGATTTTACCTTCCAATAGCTACTTTATTGGTAGAAATGTTTTCGCCTTTTTCATTTATAATCGTCAGTAAATATGTTCCTGCGCTTATTGCTGATACAGTAAGGCTTTCAGTTTGAGAGCCGGCAATGTTTACGTTTTTCTGTATCAATGTTTTTCCTTCGTCACTTCCTAATTGTATTACGTATTTGCCAGGTGTGAAATTTGTAAACTGAATATTCAATTTTGTTTTGCTTACAGGATTTGGATAAATGTTTATGCTGTTTGTCACCAGCGTTTTTGCAACAGCATTAGATACATTTTGATTTTTTTCAAAAGCAAAATGACTGTTTGCAAAATCAGACACATTGTATACCTGGTCTGTGTTTTTATTTAGAACGGTTGCATTTAATGTATTCAGGTTTACGCGGTAATAATTTGTAGTTTGAGTTGAACTGCCTACAATTACATTTTCATCACCTTCGGCCATTGCAGCATTAACAGTATAATCGTCAGGAATATTTTTTATCTGGCCAAGAAAAGTTGCCAGGCGTGTATTCGGATTGATCTTATATACGCCACGTTGTATTGCGAATAAATACAAATTGCCATTAGCATCTGCAATCAAATCTCCGCCCCAGCTTTTGAATTGAGTTGTTACTGAATTCTCTTTGTTTGAGTTTGCATCAACGAGTTTACCAAGATCAGTAATGGTGTTTTTTCCATCAGTAGAGAATCTAATCAGATGTTCATTATCGTTGGTAAGTGCATAACCATAATTATCAGACGCAATACACATACGGGTAATAACAGAAGCCTCACCTGGGTTATTAGAAAAATTCTTTAATAGCTGTGTTGTTACTGCATACGATTTCAAGGTTGTTTCATTCAGATTAAAATAACGTAGCTGATTGCCCGCCATTTGAGTATAGTACAACCTGTTATTCTTTGCATCGAAAGCAATAGCTGCAACCATATTGTTATTTAGACAACCACAATTTTGAACAGCAGTTGTTGCCGGAGAAGCAAGTGCAGGAGCTGTTGCAACCGGCGCAGTGTTATCGTTTGTTATTTGTTTTCCTGAAAGCGCATCATAAACAATTTCTTTTCCTGATGAAGGAATATACAGTGTTTTTACCGGAGTTTTTCCATCGGTATAATTCTCACGAAAAACTGTCCAGTTAGTACTTCCGAATTGTTCTCCGGTAACGGAAAAATACCTGTCGTTTTGTTGCGCAACAACACTGCCAACTATAAATAAACCAGAAATGAAAAAAGTAACGGGTAAAATTTTGCTTTTCATAAATGCTAAATTTTGTAACGTAAGGTAGATATAAAATTCTAACCGTACAATTAAGTTTTATGAATGTGGTCAACAGCTTTTTTTACACTTTTGAATCTGAGTAAAACTTTTTTAGCGTCTGTATAATCGGTAAGGTTTGCTTGTTGCATCAACATTTTTACGCCTCTGTCAATAAGCTTGTCGTTGTTGAGTTGCATATTCACCATGCTGTTATCTTCCACTCTTCCCAATTTTATCATCACTGTTGTAGAGATCATGTTCAGCACCATTTTTTGTGCGGTGCCTGCTTTCATTCTTGTGCTACCTGTAACAAATTCAGATCCTGTAATTACTTCAACGGGATAATCTGCGCATTTTGATAACGGAGTGTTTTCATTGCACGTAATGCAACCTGTTTCAATGTTATTCTTTTTGCAATGTTGCAAAGCGCCGATAACATAAGGCGTTGTTCCGCTTGCGGCAATGCCTACAACAAAATCTTTGTCTGAAACATTTTTTGATTGAAGATTGACCCAACCCTGGTTTGTATCATCTTCTGCAAATTCTGCTGCGCGAATGATCGCATTAAAACCACCTGCAATAATGCCCTGGACAAGGTTATAAGGAACGCCGTAAGTAGGCGGGCATTCACTTGCATCTAAAATGCCTAACCTGCCGCTGGTGCCTGCACCGATATAAAATAATTTGCCGCCCGCAAGCATTTTATCAGCAACGGCTTCAATTAATTTTTCTATTTGTGGTAATGCTTTTTCAACTGCAATGGCTACTTTTTTATCTTCTTCATTTATGTGCTGAATGATCTCTTTCACCAGCATTGTTTCCAAATGCCTGTAATGTGAAGGTTGTTCTGTAATAAGCATGATGGCAAAGGTAAAAATTTGAAATCACTGCAATATTTTATTACGGTTATGCTGTAATTGTGAATTAAAAAAGTTATGCATTTCTGCTGTCATGAAAATATGCAGTACAAGTGTTGCGATCCCGCATTAAAATGCGGTACAGGCTGCACCTTACTTAACCTGCTGTATACCTACATCTTTAAAACTTTGATTGAGAACAACATCTTCTAAAAATTATGAAATAATTCATTGTTTGCCAACCCTGCAGAACCTTGCTGCATTTCAGTAAGTGTTATATTCTATAAACACTTGCGGGCTCATTTTTACAAAATAACTTCGATATTTCTACGATATCTATTCGATCCAATTGATCGAAGTTATATCGAAATTATATCGAAGTTATATCGAAGAAATATCGAAGAAATGCACTTTCAATCATTTAATGCTTTAAGAATAGATATTGTCTTATCCTGAAAAAAATTTGAAAAAGGAGTAACAAAACTTGTAAGTACACAGTAGCCTGTTTAACCGGAGTTCATTGCCTGGTAAACAAAATAAATAATTCAGGCAGCTCTTTAAAATCGTGTACTAAAAAAAAGTGAAGAAAATATTTCATAAACTAA
>JABDFS010000136.1:0-1467 GCA_013286425.1 Bacteroidota bacterium
ATTAAAGTGACAAAATATGAGATTAGTAAAATCACAACGGTTCATGATTTTATCGAAGTAAAAAAAGGTGATTCTGTAATTAAGATAATGGAAACCGAATCTTACGGATTTGCAGACGTTATGATTAACCACGACACAATCATTATTCAATATTTGCCCACGGTTGTTTACAAGATTACTGACAAAGCATTTAACTATAAAATTAAACTGGACACGACAATATCCGTAGATTATTGGCGACAAAAAGTAGAAGAACAAGAAAAACTTAAAAAGTAATTTCAATTTTAAAGCATAATTGGCGAACGCTTTACATGACAAAATGCAAGTGATTTTGGCGGGAAAACGAAGGGCGGGCATATAACATGAGGCTTGGCAAAAAACTGGCTGACGCAATGCAATATCAACTCTTGCCCTTGTTGGTATTATTACCAACAAGGATCCATACGAAATCATCATCATACAATCGAATTCGTTGGTCAAAAGACCAACGAAGGCATGAATAAATTAATAGCAAAGCACATGTACGCTTTCCACGAAAACCTTGCTGTATATTTGCGCCAGTAAAGGGACACTATCAACTTTAAACCAAAATAACTATGGGTTGGAAAATTTATTTAATCGTAATTACTAACGCTGCGAGCATAAATACGAATGATGTTGCTAAAAAATTAGGCTTTGACACTTTAAAACCAACAAAAGAAATAAGTATTCACGAAGCTCAATACGAAAGCGGAATTTCGATAGGTAAATATGGCGACAAAATATTTATAGTTAGTTCAGATTTAGTGTTTAAGTTTTATAACAACCAACCTTCTGAATTTGAAAAGAGAATATCAGAAGAATTTCCGAATTCTGAAATTGCAGCAATAACAATTTATGAAACGTCAAACTTGTATGGCTACAACATTATAGACAATGGAAAAAGACGACGAGTAAAATCAGGTGCTGACTTAGAAACATATGTAGATTATGGCGACAAATTGCCGGAAGAAGATGAAGTATCTAAAGGGAGGCTTTTTGACGATGATGAATTAAAAGAAATGAAAGAAGATTATTCAGATACAGAACTTAAAAAAGTTATTGACCAAGAAATTAGTGTTCGAGCAACGTTCCTTTTAACCAAACGCTATTTAGGTAAACAGTTTGACGATAATGAAAGTGATTACGAAAAAATAAGAGTAACAAAATTTGAGTGATGATAAACGAACGCCCAACAAAAATATTGCTGCAATTTGGGCTGGCCAATGTAGCATCAGCAATAGTATAAAATTCAGCTTTCGTTATCGGTTCCGTACTGGCGTAAGTATGCATGTGTTAGTATAAGCGTGGCGTAGTTGTGCCTCGTAGTTAAAGCAATAAATTAATAGTAAAGCACAAGTACGCTTTCCACAAAAGCCTTGCTGCATACTTTCACAAGTAAAGGGGTAGATTTTTTATTTGGATTTGCGTTTAATAACATAAATATTT
>JABDFS010000136.1:1477-4885 GCA_013286425.1 Bacteroidota bacterium
AAAGTATTCTCCCCGCCCTTGTTGGTATTGTTACCAACAAGAATTCCAAATACGAAAGCATCATCATACAATCGAATTCGTAGGTCACAAGGCCAACGAAGGCATTAAACGAAAAGTTGAATCAGGGATGTTATTTCAGGCGGATTACTGATCATAATCTTCATTCAATACTTCTTTAAAAAAACTCAGGTCTCTGAACAACGCTCTTTTATTTAAGTATAAAACAGGATACATGATTGCATACTTAAGCATCGTGGTAAAATAAACGTGACAGGTAACTTGTGTTTTTTTGCCGATTGGCTCAAACTCAAAATGCCATATTGCTTTCCTGAATATTTTAGAATTGTTCAATTGTATCTTAACGCTTCGCCCGGAATTAAATTCGATAATCTCATAATTCATTTTCATTCCGGATGGAGCAATTGTATCAAAAGTTGATCCGACTGCATTTTCAGCAGATGATGTTGGTATCATTTCTGCAACACTCCTATCCCATTTTGCAAGGCTCGATGGCTCGTAAAAAAATGCTGTAACCTGTTCAATATTTTGTTCAACCAATATCTTTGACTGAAGATGCATACAAACTTTTAAGCTAACCTATCAAATAACAAAATAGTTTTTAATATCTTTTCGATTATTATAACATTTATAACGGTGAATGAACGTTTAATGAAATAAGAACATTAATTAACTTCGCAAATAATCTTTATTTTTTATGAGTAGTGTAGTAACGAACGGTTTGCCAACATTAACTGCAAAGGATTTTACAACTGACCAGGAAGTACGCTGGTGCCCGGGCTGTGGTGATTATTCAATTTTAGCGCAGGTGCAAAAAGTAATGCCGGGGATTGGCGTGCCGCGCGAAAACATTGTTATCATCAGCGGCATTGGCTGCAGCAGCCGTTTCCCGTATTATATGAACACATATGGCATGCATTCCATTCACGGCCGCGCAACGGCTATTGCAAGCGGTTTAAAAGCAACAAGGCCTGAATTAAGTGTTTGGATCGTTACCGGCGATGGTGATAGTTTAAGCATTGGCGGCAACCACACCATACATTTATTGAGAAGGATGTAAATATTCTTTTGTTCAACAACCAGATATATGGTTTAACAAAAGGTCAATATTCTCCTACTTCAGAAAAAAATAAAGTAACAAAGAGCACGCCTTTGGGAAGCATTGATCATCCGTTCAACCCGCTTGCGCTGGCAATGGGCGCTGACGCAACCTTTGTTGCGCGCAGCATGGACCGTGATCCGAAACACTTACAGGAGATGCTTACACGCTCGCATAAACATAAAGGCTCATCATTATTAGAGATCTATCAGAACTGCAATATTTTTAATGACGGCGCTTTTGAAATGTATACTGAAAAATCAACCAAGGCAGATGAAACTTTATTTCTTGAACAAGGCAGGCCATTGTTGTTTGGCGCTGCAAAAAATAAAGGCATTAAGCTGGATGGATTTAAACCTGTTGTAGTTGAAATTGGCGTTGATGCGAGTGTGGATGATGTTTGGGTGCATGATGAGTTTGATTTTTATAAAGCTCAGATATTGGTGCGCATGTTTGATGATGCTAAACTGGAAAGCCACCTGCCAAGGCCTTTCGGTGTTTTCTATGAAACACATCGCGCATGTTATGAAGATGTGATGCAGATGCAGGTTGATGAAACCATTGCTGCAAAAGGCAGAGGCGACCTGGATAAACTCTTAAGAGGCAGGGAAGTTTGGGAGATAAAATAATTCTTACCTGTTCTTACACTTCAGCTTTGCAAAATTTTTACCTGCATTATTGCAGCTATGCTTTCTGCGCGTTGTTTAGCGAGGCTTGCATTCTTTCCTTCAAATAATCCATTTACTGTTGTTGTAAATAAATGCAGCCATTGCCTAAAATGTTCTTTGCTTAAAGTTGTGTGTTCATGTAATTGCTGATGTACGATCATCGGGTTGCCGGTGTATGTGGGCTTATTAAAAATAACCCCTTCCCAAAAATCATACATCACAGGCAGGTGTGCTTTCCAATTCACTTTGGCAACATCGTTGAATATATAACCAATGGTTTTATCTTTTTTTACTTTATCGTAAAAACTATTTATCAGCAGTTCAACATCTTTCCTGTTCTCAACATCTTTCATCAATTACCTGTTATTGTTTCAAGTACTTCAAGGTTCTCATTTAATACAACCATGTTTGCTTTTCTGCCTTTAAGAATATAACCAAGCCTGTTGTCCACATTCATAACCTGTGCAGGATATAAACTGCACATGCGTAAAGCTTCTTCAATATTGATATCACAATGCTCAACAAAATTCTTCACGCATTTATTCATAGTTAATGCAGAACCGCTTAAAATACCATTGGCTGTGTATTTGTCACCGTCTAATGTATGCTGATAATAACCTTCATTGGTTTCTGTAACCGCATCTGTAATGGCAAATAACCTGTTGCCCATTATTTTTTTAGCGATGCGGATAGCAGGAAAACTTACATGAAAACCATCAGGCACAATGCTGCAATAAACAGATGAATGATCCAATACAGCGCCAGCCATTCCCGGTTCGCGGTGCTGTAAAGCGCTCATTGCATTATACAAATGCGTTGCTGTTTTAATCGTGCTGAATGATGCTGTTGCCTGTTCATACGTTGCGTTTGTATGGCCCGCAGAAACGATAATATTATATGAATGAACCAACTCAATTATTTCTTTGCTTACAATTTCAGGTGCAAGTGTTATTATTTTAATAACGTCTTTTCCATACTCCAATAATGCTGTTGCCTGTTCAATAGTTGGAGAAAATATCCATTCGGGATTATGCGCGCCGCGTTTAATAACGTTTATCCATGGCCCTTCCACATGTAGCCCTAAAACGCCCTGTCCGCCTGCATTCCGGTAATCTCTTATGGCATCAATACATTTAAAGATGGTTTCATAAGTGCTGGTGCCAACAGTAGGCATGCAGTGAGAAGCGCCGCCTGCTTTGCTGTAATCATAAATAGCTTTTACAGTTTCTGCATCAGGAAGCACCGATAACAATCTTTTATGTGCTCCGTATAACTGTAGATCAATAAATGCAGGAGCAATCAATGCATTTTTAAATTCAACAATATTTTCATCGGATGTTAATTCACTAACAGGCTTAATATTTATGATAACATCATCCTCTGCAACAATTGCATGTTGATGTAATATTTCATTGCCTGTAAAAATATTGTCTGCTAAATATGTTCTTGTGTTATTCATTAGTGATGGTAAACCTGTCGGCATCTTTTAAAAAAGGAAGTTTTGTCCGTATGGTTTCAAGATGATTCTTATCTAATGCAATTGTAAAAATATCTTCCTCATCTTTCTTATGATATAATATTTCACCAAGTGGGTCAATCACCATACTATCACCCGCATGATAA
>JABDFS010000137.1 GCA_013286425.1 Bacteroidota bacterium
CCCGCAATCTTATCTTTCTTTAACCGGCGGATTAATTGCACTTGTCGCTTTTATTTTTATTGAGCGCTATAGCAAACATCCTATGATGCCATTGAAGCTTTTCTCAAATAAAAATTTCAGCGGCGCAAATCTTCTCACATTCTTCTTATATGCAGCACTAACTGCAGGCATGTTGTTTTTAAGCCTTGATTTAATACAGGCGCAAGGCTACAGCCAGTTTGAAGCAGGGCTAACATTATTGCCTTTTACATTCCTTATGATTTTTCTTGCACGTTATGCAGGAACTCTTGCAGATAAACATGGGCCAAGATTATTTTTAATTGCAGGACCTGCTGTTGCAGGTGCCGGGTTATTACTGCTTTCATTCATAAAACAAACAAACGGGGCATCAGACTACTTTACAAGTTTTTTCCCCGGCATATTTGTATTTGGGTTAGGCATGTCGTTTACAGTAGCGCCTTTAACGGCAACCGTTATGGGTTCGTTGCCTTCTCATTATTCAGGCACCGCATCGGGCATCAACAACGCAATAACAAGAATTGCAGGCGTATTTGCCAATGCTATTTTAGGTGCATTGGCTATTTTATTTTTCTCGGTGTTTTTAAATGAAAGCATAAATAATCTTCATCTAAATGATGATGAAAAAAAACTGGTAACACAACAGGTAAAAAATCTTGGTAACGCTAAACCACCTGTTCAAATAAATGAAGCGGATAAAACAATTATTGCTAAAGCATACAAAGAAGGATTTATAAATGTTTATAGTAAGGTAATGAAGATATGTGCAGTGCTTGCTTTTATAAGTGCACTGATGAGTTTCCTGTTTATTAAAAATGGAGATATAAAAGCTGATGGTTGATTATGATATTAAATCAATTCACAACATTCTTCTTTCTTGTAAACCACCAGTACATCGGAATGCCTGTAGCCATAAGCGCTGCGCCAACTGCTGCTTCACGCGGGCGTGTAAATACAGTGTTCACAATTAATATCACACAAAAAACAACAACGATCGCCGGCACAACAGGATAACCCCACACTTTATACGGCCTTGGTGCATCAGGCATTTTTTTCCGAAGGATGAACACACCTAAAGTAGTAGCGCCATAATAAATAAATACGGCAAAAATTATCATGTCAGTAAGTTGGTCGAACGTGCCCGATAGCACCAATATGCAAGCCCACACGCATTGATACAATAAAGAATTTTTAGGTGCTTGTTTATCATTCAGCTTGGCTGCGCTTTTAAAAAACAAGCCTTCTCTTGCCATCGCATAATACGGACGACAACTTGCAAGAATGGTTGCATTGCAGCAACCCAATGTTGTAACAAGAATCAGTAGTGATATGAACAATGCTCCATTGCTTCCCCAGAAACTTTTTACTGCTTCAATGGCTGCAATTTTATTTCCTGCACTGTTAACAGCTTCCAGTTGTGGAATAGACAATAATGAAAGATAAGTTGTGTTCACCAACAGGTACAAAACAATAATTGCGAATATGCCGATAACAATTCCTCTTGGTAAATTTTTCTTTGCATCTTTTATTTCGCCGCCAACAAAACCAACCGATGCCCAACCCTGGTAACCCCAAAATGCTGCAAGCATTGCAGTGAATACGGCGCTTACAGTAACAGGCTGATTATTGGTTGTTGCCATTTGTATATTGCTGACATGTGCAGCACTGCTTGTTAATCCAAAAACAATTATGGTGAAGATGCTTCCAAACACTAATATTAAAATGCCCATGCTTACACCTGCTCCTGTTTTAATGCCTTTTGTATTTATCCATGTAAGAATAATGATGAGAATAATAGCAACAAGTTTTACATTCAGATCAGCAAAGGGTTGAAACCATCCGAACACACTAACGTTTGAAAGCGATGGTAATATTTCAGGGAAACGAATAATGCTGTTTAACGATTCTGCAAATACATAAGCCAATGCTGAAATTGCCGCAGTTTGAATAACGGCGAACAAACTCCATCCGAATAAAAAGGCAAAGAATTTATTATAGATTTTTTGATAATAAATATACTCGCCACCGGTATCTGCGAGCAACCCTGCAACTTCTGCATTGCATAAAGCGCCAAACAAACTTATAATACCGGCGAGCACCCAGCATATCAATACCCAACCTGATGAATGCAACTCTGCAGTCATCGGTGCAACTTTTTTATAAACACCGGAACCAATGATGTTCCCGATAACAATTACAATTACCAATCGCAAACCGAGTGAGCGGTTAAGTTGTGATGTGCCCATGCTTTTGTTTTAGTAGTTACAATATTACATGCTGAATGCTGAAATGAAAATAATCTCTATTTTCAACGCTGAAAAACTTAAGCCATTATGAACAACATCATTTATTTCGAGATACAGTCTTCCGAACCATCACGTGAAATAAAATTTTATGAAACTGTATTCGGATGGAAGTTTATTAAAGAAGAGTTTGTACCGATAGAATATTACAGGATAGCAACAGATGGAATTAATGGGGGCTTGCTGAAAAGGCCTGCAGGCGTTCCTTCAACACAGATGGGAACAAATGCATTTACCTGTTCTGTCGAAGTAAAAGATTTTGATAAAACGGGTGACGTTATTTTAAATAACGGCGGCCAGGTTGCAATGCCAAAATTTGCTATTCCCGGCAGATGCTGGCAGGGGTATTTTCTTGATGCGGATCATAATGTTTTTGGTTTGGTTGAAGTAGATGAAAACGCGAAGTAAAATACTGAACGTACTCTGCAAAGTCTCCTGACAATAAGTGTTCGAAACCAATTGATTTGCCATAGATATGTATGCCTTTGCCATAGGATTTACCCAGCCTTACATTAGCTATATGTTAGCTATAACTTAGCTATATGTTAGCTATAGAGTAATAAAATCTTTAAACTTTAAAGAAACTCCATAATTGTTAGATGGAATATTGTTCTGAAAATTCTTATAGTTATGTTGCTTTGCGAAAGTCTCCTGAATTTAAAAAAAATTATATGAAACAGTTTTCTTTTCTCATCGCTATAACAACACTGCTTTTCATTTCAACATGTGTGCATGCACAAACAAGCAATTACGATTCAACACTTGCAAAAAAATTAAATGCAGATGATTACGGAATGAAAAGTTATGTGCTTGTAATACTAAAAAAAGGCAGTGCAACTATTACCGATAAAAAGCAAGTAGATAGTATTTTTCATGGGCATATGGCAAATATCCAAAGGCTTGCATCAGAAGGCAAATTAGTGCTTGCCGGCCCAATGGGCGATAATGATAAAAACTATGAAGGTATTTTTGTTTTTAATACTGCAAGTGTTGATGAAGCAAGGCAATGGTTAAGCACAGACCCTGCTATTCAATCAAAAGACCTGGATGCGGAATTATATTCATGGTATTGCACTGCAGCTTTGCAGGAAATACCTGCATTACATAAACAGGTTCAGAAGAAAAGTTATTAGGTAAGCTTTATAACGTTGATTGCATTCTTCTGCGCATAAGATTTTACCAGCGTTCTTATCATTTCATTTTCGGGATAAACAGTAAGATAGTTTTTCAGGTGCATTGAATCGAAGGAGTTGTTATCATGCGGCAATAAACCCATGCCATAAAATTTCCCGTTCTCAACCAACACACAACTTTTTTGATTGCCTGTTGCAGGTGATTCAACAATGGCAAATGTGCCGAGGTTTTGCTGCAAATATTTAACTGCATGCAATACTTTCTCATTATAAATAACCGGGTCAATACCGGAGGGAATATATAATTGCTTCTGTAAAAAACACAGTGCAGGATGCAGTTCAAATTCTTTTGCCAACTTCCATAATGAACGATGCGCATCCGCGAGGTAAGCAAAACTGGCAACGGGTTCTGTATGTTTTCTTTTTTTATCAATTGCCAGACGCATAAAACCTGCAGAGTCTTCAAACAGGTAAATGGCATAAAACTGTTCTGCTCTTTTCTGACTGAAATTATATTCAGGCCAGTATTTTTTTATTTCAATGCTTTCCAAAATGAATGCAGTGAATTCTGTAGGGCATTCAGTAAATGTTACATCGTGAATGTTGCGCAAAAATTCCTGTCGTTTTTTCCCGGTGTTCAATCCCGTAAAATGACTCAGCACGCGATGCTTTAAATTCTTTGCCTTGCCTACATAAATTATTTTTCCTTTTACATTATGGAAATAATAAACGCCGGGAACATAAGGCAATTTATCAATGCTTTCTTTTAAAAGATTTGGCGGTAATATTTGTTCATGATTTTCTTTCTTCAGAAAATCTTTTATCAGCTTTTCTCCGCCTGCATCTAATATTTTCTGAAACAGAATTGCAGTAGCATCTGCATCGCCGCCGGCACGATGCCTGTTCACAACAGGAATTTCAAATGTTTTACAAAGATGTCCAAGCCCATACTTTGGCAATCCCGGAAATGCTTTGCGGCTAAGCTTAAGCGTGCACAATTTTTTTGGCATCCATGCATAACCGTGCTGAATTAAATTATGGCGAACAAAAGTGTAATCGAAGTTTACATTATGCGCAATAAAAACCCGGTTGTTAAGCAAATTAAAAATACGCGGCGCCACTTCAGAAAAATCAGGCGCAACAGCAACATCTTCGTTAGTGATTCCGGTAAGATAAGTTATGTACGGAGGAATTTTATACTTCGGATTAACAAGCGTTTCATAACGGCCTTCTATTTCTTTGCCGTTGTGCAATACAATTGCAATCTCGGTAATACCGCCTGAATCAGGATGGCTGCCGGTGGTTTCTATATCAACAATTGCATACACGTTACAAAGTAAGGAAAGAACTTGTAAGCGATTATATTTTATTAAGTGT
>JABDFS010000138.1:0-3364 GCA_013286425.1 Bacteroidota bacterium
GAGCGACAGGTTTTATCTTCACCCTGAAGCCATACCCAAGCTTGCTTTTGGTGCAAAAAATATTGCGCCTTATTCTTTGGGTAACCCAAATCTTGATTCATTATATGTAAATGGGTCAATCAACCGGTCAGTAAAAGCGATTGGCTTGCCACTATTGGTGCGGTATCGTATTGCAGGATCATTTTTTGTAGAAGGCGGCCCGCAGATAGATCTTATCACCAATGCAAAAGATGTTTTTAAAACTGAAGTGAATGACAATGAGCTTTCTTATGAAAACAAAACCAAAGATCAGTACACAAGATTTGATGTAGGTTATGCATTGGGGCTTGCTTATAAGATCATGCCCGGTCCGCGCGGCATGACTTTAGGCGTAAGATATTATGGAGGCCTTACTGATATCATGAAAAATGAAGCACTCAGCCAGCGAAACGGCGCATGGATGTTTAATGTTTATGTTCCTGTTGGTGCAGGTAAAGCGGCAAAAAAAGAATCAGGCGCTGTGCAATAAATATGCGATGAAATACTGTATGATAATACCAGGATATATTTAGTTACGATGTAAATCACAACCATGAAAAACTCCGGATTGAAATTAGCCCTCACAATATTTTTTGTTTCCTGCTTTACTGTTTTGTTTGCGCAGGAACATACAAAACCATCTACGAAAGATTCGCTGGATGGTGCATTTGATTTGAGTGATTACATCATCGAGGCAAATGGGTTTGTTCCTGTTCCAATCATTATAACAGAACCCGCATTTGGTGGTTTTGGCGGTGGTTTTGTACCGGTGTTTATTAAAAAACAACCGCCTTATTTAGATTCAGTACGAGGGCAATTGAAAGTTACTCCGGTTGCACCAAATATAACCGGTGGTATGGCTTTCTATACGGTTAATAATAGTTGGATGTTAGGTGGTTTCAGGAGTGGTACCCTTGTAAAAGCCCGAATCAAATATCTTATCGGCGGCGGTTATGGCGATATTAATATGTCATATTACAGAACTGTGGGCGAACTGGGCGACAAAGAATTTAAATTCAATATTAAAACACCAACTGTTTTACTTCAGGCCATAAAAAGAATCGGCTATTCTAACTGGTATGCGGGTGCAAAATATCTTTTCTTAAAAACAAACGTGAAGTATGTTGGTGATAGTGTAGCGTTGCCCCCAACCTGGGTAAAGCAGAATGAATATTCAAGTGTTGTAAGCCAGTTAGGTGCAGTGATTGAACTGGATAACAGGGACAATGTGTTCACTCCGGACAGAGGTATGAAAGTACATTTTGATGGAATAAGATCAGATGATGCGATTGGCAGTGATTACGATTACTGGCGCATGAATTATTATATGTATGCATACACGCCTATCTCAAAAAAACTTATTGGTGGTTTGCGTGTTGATGGCCAGCAAACGTTTCAAAGCCCTCCCTTTTTTATGTATCCATATATTGATATGAGAGGCATTCCATCAAATCGTTATTCAGGCAAAGCAGATATTCTTACAGAAGCAGAATTCAGATGGGATTTTTATAAACGTTGGAGTATTATGTTTTATGGCGGCGGCGGTAAAGCGTTTAATGAATGGAGTGATTTTGGTTCTGCAGAATGGGCATACGCATATGGAACAGGTTTCAGGTATTTGGTTGCACGTAAATTCAAATTGCGAATGGGTATAGATATTGCCCGCGGCCCTGAAGATTTTGCATACTACATTGTATTTGGAAGCAAATGGCTTAAGTAAATTTATTCGTGCATTCGTGGCCAAAAAACAAATCAGTAAATAAGATTTATTGTTGATGCGCATCAACTTTGGCAACTGAAAATTGTAAGCTTATTGCTTGATTCATATTTCATTTTGAAGACGAATTTTTACGCTGCACATCTTTCACATTCACTGCAAAAATTAATAGCAATATGAGCAAAGCAACTGCAATAAGATAAGTTATAAAGAAGCCATAATTATTTTCTATTGATAAAGGATGATAATTTGGAACAAGTTTACCGGGCTTTGAAAACGGCGCTTCTGTTGTTACTGTTTTTGTTTCTGATTTTATATAAGCAAGTACATTTTTTATATCATCTACTGAAAGGTCTGAATGATCAGGCATTACAATTTGATTGAACTGGTTGTATAAAGCCACTGCATCTTTATCATTTTTTGAGATCATTGTTTTGGGCGAATGAACAAAGTTTACGATCCAGTCAACCGAATGCCGCTGATCCACATTTGCCAATGCAGGGCCAACAACCTGTGCGTTTACATTATGACATGATGTACATCGTGCAATAAAGATTGCTTTGCCATTATCAATTGATGTATCAGCAAATGCAGTTGTATTGAAAAATATAATTATCAATAAAACAAGAGCTGTGTATTTAATTTTCATTTCCCAGTTTTTTAATATCATGAATCAATTGTTCTACTGAAGCTTCATCCGTTCCTGTATAATAACCACGAATCTGTTTATGCTTGTCAACCAGCACCAGTTTATCGCTATGAATAAAATCATCAGAGCCGCCATCTCCGTCGCCTGCACTTACATAAAAGCTTTCACGCGCTAACCTGTATATATCTTTTTTATTACCGGTTAAAAGATTCCATTTAGCTGAATCAATTTTAAAAACATTCGCATACCATTTCAATCTTTGTACAGTGTCTGTTTCAGGGTCAACTGTAAAAGAAGTGATCTTAATGGCATCATTATTTTTAAATTCACTTTGAACAAGTACAAGATTCTTTGTCATCTTCGGGCAAGCAGATGTGCAGCTTGTAAAAAAGAAATCAGCTACATAAATTTTATTGTTCAGTTCATTGTCTGAAAAGATTTTTCCATCCTGGTTAATAAGAGCAAAGGGCTGAATGTAATGGGGAGTTCTGTCTTCTTTATTTGTATTTAATGTTGAATCATACATCGGTAATTTTTCATACCTGTTTTTAATCATTGTTACAGCAGCAAAAGCAAGGACCGGAATTACAATTAGTATAATGCTGTATAAAATTGTTCTGTATTTTTTTATGCTGTTCATCACACTAAAAATTTATTTGCCAACAGAAACAGGATTATTTGGTGTGTATGGTGGCGCGCCCGGCCCGCTGTTGCTTACAGCCTGTATAAATGCAGGCGCATACGCTAATGCAATAATAACTACCATCATTATCAGCCACGGTTTAAAACTGTCGAAGAAGGCAATTCTTTTTTCGTTGTGATAAGATTCTGTGATAGGAAATTCAAGCTTTGATGGTACTGTTGATTTTCTGAATAACGTGCCGAAGAATACAATGAAATATAAGATGGCTGCAATTGTCATGATAACGCCTCCGCATAAAGCGAGTGTTGTTGTTGGCACCCATTCAGGATGATACAAC
>JABDFS010000138.1:3374-4778 GCA_013286425.1 Bacteroidota bacterium
TTGGTGTATGACAAACCAAGATTGGTTCTTCTTGGTTCGCCGATCAATCCACCCCACATCAATCCTGTTGAAAAAATAAGTATGCCGATGATCCACAAATACGGAACGATAACATTCACTTTCGGCCAGAATATTTTTTTGCCTTTTAATGTTGATACGAGATACAAACCCATTCCTATGATGCCGAGAAATACAGGCCCTGCAACTGTCATGTGAAAATGACTTGGTATCCAGGCAGTATTATGCACAACAGTATCCAATGAATAAGATGCATTTACTATTCCTGTTAATCCACCGAAAATAAAAAGTATCAAACCTGCTATCATATAAGCAAAGAGATAGTTGTTGTAATCGAGATAAGGCAGTTTCTTCATCCATCCTAATCCGAATAAACTTTTTGCACCACGTTTTCTTGCTGCATATTCAAGTGATGCTGCCAATGTAAATGCTGTAATAAAGCTTGGTAATGCAACACCAAAGGTTAATAATGATTGAAAGAGTTTGGTGTCTTTATCAATGTTAGGATCAGCGAATTGATGATGCACGCCAACCGGAACGGATAACAATAAGAAAAGAAAAAATGCCATGCGGCCTGCTAAATCAGAATACAATTTTCCACCTGCAATTTTGGGCAACATTGTATAATACATAATGTATGATGGCAGCAGCCAGAAGTATACTAATGCATGACCAAAGAGCCAGAACAATGTGCGTGCTAATGTTACATCAATATCTTTTGTGATGTTCATACTCCAGGGTAATAACAACACAACAACTTCGTATGCAACTGCCAGCGTGCAGGTAAACCAGATAGTAAAATTTACCAATGTGCCTAGCACTGCGAGCGGCATTTTTGTATTAGGATTTTCTTTACGCCAACGTACATACATTGCAGCCCATTCAAACAAGGGCAACCATGAACCAATAATTAATAATGCAGCGCCGATATAAAACTGCGGCTCTGCTTTCAACGGCGGATAAAAAGTATACAACACTGATGAATTGCCGCTTAACATTGCCCATGCTGCCAGCAATGTACCTACTGCCATTAAAATAAGGGATAGCCATGCAACTTTTTTGTTCGGCTCTTTCTTTAAATAAAAAGCCATTGTTGCATGGCCGAATGCCACTGCAAAAAAAGTAGTGAGCACCACTGCATTGATAACGCCATGCAAGGTTAATCCCTGGTAATAATCAAGATGCGCTTCAGAGGCTGCATGTATAGTTCCGCTACGATAAATGGTTTGCATTAAACCATGGTATATGCCGAGTGTTAGTAAACTAATGGGTAATAATAATTCAATTAAAATCACATTTTTCAGCCAGCGGCTTATGCCTATGCCATTATTGTTTTCTTCTGTAAGTGTTATAGATTTTATTGTAGTATCAGCTTGTGTTATCATG
>JABDFS010000139.1 GCA_013286425.1 Bacteroidota bacterium
AAAATAAACTTATCTTCAAAACACCAATCCTTTTTACTATGAAACTGATTTTTACACTTATTGTTTTATGTTTTTCTGTTGGATTGATGGCGCAAAAGGCGGGAACGTTGGATAGCAGTTTTGGCGTGAATGGAAAAGTGTTAACACCTGTTCCGGGTGGTTATCCTCTTATTTCGGCGTCTGCGACAGATGATAACGGGAATATGATACTTGTAGGCTCTGCAGGGCCAACACTAACAACAAATGGAGGATTTTCAATTTTAAAATATTCGCCTGATGGAATGTTAGATACTTCTTTTGGAGCAAATGGATTGGCTATTGTTGAGTACATGGGTTTTGGTGAAGCTGTAGCCGTTCAACCGGATAATAAAATTATTATCGCAGGGTACAATGCAGATTATACGCGTTCCACTTATTTTACGCTTGCCCGTTTAAATCCGGACGGTAGCCTTGACCAGGGTTTTGGTGACAGCGGCAAAGTGCAGGACAGTTACGGTACAGTTGCACGTGATATAGGCTTGCAACCAGATGGCAAAATTGTTGTTTCCGGTTATGTAGGGGTTTCGTTCGTTACCATACGCTACATGCCTGATGGCAGCCACGATAATAGCTTTGGAACAAACGGAGTGGTTATCAATTTTACTTCTGCAGCTATTGCCACTGCAAATCTTATACAACCGGATGGAAAAATTGTTGCCGCAGGCCAGGATAATAATGGGCAAAAAGCTTTATTAGCGCGCTATAATACGGATGGCAGCACTGATGAAAGTTTTGGTTCTTTTGGCACAGTTTCAACAAAGATTAACTACTTCGCAAACAATGTATACGATGCGGTATTACAGCCTGATGGAAAAATTATAATAGCTGGCGCTTATAATAATGGTGTACTTTACAATACAATGCTGTTGCGTTACCTGCCTGATGGAAAACCCGATAGTTCCTTTGGGACCAACGGTATGGTTATTAATCAGCTGCAATATCCTTCTGCCGCTTTGCATATAGCGCTTCAAAAAGACGGGAAAATAGTTATTGGTGGTTTTACTTATGTTGAAACCGGCAAGGCACAATTTTTACTTGAAAGGTTCGATACCGACGGCATACCTGATTCTTCTTTTGGTAGCAATGGTGTGGTTATTACAGATGTAGGCTATTCCAACGAAGCAAATGGCTTAATAATTCAATCATCCGGAAAAATTGTTGCTGCAGGCTTTGCTATAAACACTTTAACTGATAGTACTGAATACTATGCTGCACTTACTCGCTACGATAATAATCTCACCAAAAAGCAAATCATCGTTCAAAAGATCAAACATTATATACAAACACACAATGATATACAGGCAACAACATTAAATAGTGTTTCCATCTATCCAAATCCTGCACAAAATGTATTGCGTGTACAAGGGTTATTATCATCACAAAAGGCAAAACTTACTGTTGTTGATTTTAATGGTAATATAGCTATTAGCCAACAGCTATCAGCTTACAGCCATTCATACAACCTCAATATTGCTTCATTGCACGCAGGTAATTATTTGCTGAAGATTGAAACCAATGGTGAAGTAGTTACAAAACAATTTATTAAAGAATAACTTATCTTCAAAACACCAATCATTTTTACTATGAAACCGGTCTTTATACTTATTATTTTATGTTTTTTTATTCAATTGATGGCTCGGGCACATATCCTTATATTTATCAGCAAAACATAAAATGAAAAACCAGTGCATAAAATAAAAGCAGTCATTTTTGATTTGGATGGAACAATTGCAAACACACTTCCGCTTTGTATAAAAGCATTCCGTCAATCCATAGAACCGCTTGTTGAACGTAAGATTTCCGATGAAGAAATCATAGCAACATTTGGACCTTCAGAAGAGGGAACAATTATGGCATTAACGCCAGATCATTATGAAAAAGGAATTGCAGATTATTTACAGCATTATACAGTTTTTCATAAAATGTGCCCGTCTGCATTTGAAGGCATGGAAGAATTATTATATAAGCTGAAAGAAAGAGGCCTACGCATTGCAATGGTAACAGGAAAAGGCAAATACAGTACTGCCATTTCATTAAAGCAATTCGGTTTAGAAAATCTTTTTGAAATCATTGAAACGGGTATACCTGGCGGACCGAGAAAACCCGAAGGCATTCAGGCTGTGCTTGATTATTTGAATGATCTGTCCAAAGAAAATATCATCTATGTAGGCGATGCGCCGGGTGATATCATTGCCAGCAGAAAAGTGGGTGTACCTGTTATTGCAGCCGCATGGGCTGAAACAGCAGAACCGGAAAAACTGAAATTGCTTCAGCCGGATGAAATGTTTTATACGATTAATGATTTTGCGATGTGGCTGTATGCAAGAATTTAAAACTACTTCACTCTGAAAACAGGAATTCTCATATAACCCGGCTCGCTGTAAGGCGAATGAGTGTATACAAAATATAGTTGTTGTTCAGATGATGCAGCAAATGTAGAATCAGACCTTTTCTTTTCTTCCAATGCGCTGCGCACTTCAGGATGTTGTTGTAAATATTCTGCAGCAACATCCTCCCAGCGGTAATCGCTGTAAAACTCTTTACGCTGCAAAACAGCATCAAAGAAATTCCATGCAAAGAAACTATCATCGCCTAATGGCTCTAAAGTTTCAACAATATACCTGTCGGCATTCTGGCCTGTATAAATAATGTAATCACCTTTTAAAAAATGAATAGAATCGTTGTGTGTACTTAATTTAATGTTGCTGTTTACATGATGGCTTTCGTACGCCCGTGGCAGGCTTTTGTAATCTTCCACTTTATAATATTCCACTGCTATTGTTGTATCATGTTTAAGCTGGTGCATGACAACATTGTTAAGCTTTAATCTTTCGATCACTTTATACCAGCCATGCGGAATAATGTAAGCTTTGGGCTTGTTTACAACAACAGAAGGTGCATAATAATTATAAAACGTTATTTGTTTCTCAAAAGGCTTTGAGTGATCATAATAATAACGCGGCAAACCCGTTACTTCACTTGTTTTCATCGATGTATCATAGCCTTTAAAACCGATCCTATCATATTTTGATGAATCAACTTTCCAGCTTAATGGAAATTCATTTTGCTGTTTGATTGCATCCAGCGAAGCTTTTCTCTTTGAAATAATATCGTTAGAAAACTTCGAAGCCTGTTCAATTATGGTCTGCATAAAAGCATAGGTGGTTTTCACCCTGTCTGCATAAGGTTTCAGCATATGCGTTTCAGGAATAAATGCAATCGTTTCAAATAAGGAGGCATAACCGCTGCTGTAACGTGGCGGATCATAAAAGGCTTCCCATCCATTCTTTAAACTGCTTTCTTCAAAATTTACATAAGGGCACATTTGCCAGTTCTTTTCCTGCATTCCCTTATACAACGCAGGTTCAAATACATTATGCAAAAAATCGCCGATCTCACCTTCCAGTTTATTGTGTTGCGTGGTAAGCATCGTCATTGTATGTTGATAATCGGCGCCATCACTTACATGGTTATCAATAAGTATATCAGGATTCAATTGCTGAAATATCTTTTCAAAAGCAAAAGCATTTTTAGAATCGGCTTTGATGAAATCACGGTTCAGATCAAGGTTTTCCGCATTGCCGCGAAAACCATAGCTCTCCGGCCCGTTTTGGTTAACCCTTGAAAAACTGTTACGGTTTAAACTTCCGCCAATATTATAAACCGGTATAACAGCCAGCACAACATTAGCAGGCATTTTCAACTTGCCCTGAGCCAGATCTCGCAGCAACATCATGCTTGCATCTATCCCATCAGGTTCGCCCGGATGAATGCCGTTGTTCACCAGCACAGCAACCTTATGCTGTTGATGCCAACTGTTTATATTGAAGCTTTTATCAGAAGAAAATAAAATGAGATGTAAAGGATAACCGGAATCGGTTGTGTCTTCAGCAATGATCTTTATAGTTGAATAAGCCTTTGCAAGCTGTTTATAAAAATCAATACACTCAAAATAAGTTGCAGTTTGTTTGCCGTTACTTTTTTCAAATGGAGTTGAAAGCAATTGAGCATTGGTTGAAAACACAATCGCTAAAAAGCATACAATAAAGATAAATTTCTGCATGATTGCAAAAGTGGAATAAACAACCTGTAAATAAAAATTCCCTCCTGTTTCCGGGAAGGAATTTTATAATATTCAACAACAAATATTTTTAAGCGGTAGCTGAAGTCTTTCTTGCAAGCTTGCTTTTAAGATTGCTGGCTTTATTTTTATGAATAACACCTCTTTTTGCCAATTTGTCTATCATTGAAACAACAGATGGAAGTGATTCAGTGTAAGCCGCATCATCTTTTGAAGCTTTAAGATCGCGGATAGCATTGCGCGTGGTTTTGCCATAATATTTATTACGTTCCCTGCGTTTTGTTGACTGACGCACGTCTTTCTTTGTAGCTTTATGATTTGCCATAATAATTTTTTCGGACGGCAAAAGTAAGGTATTTACCAATTGCAATTGCAAAGTTTTGGCTTCAAATTTTATTATTAAGAACCGATTTTCAATCAATACGCAGTAAACGATATTTGCAAACAAATCTATAACGCGATAAATTGCCCCCATGAAGGATTTCTCATACATAACCAGTTCTCACCCGGCATACATTGAAAATTT
>JABDFS010000140.1 GCA_013286425.1 Bacteroidota bacterium
AAGTGTAAGTGCAGAAAGATTAGTGCAGGCTTTACACATTGCTGAGCATGTAAAAGCTTTGAATGCAGGTGCTGTTGCACACGGCAGTACCGGCGCCGGAAACGACCAGGTGCGTTTTGATATGGTGTTTCACATCATGATTCCTGGCGTTGAAATTATAACACCCATACGCGATTTGAAATTAAGCCGTGAACAAGAGATTGAATACCTGAAGCAGAAAGGTGTTGATATGAATTTTGAAAAAGCAGCTTATTCAATCAATAAAGGATTGTGGGGAACAAGTGTTGGCGGTAAAGAAACATTAAAAAGCAAAGGCATATTGCCTGAAGAAGCATGGCCAACGCAAGTCAGCAAGTCGGAAAGCCAGGAAGTCCGTTTACATTTTGAAAAAGGAGAATTGGCTAGCGTTGGTGATAAAACTTTCAGTCATCCATCAGAAGCCATTCAATATTTACAAAGCATTGCAGGTGCTTATGGCATTGGCAGAGATATTCATGTTGGCGATACCATTATTGGTATTAAAGGTCGTGTTGGTTTTGAAGCAGCAGCGCCGATGGTTATCATCAAAGCACATCATGCATTGGAAAAACATGTGCTTACCAAATGGCAGTTAAGCTGGAAAGACAACATTGCAAACTTTTACGGCAACTGGTTACATGAAGGTCAAATCCTCGATCCTGTTATGCGTGACATAGAAGCTTTCTTAATAAGCTCACAGCAGAATGTAACAGGTGATGTGTTTGTTCAGTTGATGCCTTATCGTTTTCAAATCATTGGTATAGATAGCGCATACGACCTGATGAGTGATAAGTTCGGCAAATATGGTGAAATGAATAAAGGCTGGACCGGTGAAGATGTGCGTGGGTTCAGTAAAATATTCGGCAATCAAACAGCGATGTATCATTTAATAAAAGCAGATGCTGATACTAAATAAAGAGAATGCATTGCAACATTATAAATGGGGCAACAATTGCGATGGCTGGGTGTTTGTTGATACAGATAAATTATCAGTTAAACAGGAATGCATGCCGCATCACACTGCTGAAACGTTACATTATCATGAAAAAGCACAGCAGTTCTTTTTTATTCTGAAAGGAATTGCAACCTTTGAAGCAGATGGGAAAATTTTTACAGTAAAAACTAATGAAGGATTTCATATTTCCGCAGGAACAAAACACCGCATTACAAATAATTCAAATGAAGAACTGGAGTTTATTTTAAGTTCGCAGCCTTCAACAAATAACGACAGGTTTAATGCCTCTTTCCCCTAAAGGGTTAAATGAATAAGAAGTAATAATGAGTCAGTCAAAAAAGAGTAATAAAAATCATAGCTCCCCTTCAGGGGTTGGAGGCATTAAAGCAGGTATAATTGGCGGCGCAGGTTATACGGGCGGAGAGTTGATTCGTTTATTGATCAATCATCCGCAGGTTGAAATTGCTTTCATTCATAGTAAAAGCAATGCAGGTAGTGCTGTTTATAAAGTGCATCAGGATTTAATTGGCGAATCTCATTTAAAGTTCACTGATACATTAAGCAACGACATTGATGTTTTGTTTTTGTGTTTAGGTCATGGCGATTCAAAAAAGTTTTTAGCCGAGAATGAAATTGCGGATAATATTAAAGTGATTGATCTGGCAAATGATTTTCGTTTAACTCACAGCTCACAGCTCGCAGCCCGCAGCTTTACTTACGGTTTACCTGAATTAAATAAAGAACAAATTCAATCAGCAAAAAATATTGCTAATCCCGGTTGTTTTGCAACTGCAATACAATTAGGATTATTACCATTAGCCAAAGCAGGTTTATTAGATGAAGTATATACCACAGGCATCACCGGTTCAACGGGTGCGGGACAATCATTAACTTCAACATCGCATTTTAGCTGGCGTGCAAACAATATACAGGCATATAAAACATTAACGCATCAGCATTTGGAAGAGATTGTTCAATCTTTAACACAACTACAAGGCGATAGTAATATTACATTGTCATTTGTTCCCTGGCGCGGAGATTTTACAAGGGGGATATTTATAAGCTCTACCGTTCATTGCGATGAATCAATTGAGAACTTAAAAAATATATACAAAGAATTTTATGCAAGCCATCCGTTTACATTTGTAAGCAATGAATCTATTTTTTTGAAACAGGTTGTAAACACCAATAAATGTGTAATACAATTAGAAAAAGTTGGCAGCAAATTGGTAGTGCATTCGGCGCTTGATAATTTATTAAAAGGCGCCAGTGGACAAGCAGTACAGAATATGAATTTGATGTTTGGATTTGATGAACAAACCGGATTGAAATTAAAGTCATCATACTTTTAAAGGTAAAAGGCATAAGGTGTAGGGCATAAGGAAAGCCGTAAGCTTTCTACCCCGAACCATACACGTATATGAGGGATTATAAAAAATTAGACGTTTGGAAAAAGGCACATGAACTTTATATGCATGTGAAAAGAGATGTTGTGAATAAATTGCCTAAAGAAGAACGCTATGAGTTAACCTCCCAGTTATCCAGAGCTGCTTTATCAATACCTTTAAATATAGTTGAAGGATGCGGAAGATATACCGATAAGGATTTCACGCATTTTCTTGATAACTCATTAGGTTCAACTAATGAAACGGATTATTGTTGCTTCGCAGCTTTCGGATTAAACTATATAACAGAACAAGAATATAATATTATAAATAAGCTGGTAAATGAAGTAAGGGCTATGCTTATTGCATTCATAAATTTTTAAGAAATGAAAAATAAGTGGTATTGGCAAAGGTTCCTTACACCTTATGCCTTATACCATAAACCATTGTTATGAAATTATTCGATGTGTATCCGTTAAACGACATTACAATTACAAAGGCACAAGGTTCTTATGTATGGGATGAGAACGGTGCGCAGTATCTTGACCTGTATGGTGGCCATGCTGTGATAAGCATTGGTCACACACACCCGCATTGGGTACAGCGTATTGAAGAGCAGTTGAACAAAATTGCTTTCTATTCTAACTCGGTTCATATTCCGATTCAACAGGAGTTGGCTGATAAATTAGGAAAGATCAGCGGCAAGGAAGAATACCAGTTATTTCTTGTGAACAGCGGCGCTGAAGCCAATGAAAACGCATTGAAGCTTGCTTCTTTTCACACAGGCAAAAAGAAAATTGTTGCTTTCAGTAAAGCATTTCATGGAAGAACGTCTTTAGCTGTTGCTGCAACAGATAACAAAAACATTGTTGCACCGGTTAATGAAACATCTAACATAGATTTTCTTCCGTTCAATGATGAAGCAGCATTGAAACAATATTTCCAAACGAATGGACACAATGTTGCAGCAGTTATTGTTGAAGCAATACAAGGTGTTGGCGGAATTAACGTGGCATCAGAAAGTTTTTTAAAGCTCATAAGAAATCTATGCGATACAAATGATGCATTACTTATCGCTGATGAAGTGCAGTGTGGTTATGGCAGAAGTGGAAAGTTTTTTGCGCTCGACTGTGCTGGTATAAATGCAGACATTTATACGATGGCAAAAGGGATGGGCAATGGTTTTCCAATCGGTGGTATTTTGATCGCACCTTACATTAAAGCAAAGCATGGAATGTTGGGCACAACATTCGGTGGAAATCATCTGGCTTGCGCTGCTGCATTGGCTGTTTTGGAAGTGATTGAAAAAGATAATTTGATCGAGATGAGCAAACAGCGTGGCATGTATCTTATCAATAAATTAAAAAGCATTGATGGCATTGATAATGTGCGCGGCAAAGGATTGATGGTTGGTTTTGATGTGCCTGAAGATATTAAAGACCTGCGCAAAAAATTGTTGAATGACTTTTTCATCTTTACGGGTGAAGCCAAACCGAATGTGATTCGCTTATTGCCTGCATTGAATATCACACGCAAACAGGTGGATGAATTTTTAGATACATTGAACGAAGCGATTGAAGAGATGAAAACCCCTGCCCCTAAAGGGGTTGAAGAAAACGCTTATTAACTTAATTTATTATCACAATAAACTCCCTTTAGGGTTGGGGCAAGATGAAACAATTCATATCAGTTCATGATGCAGGCAACATTAATGCATTGGTTGAAAAAGCATTGATGTATAAAGCAGATCCGCTAAAAGATAAAGCATTGGGTGTAGGCAAACGCATTGGCTTATTGTTCTTGAATCCGAGCCCGCGTACACGCTTAAGCACGCAGGTTGCTGCTGCTAATCTTGGAATGGACGCAATTGTTTTTAATGTTGATAAAGAAGGGTGGGCACTTGAATTTGAAGAAGGCGCTATTATGAGCGGCAGTACTGTTGAACATATTAAAGATGCCGCACCTGTATTGGGAAGTTATGATGATTACAGCGAGTTATACATTAATCAATTTATAAAATATTGCGGTGTTCCTGTAATAAGTTTAGAAAGTTCAACACTACACCCGTTACAATCGTTGACTGATATAATTACAATTAAGGAAACCATGCT
>JABDFS010000141.1 GCA_013286425.1 Bacteroidota bacterium
GGCTGGCAATGCACGCCGCGATGTACATTCAAAGTCAACCGGGTGTATGAGAGCTGAATTTCGTGTTAATCCCGATCTTCCGGATAACCTGGCAAAGGGTGTTTTTATTCCCGGTAAAGTTTACCAGGCATTCATACGTTTCTCAAACGGATCAGGAGACCCAAGACAACAGGCTGATGGACATGATGACGGACGTGGCATGGCCATTAAACTATTGGATGTCCCCGGAGAAAAGATCATGGAAAACGAACAACAAGCTAAAACGCAGGACTTTGTTATGATCAACCATCCTGTTTTCTTTACTAACGATCCTCATACCTATCTTACTCTGATCAAAAAAGCAAGCGGTAACCTGCTTACAAAATTAACTATACCGATCGACCTGGGACTCAAAGGAACCTTACTATTCAAAGAGCTCAATAGCGGCAAAATTTCCAACCCTCTGCAGATTCGCTATTTTTCTGCTTCGGCTTTCCAATTGGGTATTGGACCAGGGCGTCAGGCAGTTAAGTTTTCGGTAAAACCCGTCTTTGATACCATAGATCCGATGCCTGAAAACCCCGGACCCGATTTTCTGCGTGAAGTGATGCTGAACACTCTTAAAAAAGGTGATGTAACTATGAAATTTATGATCCAGCCCAGCACTTCTCCTAACCTGAGCGTTGAAGACTGTATGCATGAGTGGAGTGAAAAAGATGCTCCTTTTTATGAAGCAGCAACTATACATATTCCCAGCCAGGATTTTGATACGCCTGAATTGAATAAGCTTGGCGAAACCCTTGCTTTTAATGTTTGGCATGCGCTGCCTGAACATCGGCCATTAGGCTCCGTTAATCGTATGCGTAAAATAGTATATGAACGCATTAGCCGGGTAAGAAATGAAATGAACGCCGCTGTAAGAAAAGAACCATAAGAAGTAATTAAAGCATATTTCTTGCCTTATTACCGCTTCTTTATCTTGTAAATATTGTAATTAAACATGCACCTGTCTAAATAATAGTCCTTTGCAACTAACTGGCTTACATACTCTCGCAGGTCAGCATCAATATATTGTTTGTATTCCGGGAATAATGGAACAAGTATCATTCCCGGTTTATTCCTTTGCATATCACTAAAGAATCTTTTCTTCGCAATAAGGGTTTGGGTAGCGTTAAAATAAATACTGGGCGATATCCTTTCCGAGTAAACCTGCACCAATGCGCCGTACCCGGCAACCAACACTTTTTCCTGCGCTGTTGTGTTTAATTTTATCCATCGCCCAAGCTGTTTATCGGCCTCTTCATCAGGTTGTACAAAAGGTTCATGGCAGTAACTTTTTGCAGATCGGATTTCCCCGGTAAATAATTTCTTAAAATTTACAAACGGCTCCAAAATTTTAGGACTAAAGCAAACCCATATAATCAACATTGGATATTTCATGGGTACATCTAAACGGGCAATAACCAATGCGCCTGTTAATGCCAGTGGCGGCAATAGGTCTTTAAGATCAACCCTGGCATAATTTCCGATAACATTGATCCCGATAAATTCAAAAATCATCCATAAAACCAGCCAGTCAATCTTTCTTCCTATAAATAGGTAAACCATCACCAGCGGATAAAACAATATTACTTCCGAATAAAAGAACATATTGTCGAATTGCACCATCCTCCACAAAAAATCATGGTCGGTAGTACTTCCGGAGCCAAAATTATCTGCAAAAGCATGAATGTAAACATCATGAAGATTAATGCCTGCCAAAACACCGGCTAATCCAAGAAAAATAATACCCGAAAGTACCCCCAGGCAAAATGTAAGGGTATAAGCCCTCTCCTTTTTTAAAGAGGTTATAAATAGAGTAAGTATTCCAAAAAAACCTGATAGGCGAAAGCCAAATCCGATTGCAGCTACAAAACCGCTGATGAAATATCTTTTTTTAGTTTGTGCCGAAAGAAAAAAATAAAAGGATATAATGATGAACATTACATCAAAGGTTTCGGTATAAGAAACATATCTGCCATCAACGCCGTGCCATAATACAGATAAGCCATAGAGTGAAATGGCTAGCATTCCGGCTTTCTTACCGGAAATATGCTCTGCTATTTTGTAGAGATAAAATATACCTATCGATTGACAAATAGTCCCTAATACTCTTACAAACCAATAATTTACGCCAAAAAGCTTATCCGAAATACCAAATACGGCAAAAATTAAAGGCGAATGGTTATCAACCCCACCCGCATAAGGTACAAGGCCATTCCTCAACCAGTTGCGCCCTATATAATGCCACATAGCCTCATCCTGCTGCATAGCAAAACCATTGATGAGCAACGTAATGAACAACTGCATTAGCGCTAATACTATAATAACCTGGATAGGCTTTATTTCCCAGCGGCCAATTGTTTCTTTAATCATACAGGCAAAAAATGAATCCGTATACTTTTAATTCGGGTTTATTTATTCTGGTACAATAATGTGATAAGTACAAAAGCGGATATAATATTTTACACAGAGTGAAGGAATTTCTTGATGAAACTACGCTTTATGGATTTTTATAATTAACCCGGTTCATCAGTAAAGCCATAGAGCAGGATAATTGCTGTTTTAAATAAATTTTGGTGTTTGTTGTAAGGTTGTACAATGTTGTCCGACCAAACCTCTAAAATTCACACTTTAAATACTTTTATTTTGAAAACAAAAAATTTAGGTTACACCATTAGTGTAATCGCCATCACAGCAATTTTATTATGGATCGGCATTTTTAAATTCACAACAGCCGAAGCCATGGGAATTAAACCGTATGTAGATAACAGCTTTTTATTAAGCTGGATGTACAAAATATTTTCTGTTACAGTCGTGTCGGGTATTATCGGCACAATTGAGATTATTACAGGTATATTATTGGGTATTTCTTTCCGGTATCCCCGGTTGGGAAAGATCGGTGGAATAATGGGTGTGGTTATTTTTCTTACCACACTTAGCTTTCTGCTCACCACACCCATGACATGGAAACTGGTAGAAGGTGTTCCGGTTACAGATTTTTTCGTTCTTAAAGATCTGGCCTTCCTTGCCATCTCCATCCAGGTTTTTGAGCGGTCGAAAACAGCTGTAGTCCCGGTATCAATTTAACCATCGGAAAGTTATTACCAGGCTTTAATATCCTTGGATATTATAATACAAATTCATATTAATGTAATAAATAATCAAAACCGTTCTCTAAATAAGTTGGGAGCGGTTTTTAATTTAAATTGCCGGCTTAAAATTTCCCATAAGCTAAAACATGTACAGGTCATTAATAATAATATCTTTTCTGCTGATCAATTTTACAACTGCTTTCGGGCAAAATCAATGGAAGTTAAAAACAGAGAAAGACGGCATTAAGGTGTACACCAGCCCGGTGCTCAACTCCAAAGTAAAAGCAGTAAGGGTCGAATGTACTTTCCAGGCAACTTTATCGCAATTTATTGCTGTAATACTCGATGTTAAGGGATGTGTTGATTGGGTTTATCACACCAGGTCATGCGAATTGGTTAAACAGATATCACCTGCCGAACTTTATTACTATTCCGAAATAAACCTGCCCTGGCCAGTAGAGAACCGCGATTTTGTAGCACATCTAACAGTAACACAAAACCCCCATACCAAAGCTGTAACTATTGATGGCCCTGCCGTAGCTGGTTTTGTACCCGTAAAAAAAGACATAGTTCGAATCAACGGCTCAAAAGGCAAATGGGTTGTTGAACCAGTAGGAAATGAAGTTAAAGTGGAATATACTTTGCAGATTGACCCCGGAGGTGCCATACCTGCCTGGTTGGTAAATATGTTTGCTGCCGAGGGCCCGCTGCAAAGTTTTCAAAAGCTGAAGCTGCAATTAAAAAAATCTCAATATCGTAATGTCCGTTTATCATTTATTCAGGACTGATAAACCATTTCGAATACCGGCTATAGAAATATCTCATTATCCGGTATTCAAAATTCACAGTTCTGTATTTCTTAAAATACCTTAAAAACCTGCCCGGTAAGTGCACCCAAAACACTTTTCACGTAAGCCTGGGTTACTCTTACCATACTCACAGGTTCATGCCCATGGAAATAAGGAAAAAAGCCCGGCGAATCTTCAACCACACCTGGGCTTACAGCATTTATGCGGACATTATTGTCCAATTCAATGGCTGCACCTTTAACAAAGCCTTCAATAGCCCCATTAACTGCACTTAAGTTTGCACCAAAAATGATAGGTTCATCTAACAATATGCCCGATGTAAGTGTAAACGATCCTTTTGGATTGACATAATTTTTACCCGTTAAAACCAGGTTGATCTGCCCCATTAATTTGCTGTCAATTCCAACCCTAAAGTCCGAATCTTTCATGGTATCAAAAGGGCCAAAATATCCAACTCCTGTGGCGCTCACAAGAGCGTCGAATTTTCCTGTTTGCTCAAAAAAACGTTCAATAGAATCAACTG
>JABDFS010000142.1:0-2299 GCA_013286425.1 Bacteroidota bacterium
CTTTACAGGATGAACGCATCAATATTATTTCAAAAAGCGGCAGGTTTAAAGATATTTCGCAGGTAGATGATCCGCTGATTCATAAAACTCTCTCAATGCCGGTTAAAAAATTTTACATTTGCCAATTAGTGCAAACTGCATAATTTGTAATTTTTCCCGTTATCACCAACAATGCAAAACTATTTTTTATGAAGATCAATGCACAACGCATTGCCCAGTTAATAAACGGAACAGTTGAAGGGGATGAAAATGCCGAAGTAGGTTCATTTGGGAAAATTGAAGAAGCCCAGAAAGAACAACTCGCTTTTCTCGCCAATCCTAAATACGAAGAATATTTATATACCACCAATGCCTCCATTGTAATAGTAAACGATACGCTTGAATTAAAGCAACCTGTTTCGGCAACGCTTATACGTGTTACCGATGCATATATTTCTTTTGCAAACCTGTTGCAACAGTACCAGCAAATGATGCAGGCACAGCTAAAAGGCATTCAGCAACCAAGTTATGTTAATGCGTCTGCAAAATTGGGCAACGATGTTTTTATCGGCGCCTTTACCTATGTTGGAGATAATGCGGTTATAGGCAATAATGTAAAATTATATCCCGGTGTTTATATTGGCGATGAAGTAAAAGTGGGTGATAATACGATCATACATCCCGGTGTAAAAATTTATCTCGGCTGCATTATCGGCAGCAATGTTACCATACATGCGGGCACCATAATCGGCGGCGATGGTTTCGGGTTTGCGCCACAGGAAAACGGCAGCTATAAAAAAGTGCCGCAGATAGGAAATGTTGTTATCGAAGACAATGTTGAAATAGGCTGCAATTCTACCATTGACCGTGCAACAGTTGGTTCTACCATTATTCGTAACGGAACCAAATTAGACAACCTGATACAGATTGCCCATAATGTTGAAATAGGATGTAATACTGTTATTGCAGCCCAGACAGGCGTGAGCGGCAGCACCAAGATCGGTAAGAATTCAATGATCGGCGGCCAGGTAGGCATCGTCGGGCATTTGCAAATTGAAGACGGCGCCAAAATAAATGCACAAAGCGGCGTAACAAAATCCATCAAACAAAAAAATACAGCTGTAACGGGCTCTCCTGCTTATGATTATACCAGCGCCCTGCGCAGCCAGGCATTAAGCCGTAATCTTCCGCAAATGGAAAAAAGGCTTGCAGAACTGGAAAAACTGGTGCAGCAGTTGTTGCAGGAAAAAATTGGTTTTTAAATTATACTTAGGTTTTGCCGGCTATATTACCACTATTATTAATCTTAGCTTTGCACGCCGGTAAAATAAAAGTGTTGATACAGGCATATTAATACCGGAGAATAAAGTGTAATAAATGGAAATGAATTTTAATCCCGATAAGCAGCATACATTATCAAAGGCAGTAAGTATAAGTGGAACAGGGTTGCATACCGGTGTATTGGTTGATATGAAGCTTAACCCGGCTAACCCCGGTTTCGGCATCCAGTTCCGCCGTACAGACCTGCCGGATTCCTCTCTTATAAAAGCAGATTGTGACCTTGTAACAGATACGAGTCGTGGTACAACACTTCAGGTAGGTGATGCCAAAGTAAGTACGATCGAACATATTCTTGCGGCTTTAACGGGCATGGGCGTTGACAATATTTTGATCGAGATAAATGGCCCTGAAATACCAATAATTGACGGAAGCTCTGAGCCATTTACAGAATTGATTGAAGAAGCCGGTATTGAAGAACAGGAGGCTACCAAGATCTGGTACAGCCTTGATGAAAATATTTATTATTACGACGAAGAGAAACGCGTGGAGATGACCGCGCTGCCTTCTACAAGCTACCGCCTTACCACATTAATAGATTTTAACAGCCCGGTTTTAGGAACGCAACATGCCGGCCTGAAGAACATAAGGGATTTTAGAACAGAGATTGCCCCCTGCCGTACTTTTTGTTTTTTGCATGAGCTGGAAATGTTACTTGATAACAACCTTATCAAAGGCGGCGACATTAATAATGCAATTGTAATTGTAGATAAGCCTGTTGACGATGAAGAAATGAACCGTCTTAAAAAGGTTTTTAAGAAAGATAAAATAGAAGTAAAAAGTGAAGGTTATCTTAACAACCTCGAGCTTCGTTATCCCAATGAACCTGCACGCCACAAGCTGTTGGATGTGGTAGGAGATCTCAGCCTTATAGGCTACCCGATCAAAGCCCGCATTATTGCCAACAGGCCAATTGTTTCATGATGCACATTTGGAATCAACACATTTTCCAGTGCATGTGAAAAAGGGCCGTGGCCAATAT
>JABDFS010000142.1:2309-4241 GCA_013286425.1 Bacteroidota bacterium
AAACTTTACCACACCGCTTTCCTTTTTTGCTGGTTGATAAAATAATTGAACTTACAGACACCCGCATCATCGGTATCAAGAATGTTACTGTTAACGAATGGTTTTTCCAGGGCCATTTTCCGAATAACCCGGTAATGCCCGGTGTATTGCAGGTAGAAGCATTGGCTCAGACAGGCGGAATTTTATGCATAAACGCGATGCCACCAGGCAAGTACGATACTTATTTTGTTAAGATCAACAATTGCAAGTTCAAGCAAAAAGTTGTTCCGGGCGATACAATGATACTTCACATGGAATGGAACAGCCCTATTCGCCGGGGACTCTGTGATATGAAAGGAACAGTGTTTGTTGGTGGTAAGGTTGCAACAGAAGCGGATCTTGTAGCACAACTTGTAAAAGTTGATTAACTATTGATTTAGTGTTAAATTAAATATGAACGGTTAACTTTGCCCCGTTCCAAAATCAAATAAGAGCTGCTTAACGAGCAGATAAAGAATGATCCATCCGCATACGTACATACATCCAGATGCCAGGCTCGCCGAGAATGTAAAGATCGATCCGTTTACCGTTATTCATCAGGATGTTACAATAGGCGCAGGTACCTGGATAGGAAGTAATGTTACTATAATGGAAGGTGTTAGAATTGGTTCCAACTGCCGCATTTTCCCGGGCGCGGTAATAGGCGCAATACCCCAGGATCTTAAATTTAAAGGCGAACAGACATACGTTGAAGTTGGCGACAACACTACCATAAGAGAATATGTAACCATTCACAGGGGTACCAGTGATCGCTGGAAAACCACTGTTGGCAACAATTGCCTTATCATGGCGTATAGCCACATTGCACATGATTGCTTTGTAGGCAATCATTGTATCATGAGCAATAACAGCCAGATGGCGGGCCACGTAATAATGGCCGACTATGCATGGATAGCCGGGTTTACAGCAATACACCAGTTTGTAAAGATTGGCCAGAACGCTTTTATTGCAGGTGGAAGCCTTGTGAGAAAAGATGTACCTCCTTACATCAAAGCTGTGCGCAACCCGTTAAGCTATGGCGGCGTAAACAGCGTAGGCCTGAAAAGAAGAGGCTTTACAATTGAAAAAATAAACGGCATACTCGACATTTACCGCATCATTTATAACAAAGGCCTTAACACTACAAAAGAGCTTGAGTATATTGAAGAAGAACTTCCTGCAAGCGATGAGCGCGATGAGATCATCGGGTTCATCCGTGAAAGCGAACGTGGCATCATAAAAAGATATTCCAAAACCGAAACAGAAGAGGAGCAATAACCTGCTGCCTTTCTTTGCATAATCACTCCGTATGCAGATATCCCTTACCAATGCCGGGAAAAGTTTTAATCGTGAGTGGATCTTTTTCAATCTTGATTACCAATTTTACCCAAATACTATTTATGCCATTACAGGCCCTAACGGAAGTGGCAAGAGTACCTTATTACAGGTCTTATCCGGGTCAATGGTTTTAAATAAAGGCATCTGTTCATGGAAACTGAATAATGAAGATAAACGAAAGCTGTTCCAAATGCCACCAATATGAAAAGAATGAACAAAGGCACATAATTCATCGACTTAACGAGCAACTCCCGGAAGGAGAACTCGCTATCCTCTGCCTTTGCCGGCGTTATATTTTGATGATTTTTACCTGCTTCCATATTCACAGTTTCGTTAAAGTGAGTATAAGCACTGTGGTAGACAGGAGGGTAACAAAAATACTGAGGTTACGCACATTCCGGCTCGTTATAAAATCGTTGGCGATGAACTTTGTTTTATCTGGCTCCACGTATATAAAATCGTTTTGCTGCAGGTTAAAATAAGGCGATTCAAATATCTTATTGGATGAAATATCCACTCTTCCGAACTCACGTTTACCGTTTTGTTCCCGGATCACCAGTATATTATCCCGCTTTG
>JABDFS010000143.1 GCA_013286425.1 Bacteroidota bacterium
TTTATAGGATCATAATGAAAAGGCCTTTTTAATTGTGCTGATAAATTAGCCATAATACAACTGGCCGTTGAAATATGCCCTTCTTCTATATCGGCAACAGGCTTTGTATTGCTGTCAATAGCAGATAAAAAGTTTTGCATGTGTCTCCTTGCAGCAGGCGCCGTATGCAATTCAATGTCCGGCTCTTTTAAGTCTTCAGGGTATTTTTCTTTCTCCCATAACAGGTCGCCATGAACAGGTTTGCCTTCTACCGGTGTAAAATCATATTGATATACATCGCAGCTTAGCGTGCCTTTATCACCATGTAATTTAAAAGCCCATGGATATTTTGGGTCTGATGCAGTGCCCCATGTTCTGTGTGTCCAGGCACAATCAAAATCATCAAAAGAAAATAAAGCAGTTTGTGTATCGCTGATGTTGCTCTTGCTGCTTTTATCAACGTAAATACCACCGGTTGATGCAATAGCCTTTGGCCAGCCAACACCCAGCATCCATCGCACTGCGTCGAACATGTGAACGCCCATATCGCCCATAATGCCGTTACCATATTCCATAAAAGCGCGCCATCGCCTGTGCGGCAACCCATCATAAGCACGCATGGGTGCAGGGCCTGTCCATTTATCATAATTCAAAAATGATGGCACCGGTTGCACAGGTGGATTATCATTGGATCTCATGTGATAATAACAACAGGTCTCGGCATAATGCACCTTCCCTAATAAGCCAGTGTCGACAAATTTTTGTTTTGCCTCCACCAGGTGTGGCGTACTTCTTCTTTGCAGTCCAACCTGCACTACGCGATTATATTTCCGGGCTGCAGAAACTATTGCTTCACCTTCCATCACATCAGCGCTTACCGGCTTTTGTAAATACAAATTGGCGCCTGCTTTTATTGCATCGATTGCAATCAACGAATGCCAATGGTCAGGTGTGGCTATTAAAACAATCTCCGGTTGCAATTCAGTTAATAATTGTTTATGATCATCAAACAACTTTGGGTTTTGCTTCGACTGGCGTTGATGCACCATGTCTGCTGCATGTTGCAACTGGTGTGCATCCACATCACATAATCCAACTACATCTACATCAGCCACCTGCATTAAACGAAACAGGTCACTTTTGCCATACCATCCTGTACCGACCAATGCAACACGTTTTGTTTTTGTATTATGGCTTGTTGAAATGTATTTGCTTAAAGCTGTTGTTGCCAGGGCCAATGAAGATGATTTGATAAAACTTCTGCGGGGCAAATGTTGATCACTCATATTGCAGCATTTATTTTTTTTAAAGATAAACGCAATCAGGAATGAATGGTATGATTGGTTGTAATTTGTTTATGCGATATCAATGACTGAGCGAAGTTTGCAACTTTCCGTGATAGTTCTGTGAGATTTAAATGAAATAGTTTCATGTTCTTTGTAAAGAAATACAGCTACCATCATGCATTCTATTTTGCTGGCAGAAGATGATCCTGAAATTGTGAATTTGCTGAAAATAAATTTTGATGCCTCTTTTTATGATCTTACAACCGCGGGCAATGGTAACGCGGCATTGCAAAAAGCAACGGGTCAAAATTTTCATCTTATCATTTTAGACATTATGCTTCCGGGCATTGACGGTATTGAAGTTTGCAGGAAGCTGAGGGAAAAAAATATTTCAGCGCCTATAATGATGCTTACCTCACGTTCTGAAGAAATTGATAAAGTGCTCGCGCTGGAATTAGGCGCTGATGATTATGTTACAAAGCCTTTCAGTATTCGTGAACTGATGGCAAGGGTAAAAGCTATTTTGCGGCGTACGGAAACCGTTGCTCCTGTTACAGAAACGGCAAATGAAATACAGGTAAAAGATATTTATATCAATCGCACAAAAATGAAGGCCACCTTAAAAGGTGAACGGCTTGATCTTACAGCAAAGGAATTTGAACTGCTGTATCTGCTGGCATCCAATCGCGGCAAAACATTCAGCAGGCACGAGTTATTGGAGATGATCTGGGGCTATTCTTTTTCCGGGTATGAACATACTGTTACTTCACACATCAACCGGTTGCGTATGAAGATTGAACCGGATATCCAGCAACCAACATATATATTAACCACCTGGGGCGTTGGCTACAGGTTTACAGAATGACAAAAGGAAAATTAAGCCTGTTTAAGAGGATCATCATTCTCATCTTTTTACTGATAACAGTATTAAGCTTACTGTTTATTGTAATTACTTATCTCACCACAAAAGAATTTTACCAGTCAGCCACGCAGTTAACAGATAAGGATGTTGCGGTGCATATTGCCCGGTTTGCATCGCCTTTCCAGGACGAGGGAATTAATAAAACAGTTGCTGATTCTGTATTCTACAATGCAATGGTTTTAAACCCAAGTATCGAAGTATATTTTTTAGATACAACCGGGAAGATCATGTATTATCAATCACCCGATTCAACCATTAAACTTTGGAAAATTCCGCTTGAAAATATTCAGAAACATATACAATCAAAAGGAGAAGATTATATAAAAGGGCCAGACCCGAAAGAGCCTTCGCAACAAAAAGTATTCTCTGCTGCTGAAGTAATTAATAATGGAAAAAAAGTAGGATACATTTATGTAATACTTGGCGGCAATGCGTACAGCACAACAAGCAATATTTTATTTGGAAGCCATGTAATAAGCCTTGCCATTATTGCATTTTGTGTGATCATTTTTATATCGGTTGTATTAACCTTCTGGTATATAAACCGTTTGCAGCGCAACTTCAAAAAGATTATTGCTATACTGAATGAATACATGCAGGGCGATTTTAATGTACGTTTTGAAGTGAAGAAGAACGATGAGTTTGCGCCCATTACAGAATCGTTCAACAGGATGGCAACATTGCTTTCTTACAATATTGATAAACTGAAACAAACAGAACAGGAAAGAAAGAATTTTATAGCCACTATTTCACATGACCTGCGAACACCTTTATCTGTTGCAAAAGGATACACTGAAACTGCGCTGACTAAAATAAGCAGGGGTGATATTGATAAACCGGAGATCGATGCCTTTATACAAATGGTGCATAAAAAATTACAGCAGATAGAAACAATGGTACATGACCTTTTTGAATTATCCAGGATGGAATCTGTGCATTTTACACCGAATAAAGAACCATTTATTTTTTCCGAGATATTGAATGAAATGTTTGCTGTGTATGAAAAAAGAGCAGCAGAAAAAAATATACAGCTTGATTGTACCGGATGCGAAGACACATCATGGATCAATGCTGACATAAGAATGATAGAGCGCGTGTTGCAGAACCTGCTGGATAATGCTGTAAAATATACACCCGCCGGTGGCAGTATTCATATCAGCCTTGAAAAAAAATCCAACCTGCTTACCATAACATTTACCAATAGCGGCAATGCACTTTCGGATGAATTGATCAACTGGATAAATATCACCGCGCAACGAATAAATGACCCTGTAATAATTAAGCCTGCCAATTCCGGCCTTGGATTGCTCATCGTTAAAAAAGCGCTTGAATTGCACGATTATTCTTTTCATGTAATTTCTGAAAATGATGATCTTATTTCATTCATTATACAAATGAAAACAACCAACCCGCTTACAGTTTCTTAACACATTTAACCGGTATGCTTTTGTTATACTTCCGTGACATGTTCCGGTAGCATTGATAATAGTTTTGTTTGATCATTACGCATTTATCAAATCAATAAATATTAAACAAAACCAATTATGAAAATCAATCTTAAGTTAATGGCTGCAGCCATTGTTTTTTTTGCTGCCTGTAAAAAAGAAGATGTAGGCACACCATCATCTGCTGTAAGTTCAGGTGGGGAAGTATCTGAAGCAATGGTTCAGGAGAACGGTAATAATCCTGATGAAACCATGTTAAAAGCCGGCAATGAATCAAATACAAACGGTCATATCTACATTGAAAGCAACGACGCAAGTGGCAATGCTGTTGTTGCGTACACACAGCAATTGAATGGCAAGCTTTCATGGAGTGCAACAACTAACTCAGGTGGCAACGGAAGTGGTGCAGGCCTTGGGTCCCAGAGTGCAATTGCCATCAATAAAGATTATGGATTGTTATTCGCGGTAAATGCAGGTTCCAATTCTGTTTCTTCTTTCAAAATAAATAACGATGGAAGCCTTGAGCTGAAATCTACCGTTAGCTCCGGGGGAACATTGCCGGTAAGTGTTTGTACAAAAAACAACCTGGTATATGTTGTAAATTCAACT
>JABDFS010000144.1 GCA_013286425.1 Bacteroidota bacterium
CAACAATCTTCCATACCATCTTTCAATTACACGCATCTCAAGGCAGGTTGGCGTTAATGAACAAAAGTTAAAAAGCGGGTTTAAGAATATTTTCGGTATGGGTCTATATGCTTATTTGCAGGAAGAAGTGCTTAAAATTGCAAAGGCAGAATTAGAGGATACTAACCACTCCATAAAACAGGTTGCGCTGCGTTGCGGATATAAAACGGCAAACAATTTTTCTGCAGCCTTTAAGAAAAGGTTTGGAACCACTCCCGTTGAACACACTACATTCCCTGCCCGTGCGGGGGGCTTATATCCTCCCTGTCGTGGTCACAGCATATTGTGCTGAACATTGGATTTATGGTGATTGATCTGGTTGCAATTGGGTTGTCAACTTCTTTTGAGAAGTCAGGTCTGAAAAAAGAATTGCAACAAAATTCCCTAAATGCTACCCTATGAAATTATTCTTAACACAACAAAGACACATTCCCTGGGCGGGTACCAGGGTACAACGATCGAATCATCCGCCTTAGTTTAACAACCCTATCCTTTCGCAATTGAAAATGATTTTTAAACTATAAATAAATTTTATGAAAAAGATACAAACAGGCTTGCTTGCTGCCGTAATCATCGCAAGCGTTTCACTCACCGCTTTTACATCTGCATCTCCTAAAATAACAGCCGGCTGGTATGGCCAAACTACTGATGCAGTGCCGCCCTATAATACTACCAATTTTATTTCACCTTCGTCCTTAAATACAGTATGTCCGTTAGGTACCCGGCACCTCTGTGCTGTATACCTTAAAAGTGACGGTACTTTAGACCCGAATCAAAACCCGAACACAAGGATGAGTGCGAATAATTTTCAACCGTAATAAAACAGAAGCACCACTCAATAAGTGGTGCTTTTTCCATTCATGAAACTACTGAACAGGAAATATTTTATTTTTCATTCCATTGCTATTATGGTGTTGTCTGTAATCATTATTGTCATAATAGTATTGACATCCGGGGACTTTAAAAATAAAAAGAATGGCTTTAACCGGAAATTTATTGACCTGCATCTAAAAAAGATCGCGATACTCAACATAGACGATACAGCTCGCAGGATAAGCGGTATCTCCGGAAACCATATTTACATGGAGACAAATGATCCTGGATTGATATTGCAAGCCGATCTGCAATTAAAAGCAGTAAAGGAATTGCGTTTGCCCGTGAAGGAAAGTGAAGCACTCAGTTCACTTTTTTTCACTTTCATTGATTCGCCGCATGTATACATCGCCGGTGGCAATATACCTGTAATCATTCAGGTCAATTTTTATAATGATAGTACTATTTATAGAAATTTTTCAGGTAAAACTTTTACATGTTGTGCTCAAATCGATCCGGGTAGTTTTGTTTTCAGGACGTATAAAAATATTTCCGGTAAATGGGATCAGGTGTTTGTCAAACGGGATCTGCTAAATGGAACTGCTGTTGAAGAAAAAAATATTTCGGAGAGAAAAAACGATGCTGGTATTTCAACAGATGGGTTATTGCATTATGACAATACATCACATAGATTAATTTATGTACACTATTATAATAACAGTTTTATTTGTATGGATACTGATTTGAATCTTATATATAAAAACCACACTATCGACACCAATGAAACTTATACAATTGCTGCAGGCGCGCATTTAGCAGGCAAAACTTCAGAATATACAAATACTAATCCTGTTCACGATGTTAATTTGGAAAGCTGCGTCGATAATGGAATGTTATATAACAATTCCAATCTTATAGCAGATAATGAAGATGAAAAAAATTTCAGGAAATACTCTGTAATTGACACTTATAGCCTGTTAAATAGCTCTTATAAAGGAAGTTTTTACATTCCCGCAGATAATGACGAAAAGCTTACAACCTTCATGATATATAAAGGACAACTTTTTGTTTTATATCCACACCGTCTTGTGCTTTACGAAATCAATTAACAGTTGCGGCTAATTTCTTCAGTGAAGAGGTAAGCCATTGATCAATCTGTAACGGACAGGAAGCGACGGCACGTTGCGGGCGCAAGCACAAATATTGACACCACCTGCGGCAGTACTGCAATGAATGCAACGATGAAGCGTACTACCGTGCGGTCAATGACATGGAATGAAGCATGCGCTTTTATCTATGCAGCATTTGAGCAAATAGTCAGTAAAGGCCATGCCTGACAGGTGTGCAACGCTTGCAGTGTCAAGGAGCCTATCCCCTCACCTATCCCTTATCACGATCATCTCCCTCTCTTCTATTTTCTCTTTCAGCACCAAACCATACACCGACAATGCCGCATTCACCTCATTCAGGTTAGTAAGATCGCAATTCAGTTCAATATCTGCTTTCCCTGTATAACCCGTCTCGTCTGTCAAAGGCGGCAGCCAGTCCATTTGTGCACCGAGGAAATTAATAAGCGTCGATAGCGGCTGGTCTTTGATCGCAAGATGGAACTGGTTCGCTGTTGTTTTTTCGGCAATGCCTTTGGTAGCATACAGCGACTTATCATCCAGTTTTGTTAAGGCCAGCACCTTTGTATCGATGGTTTCCAGCTTGCCCTGTATACCGTACAGCGCACCAAAATAATTATTTAAGTCCTGCAACATGATCGCAGGTTTATCGGCAGTCGCAGCAGGGCATTTCAGTTCATAACAAAAGGTATGCGCCTTCATCCATTGCGTGGCTTCTGCCTGCGTTGTAACAGCAAAGGCAGCCGAATCGGTCAGGGCAAGTGCACGCGGATTGGTTACCTTCCATACCGTACTGTTCAAAAACAGCTTCCGCACATCATAGTTGCTCAATGCGTAACGGTACAGGCCGCCAACGGAATTGTTCTTGCATACGATCCTGTCGGTATCGCCGCCGGTCTCTGTTCCAAAGCCTTCAATATACCCCGTAAGCACCGAATGGTACAGGAGATTATTATCAGGAATAAGCTCCGTTTGAATGCCGCCGTTTTCAATAAGGTTATTGGCTACATGGAACAGCGGTTGCTTTTCATTCACTTGCCTAAACGAATCCGTTTTCACTGCTGCATCGATAGTACCTGTCTTTAAATAACGGCGTATAGCTTCCCTGTTTATCTCGTGCGCACCAGTGATGGCCACTACTTTACCCGTTGCATCCACCCATACATAATGCGGTATCTCTTTATGGGTAAACAGGGTGTTCAGCACAGTATCACCGCCAATGGAAAAGAAAGAGATATTTTTCGCATGCCTGATGTTTTGTATAAATGCCGCTACGGTTGCTTTATCCTGTTGCGTTACCGGAACTATCTGGAGGCTGTCTTTAAATTCCTGTTGCAGCGAATCGCAAATGGGCAGCATAGCCACACAGGGCATGCACCAGGAAGCCCAGAAATCGATGATCATCAGCTTCCCCCTGAAATCGGAAAGCTCAAGCCGGGGTGAAGTGTAATTCACCACGTTGTTCAGTACAAGATCAGGAACCTTGTCCCCGACCGTCAAAGATTGCTTTTGTGCCATAACGGGCACAGCCACAACAAAACAGAAGAGCATGATAAGAACACAAATATTATTTTTCATTGTAAAAGATTTTTTGCTAAGTGCCATCCGGCACAATGCTGTTTATTCAATTTTCAGGTCCTGTATGCAAACAGAACCATTTGCACGGTGTCATAATAACTGTAAGCACCTCACCTCGGGTTCTGCGCAATCCCGCTGAGCTGGATTTCCTGGTCCGGTATCGGGTACACGTAACGGTTGTCATTTGGTGGCAGCGTGTATACCTGCCCGTTCAACACACGTTGCAGTGTTACCGCGTAGGTAGCATCCTTGTTCAATCGCCGCAGATCTGTCCAGCGTATACCCCTGAACAACAATTCTTTTCTGCGCTCGGTGATAATTTTTTGTAAAGCATCAATAGCATCAACAGCCGTCAACGGTACAAAAGCGCCGGCCCTGTACCTTTTGATAAGCAGCGCATTCAGGTCATTCATCGCTGCTGCAATATTGCCGGTGCGCGCATAACATTCGGCTCGGGTGAGGTAAATTTCATCGGTGGCAATACCTGCAAACATATTATAGCCGTCATACCCTCCTTTAAATCTTGGATAACCCCGCGACGTGTCTACAAACAAATATCGCCGCAGGTCATCCGCTGCATATAGCCTGTATAAATTGGAATCT
>JABDFS010000145.1:0-3698 GCA_013286425.1 Bacteroidota bacterium
ATTTTTTATATCGCCATTCTTCCCGGTAATAATTAAATCAACATCATGCATGCTAACATTATTTGATCGCAGAAATTGTTGAATGTTTTCATTAATTATATTTTCATTCGAAGGGTTATACAATGTGTTTACTGCATCAAGTTGTGCATATGCATCATCAGCATATTCATTCGACAACAAAAAGAAAGCTGCGCCTTCACCACAAATACTTCCTTTTGTATTTGAATTATACAAACTGAAATTAGAAACAGGTTGTTGCTTATACAAACCAAATCTTTGTAAAATAGAAAAAGTAAACTCAGTTATTTCATCAGCGCTGCCGGTTAAAATATTTTTTGCTTCACCTTCAGTAAGCATAAGCATTGCATCAAGCAACGCATGTTCAAATGAAAAACCGCGATGCACAAATGTATTGTTGTAATTATAACATTTTAATGCAAGCGCAATCTGCGCGCCAACTGTATTGTGCGTTGATTGTATAAATGAAGTTGGCGAAAGCAATTGCTCATCCTGTTCAATAATTTTTTTCAGAAAGCTTTCTGAGTCATGCATGCAGCCATAAGCAGTTCCTGTAATAATTGCATCAACATTTTCTTTGCCCGCTTCTTTCAATGTATTCATTGCAGCAGCCAAACCAATGCGCACAATTCGGCTCATCCTGCGCATTTGCTTTACATCAAAAATGTTTTTATAGTCAGGCTCGATTGCTTTTAAAACAACAGTATTATATTCTTTCGCATCAGAAGAAAACAATTCTTCGTGAAAAGTTTCCTGCGGTGAAATACATGATGCCGAACGGATATATACTTTCATCTTAAGCCTTTGAAAAAATTAATGAAGTGCAATTGCCGCCGAAGCCGAAAGAATTTGAAAGCACATTGTTGATGCGCTGATCTTTTAAAAAATTTCTTTCTGCACTAAATGGAAAATCTTTGATTGGTGTTTGCAATCTCAAATTCGGATATACATAATTGTGTTTTACTGACAGTGCAGAAAACACAGCTTCAATACCACCACTTGCACCTAAAGTATGGCCTGTAAAAGATTTTGTTGAACTCATTTTAGGATAAGCCGGATTAAACAATCTTTCAATTGCAGTACCCTCTGCTCCATCATTGTTCTGCGTTCCCGTTCCGTGAAGATTGATGTAATCAATATCATCCGGTTGAAGATTTGCTTTCTGCAACGCCTGTTGCATCGCAAGAAATGAACCATTGCCTTCAGGCGATGAAGCCGTTTGATGATAGGCATCATTTGCGTTTGCATATCCTTTCAATTCGCAATACATTTCTCTTTTAAGTTGCGCTGCAATTTTTTCTGAAACCAATACAACATAACCTGCACCTTCACCTAAATTCAAACCGTTGCGGTTCTCATCGAAAGGTTTGCAAAAAGCTGTATCTAAAATCAACAGCGTATTAAATCCGTTCAATGTAAATTTTGTTAGTGCATCAACACCGCCTGCAATTGCCGCATCCAACATGCCGGCCTTTATTAATCTTGCAGCATGCATGATTGAGCTTGCGGATGAAGAACAGGCGGTACTTATAGTTGTTGTATATGCGTTAATGTTTAAATGACCGGCAACCAATTCTGTTATGCTTCCGCATTCATGGTTCACTACGTCGTGAAGATTACCCGGCTTATTTTCTTTGAAATAATCGTGATAAAAATTTTCTGTTTTATCAATGCCGCCAACTGTGTTTGCCGAAATAAAACCTGTTCTTAAATTATTGATGCCTGTAATTGTTGAATCATTCAATGCTTCTTTTGCAGCGATTGCGCTTAACAAAGCGGTGCGACTTATTTTAGAAGACAGACCTGCTTTAACTGCAAGCTCGTCGTTATTTAATTTTACTTCTGCTACGGGCAATTCATTTGCATGTACAGTTTTTAAATACTTAATATTATTCATGCCTGCTTCTTCATTTTGCAATGCATGCAAACATTCTTCAACATTATTGCCGATTGCAGAAATAACGCCCACGCCCGCTATATAAACTTTACCACTCATGCTATACTATTAAATATGCTGTTCATATTTTCTTCTGTGAATAATAACACTTCATCTTTGCTTTTTGTTGAAACAAGAAACAAAACGGCTTTATAATTTTCCTGCAACAAATCAACCCAACCGCAAACACAAAGCTTAAGAATATTGTTTGCAAAAAGTTCGCTGATGTATTGGTGTATGAAACCTGCATCAAATTTTTCAGAGATAAAAAATGCATTTTCTCCTTTGAATTTATTGCGAATACATATTTCACCCATAACAATATTGGGTAAAGTATATACGAACAATGCGGGGCTTGCAATTTCTTTTGCCGATTCAAAATATTTTAAATCTGCATCGAGGCTTGCATTTGCATTGCATAATACCAAGCCGGTTTTTTCTAAATGAACGATTGAATCTTTCTCATCTTTCAGCAACACTTCTGAAGCAAGAAAACCAAGCTTGCTAAGGCTATCCATTTTATAAAACTTAGGATAATCAATTTTTAAATGATGGTAAACAGATAAAAGAAATGATTGAACGCTATCAGTATCAGAAGAAAAAATTTGTTCATTGTTTTTTGCAACGATGTTGTTGCTGATAACACAACTTGAAATGATATGTAGATTGTTCAACAAAATATAAATCTAATGTTTGCTAAAAATAACAGCCGCATTACAACCGCCAAAACCTGATGCCGTTTTTAAACAATTTTTTAATGAAGTATTTATAATCTCAGTGCAAATATTTATTGTTTGCGAAACGCCAATTGTTTCAAAGCCTTTTGTTGGCAAAATCATATTTTGCTTTAATGACTGAATTGAAATAATGCTTTCAATCAATCCTGCAGCGCCCAATGTATGTCCATAAAATCCTTTCAAACTATTTACAGGGGAAGTATTAAGTTTTGATAGCGCAATTGCCTTTGCTTCCATTTCATCGTTATACAAAGTTGCTGTTCCGTGTGCTGAAATAAAATCTATATCATTCGGTGATAAGCCTGCATCATTCACTGAAATATTTATTGCCTGCGCTAATTCTTCGCCTGTTCTTGACGGGCCGGAAATATGATTGGCATCATTACTTACTGAACCACTTACAACTCCTATATCGTCATCCCTTTTTTTATGTGATGAGAGAATAACCGTTGCTGTGCCTTCACCTAAATTAATGCCATCACGATCTTTATCAAACGGCTTGCAAACATTATTACTTAAAGCCTGGAAAGATTGAAAACCTGAAAAGATAAATTTCGTAATAACGTCTGCACCTGTAACGACGATGTTTTCATATTGGCCTGAACGTATTAAACGCATGCCTGTTAAAATTGCAAGCAACCCGGAAATACATGCATTTGAAACAATCAATGGCTGATTAACAAAATGAAAATATTCAGCAATCAACTTTGCAGAGTTAGGTAAAGCAATTCTTTGTTTTAATAAATCATTATATGCTCCTGTTTCCAATAAACTGATATTGCCTTTTGTTGTTGAAATAATGAGTAAAGTTTTTTTATCAGTAATATCAACATCAGCTTGTTTTATTGCATCGGTTACTGATGTAATGATCAGTTGCTCAAATTTCGTGTATTGATCATTCGTTTTAAAATCATCTTCATCAAATAACGAAGCATAAAAAGGTTCATCAGTAATTTGTTTGTTGCTGTGTTGTTTAACCGCAGAAATATTTTGCACCAGCTTTGAAA
>JABDFS010000145.1:3708-3820 GCA_013286425.1 Bacteroidota bacterium
GTTTCCTGCTGTTGTATTTCCAAGCGGAGAAATAATATTATCGGCAACAATAAAAACGTTTTTCATTTTTTGTCAGAGCTGCAAGATAAATGCTGAATCAATCGCCGGGGTT
>JABDFS010000146.1 GCA_013286425.1 Bacteroidota bacterium
TTAAAAGACGTGTTATTCCAATCATACCTGATTCCGGAACTGATCTTGAAGGCTTACTGGCAAATGAGCATTTGTTTATTATTATACCTGATTTTAAAACACAGGTTTGGCAGTCGCTTACATGGATGGTTGTTTTCTCAGCATTATTTACGCTTATTATAATCGCCGCATTTTATACAACGGTAAGAACTATGCTGAATCAAAAAAAGATGAGTGAAATAAAAAGCGATTTCATTAATAACATGACACATGAATTTAAAACGCCTCTGGCAACGATATCTCTTGCCGTTGATGCTTTAAGAAATGAAAAAGTAATCAACGATAAAAGCAAATGGCAATATTTCAACAACATCATCAAAGATGAGAATAAAAGAATGAATAAGCATGTTGAAACTATACTGCAGGCTGCTCTAATGGAAAAACAGGAATTCAGGCTAAATCTTGTACCGGCTCATATTCATCAACTGCTCTCGCGGATTGTTGAAAATTATCAATTACAGCTACAGGAAAAAAAGGCTAAAGTTGAGATGTTGCTGAATGCTAATGATGACATAGCGTTTATTGATGAAGTTCATTTTACTAATGTACTTTCTAATCTTATAGATAATGCAATAAAGTATTCAAGCGATAATCTCTTAATAAAACTAACAACGCACAGAACCGCTAAACATTTTATAATACAGGTGCAGGATAATGGTATTGGCATGAGCAAAGAAACTGTCAAGCGTGTATTTGAGAAATTTTACCGGGCGCATACAGGTAACATTCATAATGTAAAAGGATTTGGTTTAGGAATGAGTTACGTTAAAAGTGTGATTGATGCACACAAAGGCAAAATAAAAGTTGACAGCATCTTGGGTAAAGGAAGCAGCTTTACTATACAAATTCCTGTTGAGTAAATTAAAGAATAAGAAAGGTCAATTTAAAATACTGGTTTCTTTTTCGGTCTTTATTTTTTCCTGCTCTTTTATTTTATTCCAGCCTCCTAATACGTTATACAAATTGTGAATACCTTGGTGTTTTAATATAGAGGCTGCGACTACACTTCTATACCCGCTTTTACAATGTATATACAGATTTTGATCATCTTCAATATTTGCCATGCTTGCGGGATCATTAAGTGTGCTTAAAGGAATATTGAGTGCATTTTTTATATGTCCGTCTGCAAATTCAGTTTCTCTTCTTACATCTATTACTACCAGCTTATCATCATGTGGAATATCCATTGCAAGTTCATCTGCTTCAACATTAATGATCATATCAATCGATTCGCCGGAATTTCTCCAGGTTTCAAAACCACCTTCAAGATAGCCAGCAAATTTGCTGAAACCTACTCTTGCCAATCTTACAATACTTTCTTTTTCAGTACCAGGTTCAGCGATTATTAAAATTGTTTTATCAAATGACAAAAGACTGCCAGCCCATTCAGCAAACCTGCCATCAAGCCCAATAGAAATCGAGCCGGGAATAAAACCTTCAGTAAATAAAAATGAAGCGCGTGTATCTAATAATATTATATCATCATTATTCATTAAATCTTTTACCGATTCAACTGATAATGGATGCAATCCTTTTTCCAGAAGTTTTTCCAGGCTTTCGTATCCTTGTTTATTAATAAGTGCATTCACAGAGAAATATTGGGGCGGGGCGGTCAAGCCTTCAGTAACAGCAGTAATAAATTCTTCTCTACTTTCTGCTCTCAAAGCATAATTGGTTTGCTTTTCATAACCAATGGTGCTTGAAGTTTGTGTTCCAAGATTTTTTCCGCAACTGCTTCCTGCGCCATGCGCCGGATAAACTATAACATCATCAGCAAGTGGTATAATTTTTCCCTGCAAGCTATTATACATAATTCCCGCAAGATCATTTACTGTAAGAGATTCACCTTTTTGAGCAAGATCGGGTCTTCCCACATCACCAACAAACAAAGTATCGCCCGTAAATAAGGCATAATCTTTTTCGCTTTCATCTTTCAGCAGATAACAACAACTTTCAAGCGTATGCCCTGGTGTGTGCAATACCTTTATACTTACTTTACCAAGTTGAAATGTTTCATTATCTTTTGCTATGTGAACCTTAAATGAAGTTTGTGTGCCCGGCCCATAAATAATAGGCGCTCCGGTTATTGTAGCCAGATCAATATGCCCGCTAACAAAATCTGCATGAAAATGTGTTTCGAAAATATACTTGATAACAGTGTTTCTTTCTTTTGCAAGCGTTATGTATTGATCGATATCCCTAAGCGGATCAATAATTGCGGCTTCACCATTACTTTCAATATAATACGCAGCCTCACTCAGGCAACCGGTATATAATTGCTCTATATACATACACAGAATTTTGGCAAAAATACTACGGTATTAACAATACAGAAGCTATTTAACTAACCAGTTGTTCTACAAAGCTGTTGATCTCCTGTATGCGGGCATAATTCAGGGAGTAAAATATAAACTTTCCTTCCCTTTTTGTTATCACGATGTTTGCCCTTCTAAGAATAGCTAAATGCTGAGATACAACTGATTGTTCCAAACGCAAGCTTACGTATATCTCAGTAACTGTTATTTTTTGATGTTCATCAATCAATCTCACCAATTGTTGTCTCAATTTATGATTTAAAGCTCTTAAGATCATAGCTGACTTTTTCAGCCGAAGAAAATCAAGTTTTAAACTTTCGCTTGTGGCTTTATCGTTAATGGTAAGAAATTGGGAGGATGTGTTATTCATATCTCTCTTTTTAGCAATACTGAGTTTATTAATATTGGATTTAATACACAAAAAACTATGCCTGTTTAATTAACATCTTAGTTATTTCTAAAATAAACGGGCTTTAGATAAATAGGTTCGCAATAAGCAATGTTCGCAAATACTTCTGAATTGAAAGCCCAGTTTGACAAATTTACAATAGGCGCATCAAGTAATAAAAAATTTGTATAGATAAATTTCTCATTTATTAGCATTTGCTGCATTTTGATGCCACCGCTTCCTCCGGCTATAATAACTCTATTCTTGTATTCGCTAAAAAAATCGTCGTCAATTATTTTTGAAGTATAAGGAGAAATTATGGCCAGGTTAAAATCGTATAGTGCTGTAAAAACTTCCATTCTTCGTGCATCTATAGCCGGGCAAAACAAAACTTCTTCATCTTTTCCACCATATTGCATTTTTAATGCCAGCGCCATTACATCAAGCGTATTTAATAATATTAACGGTTTACCCAGAGAATAGCAGATGGCTTTGGCAGATGACAAACCAACTCTTAATCCTGTATAACTGCCAGGACCATTAATAACAGCAATGGCATCAATTTGTTTCAAACTCAGATTTGTCTCTGCGCAAATTTTTTTTATAGCAGGCTCTAGAAAAGATGCATGATTTTTTGGCGAATTATTCTCAAAACAGCTTACAATATTTTCATCCTTACTGAAAAATACAGATGCAGTTTCAAAAGCTGTGTTGATATGAAGTATCGTTGCCAATGATTTATTTTAAAATTGTTGATTTTTGTGCCCAAGGAAATGGGAAGGAGTGTAGCGCTTATCATTTTCTGATAACTGCAGAAGTAACCGCAGAATATTTGGAAGCCCAATTTTTTCACTCCATTCAAAAGGCCCGAAAGGATAATTAGTTCCCAGTTTCATTGCAATATCAATTTCTTCTTTTGTGCTCACTTTATTTTCCAATGCAAAAAAAGCTTCATTAATTATCATGGCAATAATGCGTGCAGCAATAAAGCCGTAATCATCATTTGTGAACACATAACTCCATCCAATCTCATTAA
>JABDFS010000147.1:0-624 GCA_013286425.1 Bacteroidota bacterium
ATGCTGTAAAACATCCATCACCGATTGTTGTAAAACCTCCAGTTCTTCCTGCTGAATAACACCTTCCATTAGCAGCTTCGTTATATAACCATCAACTTCTTTTTCATTGGAAGCATTCGCCAGCACTTCATGTGCCAGCGAACCTTTGCGGCCAGACTTTTCTATATTCAGCAAGTGAACAATGTGTTTATCTTCTGTTGCAACATACAAATCAGAAAGCCTCTGTGATGTTGGGTAATTATTCAAAGCAATCAACGATTTTTCTGAGGGCTTTACAATGCTTGTTACATCTTCTGCCTTTTCATAAATATTGGTATTTGTAAACTCAGCATCAAAACTGTTCATTGAAGCATTGATAACATCACCAATGGTTGATAATTTATCCGCGTCATTTTTAAACATCGTGCCTATATAAAGAAAATCTTTTGCACGCGTGGTAGCCACATACAGCATATTAAGGCTATCCATATTACTGTATAACAGTTCTTCAAAATAAGCTTTTGCAACTGTGGTTTTTGCAAGCGATTCACTGAAGCGTAAAGGCATATCACCCAAATGATGATACATTGTATCTTTTGCAGAAACCCAGAATATTGAATTGGCTTTTGTTTTATTATCCCAGAT
>JABDFS010000147.1:634-3776 GCA_013286425.1 Bacteroidota bacterium
ACACAGCCCTGAATGCAAGCCCTTTTGATTTATGTATGGTTATCACCTGCACCGCATCTGAACCATCAGGCGAAGGCAACGATTCACGGCAACCTTCTTCCTGCCACCATTCCAAAAATGCACCAATACCTTTTTCACCGGGTTTTGTTGCGTTGCTTACCTGGTCGCGAAATGCCAGCAGGTAAGCAATATGTTGCGGCAATATATCAAGCTGATAAGCTGCTATTAAATTTTCTATCAACTCTGCCAGCGGCAATTGCAGCCAGCTTTGCCAGTTGGTACAAAGCGAAGCCGGCAATACATAATCCAGTTGTATTAAGGCTTTTTCATTCAAATCGCAATACAAAGATGGTTCAGCTGTACGCTGATGAAGTGAATGATACAAGGCAATACAATTGGCTTTATATAATGCGGTTTGCGCATCAATGCCGGTAATAACTTTTAATGTATTGATGATAAGGTCTATTGCCAGGTTATTGCTTATCAGCAACGCTTCACCACTCAGCACAGGTATGTTTTTTTTCATTAACTTTCCGACACACAATTTTGCTTCCGTGTTAGAGCGCACAATGATGGCAATATCTTTAAGTGCATAATTTTTTTCATGCAGCAATATGTTTATTTCATTCATCACATCATTCAAAGCATATTCCCTGAACAAGGTTTCAGTATAACGCGCTGTTTCGTTTTCAGGTTTGACGAAGCGTTTCACTTTTATGATGCCGCCGGGTTTTGTAGAGAGCGCTTCATTTTGTGCAACACCGGCATATACATCTGTCATTATAGAATTTAAACTATTCCTATTCCACCATGTATTGATGTGTTCCGGTTGTTCCTGCACTGCATTATTCAGGTATGATTGCATTATTGCAGGAAGCAATTGGTATAAACTGTTATTGAACTGAATAATGTTTGCCGTGCTGCGGTAATTTTCTGTGAGGCTTTCTTCCAGCACGTAAGCTGCGCCCATATCTGTTTTTGCCTGCTGATGCAATATGTTCCAGTCGCCATTACGCCAACGGTAGATGCTTTGCTTTGTATCACCTACAATAAGATTATCTACATGTTTACCACTTGCCGATGCAAGTGTGTTTGCCAGCAACGCTTTAAAACTTTTCCACTGTTTTACTGATGTATCCTGGAATTCATCAAACAAAAAATTACGGTATCGTGCACCAATTTTTTCCCATATAAACGAAGGGTTATCACCTGCGTCAGCAGTAATGCCGGTAATGAGTTTTTGGGCATCACTGATAAGCAGGTTATCATGTTCATCTCTGTACGCAGATAGTAATGCTGCTACTTCCTGCATCAATCTTAAATAATAAAGATTCTTATTGAAAGCGATTGACAATTCATAAGCGGCAACGCTTCCCTCATAAAATAGTTTTATTTCTTTTAGCAATGGATTGAGTTCATCGTACATCGCAACATTGCCTTTGCCATCTTTAAACCACGCGCCGGGCTCATCAATTAGCGCAAATATTTTTGGAAACTTATCCTGTTCAATATTGGCAAAAGCTCTCAGCTTAAATAACCAGTTTTGAGAAGCTCTTACAAAATGTGTTTTATCCAAATTGTATCTTTCAAAAACAGCAACAGCTTTTTCACCATGTTCTGTTAGCTGCTTCTCAAAATCGCTTATTTCTTTTTTTGTAATGATGATGTATTCTTTAAACAAAGCATCAATATTCCCAGCACCAATTGTTGCAATAGCCATTTCGAATACCTCAAAACTTTCTTTGAATATTTCGCTGATGAGATTTTTAAGTTCGTCTTTATAGTTCCAGCTTTTATTATCGCTGATGCGTTCCAAAGCCAGTGCAATTATCCATTCCAGCAACTGTTTATTGTTATCAAGCGAAGCATCCAATTGCTCTACCAATTCATCCTTTACCTTTTCATAATTCATCTCCAAAGCATAATCGGCGCTCAATCCTAATTCAAATGCAAAGCCACGTATCACTTTCTGCACGAAACCATCAATAGTGCTTACTGCAAAGCGGCTGTAATCGTGCAATATCTTTTTATAAATTTTACCTGCTTTTTCTTTTAATGCTTCGCCTGTTAAACCGGAATGTGTTTTTAAAATAATGCTACGGTAACTTTCTATGCTTTCATCACCTTCAGCCAAACCTTTCAACACTTCCAGTATACGTGTCTTCATTTCTTCGGTGGCCTTATTAGTAAACGTTACCGCCAGTATTTCGCGGTATTTATTTTCGCCACTAAACAATAAAGTAAGATAATGTGCTGCCAGGCTGAATGTTTTGCCGGAGCCTGCAGATGCCTGTAATATTTTAAGTGGTTTTTGCATACGGGTTTAAAATTAAGCCAGAACCAAGGATTTGAGTTGATTATAAGATGTCAGGATTTAATTGTTTGATTTTGACAAATCAGGTTAATCCATTAATCATACTAATTCAGGTTCAGACGCTATTGCTCAACGCTAACAATTTTTATCGTGTTATCTGTTGCCGGCATCAAATCAAGTACATAGGTTGCATTGCTTCCATTATCCAGCATAAACGAAAGTTGTATTGCAGATTGAGGCGGATTTGTTTTAATGCAATCAAAACATTCAAGTGACGCAGTAATGTCACAACCTGCGGAAATATCTGCTGCCAGTTGAGTAAGGTTTTCATTTGAATATTGTTCGTTCAATAATTTGCCCAGCGCTTTACTGATCATAGCAGCATCGTTACCCGTTAATCCCTGTTTCAGTAAATCACAATTAATAATTCCGGTTTGTGGAGTAGTTATATCGGCAACTCCTTTCTGGCAACTTATTACCATAAACAAAGCGAATGGTATCAACAGGTATTTCATAAAACTTTTCTTATAAGACAGGGGTTGTAAGCAAACCGTTGTGCCGCTGGTCATTTTATATGCGCACACATTACAAACAATTTATCGGATTATTATGAAAGCAGGAAAAGTAAAGACGCTATGTTTGCAACTGCATCTATTCAATGAAAAAAAGCATTACAGGTTTACTGCTGGTAATTATCATTTCTCAATTCCTGGCTCAGACATTTACTTCCTGCGCCAATATTATTCCGCCGCTTGGTGGCCCGAGAGATTCATTTCCACCGGTATTGGTACAGGCTGTGCCCGTAGATTCAGCGCTTAACTTTAAAGC
>JABDFS010000148.1 GCA_013286425.1 Bacteroidota bacterium
AAAATTTTGGCCGCTGCAGGTTATAATCAATCATAAAAATTCAATAGCATAATTTTGCTGGTCAAATTTATAGGAGCAGCATCAGATAGCTGCATTTAATTTAGCCATTCATCAAAATGATAAAGATCGGCAATATAGAACTACCTGGTTTTCCATTGTTGCTGGCGCCGATGGAAGACGTAAGCGATCCGCCTTTTCGTGCTGTGTGCAAAGACAATGGCGCTGATTTAATGTACACTGAATTTATTTCGAGTGAAGGATTGATTCGCGATGCTATTAAAAGCAGGCAGAAGCTTGACATATTTGATTATGAAAGGCCTGTTGGAATTCAGATTTTCGGTGGCGATGAAGAAGCAATGGCAATGAGTGCAAAAATTGTTGACGCGGTTAATCCTGATCTGCTGGATATAAATTTTGGTTGCCCTGTAAAGAAAGTAGTAAGCAAAGGCGCAGGTGCTGCTGTATTGAAAGATATTGATCTGATGGTGCGGTTAACAAAAGCCTGCGTTAATTCAACAGCGTTGCCTGTAACAGTTAAAACAAGATTGGGCTGGGATGAGAACAGTAAGAACATTGTTGAGGTTGCCGAGCGTTTACAGGATGTTGGTATAAAAGCATTAGCCATTCATGGCAGAACACGAAGCCAGTTATATAAAGGTGAAGCTGACTGGAGTTTGATTGCGGACGTAAAAAATAATTCGCGTATACATATTCCAATTTTCGGTAACGGCGATATTGACTCGCCCGAAAAAGCTTTGGAATATAAAAACCGTTATGGTGTTGATGGAATAATGATCGGTCGTGCTGCTATTGGTTATCCATGGGTGTTTAATGAAATAAAACATTATTTTAAAACAGGTGAATATTTGCCGGTTCCTACAATTGAACAACGCATAAACGTTATAAAAAAACATCTGCAAAAAAGCGTTGAATGGAAAGGCAAAGCCTTAGGTATATTGGAAATGCGCAGGCACTACGCTAATTATCTTAAAGGATTACCCAATATAAAAGAATACCGTACAAAACTGGTTACACTTAAAGAGCCGGACGAAATTTTTATGCTGCTTGATGAGATCAGTAAAATTTACCAGGGAGTTGAATTGGGAAAAAGAAACCTCAATATTCATGAACTGGCGTATAGCTGTTAGGTAAATAGCCTACATAAATCCTTTTATCAAGGCATAGAAAAGATTTTTGTTTCCTGCATAATTATTGTCCCGACTAATGGAAAAAATTAGTCAGATGAAAGTTTTAAACAGAAACCTCGACATTCAATTATCTCCTGCAACTATTCTTAAGGTAAATAATTATTCAAAGGTTGATGGTGTACATAATAAATTATCGCCATCTACTTTAAAAAAGTCGCAGACTGAAATTGTTTTTCAATTGAAGGATTCTGACAAAACTTTACCGTTAAGTGTACACAATCTGCAATTGCCTTTATACAACGAACAGGAAGTTGATATTATTAGTGCCAACGAATTTATAATAGGTTTTGTTGATATTAAGAAAGAAGAATATTATTACCTGACCAACGACTTTTACAAAGCAGCAGGCATGAAATTTTTCGACATGCTTACCTGGTTTGCGGGTATTATGGGAACAATAGTAATTCTGAGTATAGTTAAAAACATGTATGCACCCGTATATGCAATAACAATGTTAACCCTTACATGGACACTTAATATTATATTGAAAGAAGTATTTAACCGAAAGATAGAAAGCTCTATTGATAAACGCATGCAGGCATTTTCCCTGTTTTAATTATTGCCAGGCCTTGATGCTTGCTTCATAAGTTTTTACGCTCTAAAAATTAATTTAGTGGGTTACTAAAACCATTAAATTTACTTTTTAAGTCAACCAAAAAACAAGTACTTATGAGCCGTATCAGCAATGGATGGAAGATTACCATCAACAGTTTCAAAATTTTAAAAGCCAACCAGGAATTAATTATTTTTCCAATCTTATCTGGAGTTTCTATTATTCTTGTAATGGCATCTTTTCTTACCGCAATTTTTGCTTCAGCAGGATGGCATATTCCTGATGCAGATGTAACCAGCACACCATTACAATATGTGTTGCTTTTTACATTTTATGTTGTAAACTATTTTATAGTAGTGTTCTTCAACATGGCGCTTATACATTGTACGCATTTGTATTTTAAAGGCGAAAAAGCCAGTGTAAGTGCAGGCCTTAAATTCAGCCTTAGCCGCATTGGTGCAATTTTTATATGGGCATTGTTTGCCGGAACAATTGGTTTTATTCTTAAGCTTATACAGGAAAGATCAGGATTTATCGGAAAGATAGTTACCGGTATTATTGGTATTGTATGGAGCATTGCAACATTCTTTGCCATACCTGTAATTGCTTATGAAAACCTTGGACCGATAGATGCTGTTAAACGTTCTTCACAAATAATGAAAGAGAAGTGGGGAGAAAGCCTTGTATCAAGATTCAGTTTTGCATTCATTCAACTGATCGCAATAATTGTTGTATGCGGAGTTTTATACTTTCTCGGATCCTTAATACATCCTTTGATAGGAATGCTTCTTGCTGTATTGGCATTGTTTATAATTATTGCAGTGATGAGTGCAGCGCAAACAATTTTTACCAGCGCAGTATATCACAATGTTACGGATGAACCTGTTGCTCATTTTGACCAGCAACTTATTGATGGTTTGTTTCAATCAAAATAATTTGAATTTATAGTGAATAAAAAAGAGGTTGCATTTGTTTAATGCAACCTCTTTTATTTTTATAGAGAATTATTTTAAGCGTCTGCTGTTTGCATTTCTGTAAGCTTTGTTCTTATTTTTCCTTCAATTTCATTTGCCAATCCTTCATTATCGCCGAGCAAAGCTTTTACTGCATCACGGCCCTGGCCAAGCTTGTTTCCTTCATAACTAAACCAGCTTCCGCTTTTTTGAATGATGCTCATTTCAACGCCCATATCTATTATTTCACCAATCTTGCTTATGCCTTCACCAAAAATTATATCAAACTCTGCACTGCGGAACGGAGGCGCCACTTTGTTCTTTACCACTTTTACTTTAACACGGTTTCCAATCGCTTCATCGCCATCTTTAATTTGTGATATTCTGCGAATATCTAACCTTACAGAGCAATAAAATTTTAAAGCATTACCACCTGTTGTTGTTTCGGGGTTGCCAAACATAACGCCGATCTTTTCACGCAACTGGTTAATAAAAATACATACCGTATTTGTTTTGCTTATGGTTGCAGTAAGCTTGCGTAAAGCCTGGCTCATCAATCTTGCCTGCAAACCCATTTTGCTGTCGCCCATTTCACCTTCAAGTTCGCTTTTGGGCACAAGCGCAGCAACAGAATCAATCACTACAACATCCAACGCACCGGAAAGAATTAAACGGTCTGCTATTTCAAGACCTTGTTCACCATAATCAGGCTGAGATATTAAAAGATTGTCAATGTCAACACCCAGTTTTTGCGCATAGGCGCTATCGAAAGCATGCTCTGCATCAATAATTGCACAAATGCCTCCTTTCTTCTGCGCTTCCGCAATTACATGTGTTGCGATGGTTGTTTTACCTGAAGATTCAGGGCCATAAATTTCAACCACTCTTCCCCGTGGCAATCCGCCAACACCCAATGCAATATCCAAACCTATGGAACCTGTTGAAACAACTTCCATTGCCTGCTCACCACGTTCATTCATCATCATTACACTGCCTTTGCCAAAGTCTTTATCAATTTTTTCAATCGTTAGT
>JABDFS010000149.1 GCA_013286425.1 Bacteroidota bacterium
CGAACGCCAAGAGCAATAACCTTGTTACCTATTATGTGAATCCTTCAGGAGCAATATATTATTTGCCATGGTCAGCAGCAGCTACCGGTGCAGGGCCGAATGATGTGACAGTAAGTGATAATAATTTATTCGTGTATAATATTAATAGCGGTGATCATTCCATAACAGAATTTATAAGAGGTGATGCCGGTACTTTAAAGCCGATCGGTACGGTTACTTCCATTCCATCATTTGCTGCCGGCATCGTTGCGAATTAATTAGTAATAAATAAGTCAGGTTGATAGCAGAAGAATTTCTAAACCAGTTAAAGTAACAGTCAATGTATTGCAATGTTACACCAGCTCATGCGTTAGGCGCCTCCTGCGGTTCGGTCCCGCACATGCGGGGATTGTTTCGATGGCGATAGCCTTATCGGAGCAAAGAAGCGCGGGCAGCGCCGTTGCATGAGCGAGGCCACGCGGCCCTGAGCGATAAAAAATAATTTATTACTTAAGAAAAACAAACAATATGAAAAGAATTATTTGCTTAATAGCATTTGTAAGTTTTAGCTGTTGCCTTTTTGCCCAAAAAATGGATACTGCGATGCATAATAAAATGGAAATGGGTAAAACGGATAAAATGAAAGATTGTGTTTACATGAATAATAACCACATGATGATGATGAAAGATGGTAAAACCATGATGATGGATCAGGATATGAAAATGAAAAACGGAACCACTGTTATGAAAGACGGCACAATGATGATGAAAGATGGCAGTAAGAAAATGCTAATGAATGGCGAGTGTATTGATATGAATGGCAGGATGAGTAAAATGAAAATGATGGACGATAAAATGATGAAGGATAGCATGCAGTAAGCATTATTATTTTTTAAGGCCATTGCACCTGCAGTGGCCTTTTTGTACGTCAATCCCGACGTAAGGAGAGATCTCTCAAATTATTTTAAGCTTACAATCATGCAGAGATGTCTCACTATTGTTCGACACGATGATGTAAGTCATTGCCAGATAGCAAACCTTTTGTCTTCTCTGAAACGTCTTTTAGTCTTGCTTTGTACACAGACAGGACATTGCGGTTTCGTGCCCTTTGCCTACACGAAATGGGCTTTGCTAAGAGACAGGAAAGGAAAAATAGATGCGGCGAATTTGCACTTACCCCCGGCGGAAACTTTCACCGGGACGCCCGGACATTTCGTCGGAAAGAAGAACCTCTGTTTATACTTATTCTTTTATAAACCTTAATGTCCCAACCATTTTGTTGTTTTCAATAATATTTATGTAATAAATACCGCTGCTTAAATGTTGTACATTGAATTGATAAAATGCAGCATTCCTCAAGCGCCCTGTCGCAACAACACTCCCTTTATCATTCAGTATTATTAAATTGTAATTAGCTTTTACATCAAGGCCTTCAACTGTTAACGAATTGGTCACAGGATTTGGATAAGCATTGATTTTTGTAATCGCTTTACCGGCAGCACTTATATTATTTGTTTTACTGGTTGTAATATTTTCTTTGCTGATACTGTCACCATTAAATTTCACCAAAGCAATATGAAGCACTTGATCTGTCTGCATAATCTGCACACCACCGCCAACTACAATTTTTCCATCAGGTTCTATTGCCCCTTTGCCTGTTTCCGGAGATAAAGCAAATACATTAAAACCGGCGGCAGCCATACCGTTGTTGCCAAACCCCGGATCAACATTACCATTTGCATCAAATGAAAAAGCTCCGAAACCTGTATTAGGGGCATTTACATTAATGCCTGTAACAATAATATTTTGTTTTTGAGCGAAAACACTTTTTCCATCAGTATATCCGGTCCTTGAAAAAACTGTCACATATCCAACATGTTCTTTACCAAACCCCGAATCAATTTTTCCTGACTTATCAAAACGTGCTAATACTAACGCGGTCCCATACGATCCGGTAATCAGAATATTCCCATCATCCTGTATTGCAAGGTCATTTAAGTTATACAAATTACCAGGTCTCAGAGAGAGCGTTGTTACACCTGCAACACCAAAGCTGTCATTTAAACTGCCATCTCCATTATATTCCAGCAGGGCATAACCATGGGGCAAATTTTTGTAAACACCCCCTATTATTATTTTGTTTTCATCATTTATTTTGATGGCTGAAGAATAAAAATCTGCGGTAAGTTGTGTATATACCATGCCATCCGATCCAAAGCTTTTATCTATCTTTCCGTTGGGCAAATACCTTATTATAAAAGCAGGACTTATTTGATTAGCATTAACCCCTTTATTACCTGTAACTAATATTTTTCCGTCCGGTTGCAAAGCCATCCCTCCAACCATATCGTTACGGCCCGGGCTCGTTACTACCATACCACTATCTCCAAAACTTTCATCAGGTGTTCCATCTTTATTTAATCTAACCAATCCAATATCTCCGGGCCCCTGCGAAGAAAAGGTTATGAAATGTGCACAGATTAAAATTTTCCCATCTTTTTGAACGGCCAGTGAATTAGCAGATATGGCCTGTGATTTTCTGATATTCCTGATGATAGCTTTACCTGCATTGCCAAAACTCTTATCAATGCTGCCATTTGCATTAAATCGTGCTACGAGTAACCCTGTACTATCCAGCGTATAGCTTTCATACTCCCCGGCGGTAATTATTTTCCCATCTTTTTGTACAGCAACAGCTCTGCAATCGCCTGTAAACTTTGTGTTTAATACTTTGCCGCTGTCACCAAAACTATAATCAGGTGTTCCTGGCTGTGCACTTAAGCAAATATGTATTAAACCACAAACAAAGAGGAGTAGCATTGTTTTCATAATCTGCGAGATTGTATAAGAAAGGTAAGGATTTAAATACGTTGACAGCTTTTTTTACATTAAGAGAAAGCAAAGAATGTTAAATGAAATGATTGGGTTTAGTGCTCTGATTACCTTCTCCGCACAGTCTCCTTGCAAGGCTGATGTGCACAGGCTTAAGGGACTGTGCGGAAAAGAAAAGTTCTCTTTCCTGAAATGTCTCTTAGTCTTGCCTTGTGCTCAGGACATTGCAGGAAAGGAATATTAATCAGGGACCGTCATTTCGAAAGAGCATTAAAATCATTTTCTTTTATCCGGATCATTCATGCGACTGAGAAATCTCCGGAATTAAAGCTGCAAACCAAAAATGAAAATATCCGGATTAAACATTTCAAAGGGTTAATAAAACCTCCTGCGTTTACTCAGCATATCATTAATGTTTTTTACGTGTTGCTTTTGAATGCTGATGTTCCCTCCATTATATACAGCTTCTTTTAATACGCTTACTGCCTCAACCTTATTGCGATATACTGCCGGCTTATTCGTTTCCTTAATTGTTTTCATAACTTCTAAAAGCCTGTCATGTTTTATAAGAAAAACTCCATCAGGTATAGCACTAATATCCTTAAACCTGCAATCACCATAAAATACAATAACCGAAAAAAATGGAACATTTCCCTGGTTAAGCTGCCGTTTTAAGTTTTCTATATGCGTTTTGTTTTGAATTACCGGGTTATAAAACCGGTGTTTTTCCAACCCGGATGCCAATACCTGCGTCCATTGCTTTTGGTAACCGGTCCCAAAAATCCAGCCGCTGTATCTTTTTACTTCAAATACAATTATACCTGCACCTGTTGCAACCACTGC
>JABDFS010000150.1 GCA_013286425.1 Bacteroidota bacterium
GGTAACCATCATTTTGATAATGGCTTTGCTGCAAATTGAAAGAAAGGTTTTTTGATTGGTGATTGAAACCAAGCTGCTCATTGAACATTCCATAAGAACCCGTTTCAACATTAGCGTTGAAATTTTTTTGTATGATAGACGGATCACTCTTTAATAAAACAGCACCGCCGGTATTGGCACCATACATACTGCTCGCCGGGCCTTTCGCAATTTCTATGGATGAAAGCTGGCTGATATCAATCAGGTTCAGGTATGTGTTGCCGCCTGCATCAGTAAGCGGAATATCATTCCAGTAAATTTTTACATTTCTTACGCCAAAAGGAGAACGCAATAAACTACCGCGGATGGATAACCGATAACTGCCCGGGCTTCTTTCTTCCATTCTTACACCGGCAATTGTATTGAATACTGGAACCAATGTTTTATTATCGAAACGCTGTAATGAATTTTTATTGATGAGTGCAATAGCAGCAGGAGCATCCGTCCAATTCTTTGCGCCGCCAAATGCTGTTACGGTAACAGGTTCAAGGATAGAAGTATCTGAGAATTTTTTTGTTGAATCTGTTTGAGCGTTTGCGATGGTGAAAAGTGAGAGGTGAAAAGTGAGAAGAAAAACCAGCTTAGAAAAATATATTGGCTTTTTAAAACGAGAACCTAAAGCTGCCATAAAAATATAGAGCAGAAGTGTTGCGACGCAAGGGACGATGCTATGAAATATGATTGCCTGTAACATAAAAATGAAAATCCCGATGATTGATATACAAACATCGGGATAATTTCTTCACTCCCCTTTAGAGGCCGCAGGCTTTATTTCTCTCCTTTAGGGGGCTGGGAGCTTTATTTATATGGGCCAGAGGCTTTTATTTCTTCATATACATTACCTCTTTCACCAGCTTAATTGTTTTTGGCACATCGGGAAGATAAGCCGCAACAAGATTTGGCGCATAGTGCATAGGTGCATCTGCACTGGTTAAACGCAGTACAGGTGCATCTAAATAATCAAAGCCTTCTTTTTGTATGCGGTAACCAAGCTCGCTGGCAACACCGCACATGGGCCATTCTTCTGCAACAATTACCAGGCGGTTTGTTTTCTTCACACTTTCCAAAACAGTCATCCAATCCAGCGGACGAATAGTACGCAAATCAATCACTTCAGCACTTACATTTTCTTTCTCCAGTTCTGCTGCTGCACCTAATGCAACTTTCATCATTTTGTTGAATGAAACAATGGTAACATCACTGCCCTGTTTTTTCACATCAGCTTTGCCTAATTCAATATAATATTCTTCTTCAGGTACTTCACTTTTATCGCCATACATTACTTCGCTTTCCATGAACATTACCGGATCTTCTTCATAACGGATAGCCTGCTTCAACAAACCCTTTGCATCATAACCGTTGGAAACAGAAACAACTTTTAAACCGGGGATATTTGCATACATATTTTCAAATGCCGTAGAGTGCTGTGCACCCAACTGGCCGGCACTTCCGTTTGGACCGCGAAAAACGATAGGGCAACCCAACTGCCCGCCACTCATTGCCAGCATTTTTGAAGCAGTGTTTAATATCTGGTCCAATGCAAGCACGGCGAAATTCCATGTCATGAATTCAATTATTGGCCTTAAACCATTTTGAGCAGCGCCAACACCTATACCGGAAAAACCCAATTCAGAAATCGGCGTGTCAATTATGCGCTTTGGCCCAAATTCTGCCAGCATTCCCTGGCTAACTTTATAAGCACCATTATATTCAGCCACTTCTTCACCCATTAAAAAGATGCGGCTGTCTCTTCTCATCTCTTCATTCATAGCTTCACGTAAAGCTTCACGAAATGCAATTTGTCGCATAGATAATTTTTAGCGCGGCAAAAATAGGGTTTAAAAGTTTAAGGTTTGAAGTTTCACAATTTGATTGTTTTAAATGTTCAACCTGCGGCCCTGCCCCACTAAAGCAAAGGGGCTTTGAAACCTGCAACAACAGGACCGGCTTTTGTAAACTATCATTCACCAAACAAGAATATTACTTATGGTTTGTATCCTATTTCGAAGCATATTTCTTCGATATAACTTCGATATAATTTCGATACTTGTTCGATGTAATATATCGAACAAGTATCGAACAACTATCGAACAAGTACCGAACAACTATTGAAGAAATGAGCTTGTAGGTATGGAGATGCCCGGTTGCTGGTATGATGTCTTTAAGTTTTTAGAATCTATCAAAAAGATTGTTCGTCGTTTCCATGACCTGTCCCGTTATTCGGGAAAATGGGAATCCTCTCTTTTGACTACTAAAGTCTTGTTTCAAATAAAAGTAGCCGTGAACATTAAAACCAGTAAGTATAAGCAGGGTTGGGGATGTGCTGTTGGTATTTGTGCGTTTATCCCGTTTCGTAGAAACTATTGGTTGGTAGCCCAAAATTACAACAGGCGCCAGGCGTTCCTATCGGAACGCTTCGTTCGCAAATAATATTTGCTACCAACCAAATGTTCCTACGGAACAAAAAGATCAATGCTGCACAATAAATTTTTCGTTAATACTTTCTGTACCATTTAAGATCTTAATGAAATAAACACCACTTGCCCATTTGGTTACATCGAGTTGCGTAGTTGATGCGATCGTTCCTTCAAAAACCTTCCTTCCATGTACATCAAACGCAATGCATTCGTATGAGTACGCATGCTGATCAACCAGTTGAATATTTACAAATGATGACGCCGGGTTTGGGAACATTTTTATTGAAGTTGGCTGAATCGTTTTAACCTTGATTGCATCGGATGAGTGATCATTATTTTCTGCAATTAAGCCGCTGCAATTGTTAACCGTAATTTTTATTGCATTTGATGTTGCAGTTGCAATTCCATTATTCACTACACAAGAATAATTGCCTGGCTTATTGGTTGAAAATGTTGATGCAGTTGCACCATTAATGGCAACATTATTTTTATACCACTGGTAAGTGAAAGCGCTGTTGAGATTGTTTACAAAGAGCTGAACATTTCCATCATTACAAATCACTGTGCTGCCAACACTTTCTATTTCTGCAGAAAAGTTAGCAGTGAATTTCATCAGGTTAAAACTGTATTGATTGGTTGCATACATGTTGCCGCTGTTATCCGGCGCAGTTCTGATGGATGCATAAGGAATGATATTCTGTATGTAAGTTTTTAATGAATCACCTGTTGCGGCTTTATAACGCAATATGCATTGATAATTGCCGGCAAAACCTTCTGTATAAACATTGCCTGCTGCGTCTAAATTTACCTGGTAACCATTCTCTGTATAATTCTCATTGTTGTCGAAAGATTGTTTCCATGCAAGCGAACCATCAGCATTAAATTTTGCAGTAAGAATATTCTGGCGATTCAGATCGGCCCTTGTATTATTGCGGCGGTCATAACCGGTGATATACATATTCTTTGCTGATTCCAACACTATTGCCTGCGCTTCATCATCGTAATTTAAAGAGTCGTTGTACGTGTACGTGCCCAATAAACTTCCTGCAGTATTATATTTCCATATTGTGGCATCAAGACCGTTTGGAATACCCATTCCCAATGCGCCTGCCACATAAATATTACTTCCGTTTATTGCAATGGCATTGGCTTCATCAGATGAACCATACAA
>JABDFS010000151.1:0-1528 GCA_013286425.1 Bacteroidota bacterium
CAAGAGAAACACCGGTATTTGTACGTTTTTCTACAGTGGCCGGTTCGCGTGGCTCTTCTGATCTTGCCCGCGATGTGCGCGGCTTTGCTGTAAAATTTTATACAGAAGAAGGCAATTTTGATCTGGTTGGAAATAACATGCCTGTATTTTTTATCCAGGATGCCATTAAATTTCCTGATCTTATTCATGCAGTAAAACCTGAACCGCATAATGAAATTCCACAGGCTGCATCTGCACATGATACATTTTGGGACTATATATCAAATACTCCTGAATCAGCACATATGATCATGTGGGTGATGAGCGACAGGGCTATCCCAAGAAGCCTGCGCATGATGGAGGGTTTTGGCGTGCATACATTTCGTTTTGTAAATGCAGATAACAGATCCTGTTTCGTAAAGTTCCATTGGAAACCATTGCTGGGCGTACATTCCGTTGCCTGGGATGAGGCGCAGAATATTTCAGGTAAAGATCCCGACTTTCATCGCCGCGATTTATGGGAGTCCATTGAAAATGGCGACTTTCCGCAATGGGAATTTGGTGTGCAGATTGTACCCGAAGAAGATGAGCATAAATACGAGTTTGACCTGCTCGATCCAACTAAATTAATACCGGAAGAACTGGTGCCGGTTAGAAGAATTGGTACGATGACTTTGAATCGTAACCCTGATAATTTCTTCGCAGAAACAGAGCAGGTTGCATTTCATATCGGGCATGTAGTGCCGGGAATTGATTTTACAAACGATCCATTATTACAAGGCCGTTTGTTTTCTTATACAGATACGCAGTTGATAAGATTAGGCGGGCCAAATTTTCATGAGATACCAATCAACCGACCGATCGCACCAATACATAATAACCAGCGCGACGGGCACATGCGTCAAACAATTAATAAAGGCAAAACAGCACACAGCCCGAATGGAATGAGTGGTGGTTGCCCTTTCCAGGCAGGAGCAATGCAGGGTGGTTTTACCAGCTATCCTGAAAGAATTGATGCCCACAAAATAAGAGAAAGAAGCGCCAGTTTCTTTGATCACTTCAGCCAGGCCAAATTGTTTTTTAACAGCCAGAGTGAACCTGAAAAAAATCATTTGACCGATGCGCTTTGTTTTGAATTGGGTAAAGTAGAATTGATTTCTATAAGGGAACGCATGCTGTATTTTTTGTCGCAGATTGATGAAAGTCTTGCTGCAGCTGTTGCATATAGCGTGGGAATGCATATACCAAAAGAATTAAAAACACCTTTGAATCAAACAGTGCCTGCAGATGCAGATCCTGAAAAATATAAATCGATAGTTAAAGAAGGTTCGCTTGATAAATCAGCAGCTTTAAGCATGACTTCTTCTTCAAAAGATTCCATCCGCACCCGCAAGATTGCGATATTAGCTGCTGATGGTGTAAATGAAGAAAGCTTAACCACTGTAAAAAATGCATTAGAATCAGAAGGTGCTTTTAATTCTTTTGGTATATGCATTCCCACGCTATATGCAACAGCTGCAGCAAGACTTTCATCAATCTGCGACAAAAA
>JABDFS010000151.1:1538-3160 GCA_013286425.1 Bacteroidota bacterium
GCGATATTAGCTGCTGATGGTGTAAATGAAGAAAGCTTAACCACTGTAAAAAATGCATTAGAATCAGAAGGTGCTTTGGCTGCAGTAATTGCACCCAGGTATGGTTTTATTGCCGGCACAAATGATAATAATATTGCTGTATCAAAATCATTGCTTACCACGGCTTCTGTTTTTTTATGATGCAGTATACGTGCCGGGCGGAACAAACAGTGTTGCAACACTGGAAGCCGATCCTGATGCTGTTCATTTTTTAAATGAAGCTTTTAAGCATTGTAAGGCAATTGCTTTTGATAAAGATGCGTTGCAGGTAATTAAAGCAACTTATTTCGGCAGAAAACTTCCTGAAGATAATAATGATGATACGGTATTAACTGAAGGCATTATTATAAATGATGACGCTGCTAGACTTGCCAAACAATTTATTGCAGCCATTGCGCAACATCGTTTCTGGGAAAGAGAGAAACCAAGAAAAGTTCCGGCATGACCTGCGGATAACACTTATTATATTCATATTAATAAATTAGCCAGGGCAATCGTCCTGGCTAATTTATTTTGTTATTGGCCTAAATGCAATATACCTTCAGGTATGTGGCCTGATATAGGTATAATATTCGCTTCTCTTGGTATCCATGTACTATAACTTATCTTATAGAGTATAAATGCTTTTCACAATTTGTAAAAACTTCGTAATAAATACTATCATCCTCCCGATAGGAATTTATATGATAGTTTAAATTATTCACTTCAATTTTAAAAGATTCCTGCATACATAAGATTTAGTGTTTCACAGTATCAGGAAAGATCTTCAATTTTTTGTTTTACTGTACCGGGAATGTATTCATCGTATAACTGCTTTCCTTTTTGTTTTAAATTATTTACTATATCTTTTTTTTCATCGGCGCTCATCTTAGAATATTTATAGTAAAGAAAAGCTGCTATGCCGGCGATAATTAAGACGGGAAATTTCTTGTTCATAATAAAGTTTACGTTACGGGTAGAATAATCATGCCATTAAATACGGGCAGCAATACATAAGGAATGTAGTTAACATGCCAACGCTGATCTTCTTCATAACAATCTATAATTAACCGTCTTTTTCTGAGCTATTGATAATCCGGTAACCAACCTAATGATTACTAAAAATCCTTATGATCGTTTTTTATTTTATGTAATGAAACAATGTGGGAATAATGTAATTGTTTTGAAAAATTGTGTAATATCTGCTATTAATCAACGTTGCATTTTTGTACTTGTGGTGTAAGTAAGATGAGCCGTTCCAATTTTGAAAATATTTATAACAAGTATGCCTCAATGGTATATAATAATGCATTGCAGATTTGTTCTTCAAATGAGAAAGCAGCACAGGAACTGTTAATTACTATCTTCAAAAAAATACATGAACAAAACATAGTTCAGGAAAAATACCCTGCGTATTGTATAACGCTTATCCGTCTTATTATAAAAACGGCGCAGGAGCTATATCCCACAAAATTTAAACATAATTTCAGGTTAAAGCAATTTGAAATTACACCATTATTAAATCAGCTTACAAGAGTATTGCAGTGAAAAAAATCTTACACAACAGAAAGCCGTACAAATTATCCGAAAAGAGTTTAGCATAA
>JABDFS010000151.1:3170-3594 GCA_013286425.1 Bacteroidota bacterium
CCTGCTTACCGTACATATCTATACACCTGAAAAAGGAAATGTAGTTTATGCTGATAGTACAATTTTCACAGAAAGTGTACTTGCTTAATAATGGTTCAAATTAATCACAGCATTACAGGACGCAAAAAGAAGGAGAAATTAATACACTGGCAAGTGCAAACTCAAATGGTTTTCTATATTTTAACTGCTGCGTAATATCCCCGCCGGAACAAACAGACTGCCTGTTTCATTATCTATCAAGCCATTCTTCTCCTCTTCAATATTTGTAGCCTGCGTATAAACGTCTCCGGCAATCGGCCGGCTGCGCAGCTCAAGTTTATATTGTTTTATTAATTCAACTTTATCATTTTCATTTTCGGGCCCGCCATAATTTACAAAACCAAAACCGCCCCATTCGCTTACAACCAATGGCACTTGTTTGCGG
>JABDFS010000152.1 GCA_013286425.1 Bacteroidota bacterium
CACCACATATTTTTCCCTTCGTAAGAAAAATGGCTTCATACATTTCACCGGTTAAATAATTAAAATTGCCTCTGCTGTCCAAAAAATCTCCTGTAGTTTTTTGTTCAATTGTTTCTGTTGTTCTGCAGCCATCAGCGCGATGTTGTGTTGTTTTGCTGTAATAACTTGCTTTTACATTTTCATCCTTATCTAACATACGGATGTTGTTGTAGGAAGAAAATTCAATTATATGCAGGTTGCGGAATGCCTTATAAAAAGTTGTATCGTTTTGTATCCGGCGCAACAGGCTTGCATAATCCATGTGGTTGCGCACAATAACAGGCTTTAATGTAAAAGTGCCCTTGTCAATAATAACAGTGGTATCTTTTCCTTCTACAATAAATGAATCTTTCTGCTGAGCAAAAATGTTAAACGACAAAAACAAAAAGACCAGGGTTGCATAAATTAATTTCATTCGTTCAGGTTTGATTTTTCAATGGTCTCATGGAACGCCCTATAGACATTCTTCTGCATTCAGCATCTGTTTTACATTGGCGTTTCATTTGGGAAAAGACATTTTATAATCAACGCTCACTTTGCCTTTTGTAATATCTGCAAGCTTGCCTTGTAACAGTTTTTTTCTGAAAGGTTTTAAATAATCTATAAAAAGTTTGCCTTCAATATGGTCATATTCATGCTGAATAATGCGTGCTGTTATGCCGTTAAAAGTATCAACATGATGCTTAAAATTTTCATCATCATATTCAATAGTAACAGTTTCAGGGCGTTCAACATCTTCCCTTATTTTAGGAATGCTTAAGCAGCCTTCGTTATAAGTCCAGGGCTTGCCGTCCACTTCTTTTATTTTCGCATTGATGAAGACTTTTCTAAAGCCCGGTTCATCAGGATATTTTACTTTATCATCATCCTCTTCCTCCTTATTGGCAAAAAGCTGCATGCTGTCAACTATAAATAAACGGATGCCTTTGTTAATTTGCGGAGCAGCCAGGCCAACACCGCTGCTGGCATATAAAGTTTCCCACATATCTGCAAGCAACTTTTCAAGATTGGGGTAATCAGGTGTAATTTCTTTTGCAACTGTTCTTAATACCGGTGTTCCGTATGCTACAATGGGTAAAATCATAATGCCCTCTAACTCCCTGAAGGGAGAATTTTTTTGTTCTTAAATATTTGCGTGCGAATATAAATATTAGGCTGTTAAGCAGAGGATAAAAGTCCCTTTTGGGATTTAGGGTAGGGCTCTCAAATACTCCTGTAACATAATTGTAGCAGCTATCTGGTCAATATTCCCTTTTTTCTGCCGGTCTTTTTTCTTCATGCCCATTTCAACCATTGCCTGCGATGCAAGTTTGGATGTATAACGTTCATCAACTGTTTCGATATTCATCAATGGAAAATCTTTCTTAAATTTTTTTATGAACTGATGCACCAATGGTGTTGCATGTGTATCGCTCTCATCCCAGTTCTTTGGCTCTCCAATCAATACCAACTCAACTTCTTCTTTCTGAAAATAATTTTTAAGGAAAAGGAAAAGCTCTTTTGTTTCAACTGTAGTTAAAGCGTTTGCAATAATTTGTAAAGGATCAGTTACCGCAATACCGGTTCGTTTTTTTCCATAATCAATGCAAAGAATGCGGGACATAATTTAAAGTATCAAGGTACAAGGAACAAGAATACAGTTGTGGTGAGTGCTAATTCAAGAACAGGTCTGCTATTACCAATACGCCAAACACAACGCTGGCAATTCCGTTTGCTGTCATGAATGCAAGGTTTACCCTGCGTAAATCATTCGGTTTAACAATAGAATGCTGGTAAAATAACATACCGCAAAAAACAGCAATGCCGATCCAGTATACAAAATGAAAATGGCCGTAAACGCCGGCAGAAATTACACAAGTTGCACTAAGCACATGCAACAATTCAGAAACACGCAATGCTTTTGCTTTACCGATTGTTGCAGGAATAGAATATAAATGTTGTGATTGATCGAACTCTACATCCTGCAAAGCATAAATAATGTCAAACCCACTCACCCAAAATATTACTGCGAATGAAAACAGCAAAGGCAAAACATCAAAGCGGCCGGTAACGGCAAGATAAGCGCCGATGGGTGCAAGTGATAATCCAACGCCTAACACCAAATGACAAAGCGGAGTAAAACGTTTTGTATAACTATAAAACAACACCACAAACAATGCAACAGGAGAGAGGAAGAAGCATATCTTATTTATGAAGAAACAAGCGACAATGAACAGGATACAATTCAGGATTACAAAACGCAATGCACTTTGGGGAGAGATAATTCCTCTTGGGATTTCACGTATTGCCGTTCTTGGATTTTTTGCATCGAAGCTTCTGTCCAGATAACGGTTGAAAGCCATGGCTGCACTGCGTGCTGTGACCATACAAGCGAGAACAAGAAGAAATTTGATTAATAATCCATCTCCGGAAAGATCATTAAAAGCTATAAATTTTTTGGATTGTACCTGGTAAATATCTCCAAACCATGCAACTCCTCTAAAGTGATTATATCCCAAAACAAATCCAATCAACGCAAAGGGTAAAGCAAAAATGGTATGCGAAAACTTTACCAACGATAAATAATTCTTAACTGCCGTCATGCTGCAAAAATAGTATGCAACTTCCATAACTCCTTGAGGGCTGGGGTATAACGCCCCTTTAGGGGATGGGGGCATGGTAAAGCGAAAATGGTATGCGAAAATTTTACTAACGATAAATAATTCTTAACTGCCGTCATGCTGCAAAAATAAGCTGCAACTTCCATAACTCCTTGAGGGCTGGGGTATAACGCCCCTTTAGAGGATGGGGGCATGGTAAAGCAAAAATGGTATGCGAAAACTTTACAAGCGATAAATAATTCTTAACTGCCGTCATGCTGCAAAATAGGCTGCAACTTCCATAACTATCTTTCGGGCCGGGGCATAACTCCTTTTAGGGGGATGCGGGGCTTCTTCGCCGGCCTGCCATAGTACAGCCCATATCCGGCAAATCTTGGCAGGCTTATTTTTACGAAATATATTCGATATAACTTCGATGTTTCTTCGATTCAATTGATCGAAGTTATATCGAAGTTATATCGAAGAAATATCGAAGTTATATCGAAGAAATGAGCTTACCAATTGACAGGCAATTATCAAATAAGACAATCAATACAACCTGCGGATATGAATTTGTACTTCATATTCCAAGAAAGAATATTTTCAGGTTTAATTTCAGAAATATCAGTAATAATATATCAAAAATATACTACGGAGATTGGTGTGAATTTCGAACAGGTTCCATAACAAGTAACAATCAAAAAATAGTTTCATTTATCTCCTGATATATTAAAATAAAAAATGTTCACTGATCATTTAATCACAAGTAACTTAGCCATCAATTATTACAGTTATAAAATTTCTTCGTACTATGAAACGGGTGCGTAAGCCAGGTTTAGCAAAAGTTCGTACAGGTATTGCAGGTTTGGATGAAATAACGGAAGGTGGCATTCCTGCGGGCCGCGCTACCCTTGTATGTGGCAGTGCGGGATGTGGTA
>JABDFS010000153.1 GCA_013286425.1 Bacteroidota bacterium
ACTCAATAAGCAAATTGATGCGGCTGATTACGACGGAAATTCAATATACTCAGGTGCCCGGATCATCGCTTTGTTCACAGACAGTACTGATATATATGTTCACCTGTATTCGGATAACGGCAGTGAGATACGCAAAATAAACCAGCTAACAGGCGAAGAGATCTGGAAGAAACAGGTGCCCTACCTTTCATTGCTAACAAACGCAGGTAGCAACTATATAATTTGTACGTATAACCAGGATTATGTTTATGGATACATGTATAACCTGATAGATAAGGCAACCGGCGAAACTGTAATGACAAAACTTCTGAATACTGTTAAGCAGGAATCTACAGATGGTACTATAACTGTTGAGCCAAATGGTGTAACCTATATTTCACATAATGACAGTGTATTGGTGTATTCTTCTCCCTTGCTATCTGTATTGAAATGGGCTGTAAAAACGAATGCACCGGGTTCAATTCATGTTATTCAACCAAACAGCGACGGGTATATTTATATTGCAGGGTCAAGATCCTGGCCTCAAACTTTTTTTTCAGGAAGGATCAAAAGACTGAACGGTGAAACAGACTGGATATCGGGATCTAACCTCGCTGGCAGGTATTTATATGATTTTGTTTCTGGTTTTATAGTTAAAGGGGATTACGTATATGCCAGCGGGCAACACAATGATTATGGAAGTATATACTCCTCCTATCATGTTTGCAAATACAACAGGTTTACCGGCAAATTATTATGGGAAACAAACTACAATCCCTCCTCAAAGTCTCCCAGTCCTGGTCCCGGCGATCCCTATGCCGGTGTTAACAGTATAGTGGTTGATGAAAATGATAACTTATATACAAACGGGTATGAATATGCGGATGACAGCAGATCCGGAATTTGGGGAATATGCAAATTTGATTCTGCAGGCAAGCTGGTATATCATTCCCGGGTATTGGACAGCACTGAAAAAACTCAATTTGGCAGGGGCGTTTTTAGTTTTGAGTTGAACCACCACATTTTTTATCTGGGTGAATTGCAAAATAACGGAGGTTACTCTAATGTTTTCCTGCTGGCCACAGATACATCAGGCGTTTTTAAAACCTACAATAAAAAGAAAATAATCTCCACTTACCAGGAATTCAGCGATGTAAAACAAATAGCATCCTTTTCAACAGGTAAGTATATTGTATATAAACAAATAGGCAATAATGCTGTTGTAGAACTGAAAAGCGCAAAAGATAATTCCCTGGTCTGGGCCAGGTCGTTCAGCAAAAAGCCTCATTCGGAGGCTGATAAATTGTGCGTTACCAGCGATAATAATATCTACATATCCATACTTGGCTATCCGACAACAGGAATGCAGTATGACTACAGCGCTTACGCTGACAGCATGTATTTTATAAAAATTGATTCTACAGGAAAATTGCTGAACGAAACCAAATATTCAATTAAAGGAGATAAACATTTCAAATCACTCCAGTTGTATGCAACCCGCGATACAAACACCGTTTTTATTTATGAAAAAACCGGATGGAACGGCTTGTCGCTTGTCAGCTTTTTCAATGTGGAGAAAGCAACAAGCACATTGTTGGATGGGCATACAGATTTCTTTAGTTCGCGGGAGCCTTTGGCTACCAACCAAACCTACCTGGTTCCGCTTACGAACGATGTATACGCAGCCGTACAAAACAAGTTAAATTCCACTGATTACCCGCTGTTATACCAGGTATCTTTTAAAGGCACTTTAGGATCAGACTATCATGCAATTGCAGGGTATGCTTTGCCGCAGTTCAGTATCATTTATGAAAAAGTGCGGGCGCATTATGTTTTAGCCTATGATTCAACATCCGTTATCATACTTGGTACCGATGGTAATGGAATTGACAAGATATTCCTGTACGATAAAAACGCGCGAAGTAATACATGGAAAAATGAGTATCCTGCTGCGGATCATTTTGATATGGCAACGCTTGTATCAGGTAATATATTCGGCACCGGGCGAAGTGGAAACAGCCTGCTTATACAAAAATTAAACGCGGCAACAGGGTCACAAATATGGCAACAGAAAATTGATCCTGCTGATAAAGGCCAATACTTCATACCGGTGGAGCAGAAATTTAATGATCAAAAAAAACAGTATATCATTAGTGGTTACATTGCAGATACTTCGGATATTACCAATATTCAACCTAAGCAACTGCCTTTTTACATCATAGCTGATTCTAACGGCACTGTTATATCAAAATGGATACAAGCCGGCGATTATAAACAACAAAATAGTTTAAAGGCCATTTGCGTAACACCCTATGCTCAATCAATAATTGGCGGGTCGCTTTACAAATACCCGTATGGCCGTTCCGGTGTTCTTATTGAAGCTGATACAGCAATTGTACCTACAGACAGTACTACTAATCCTGTCGATAGCACCACAAATCCTGTTGATAGCACTATTGATCCGGTTCACCACAATATTATCATCAATATAGGAGTAGCGGCAAAAAACAAAGCAGAAATTAGCTGGACAGTTACGCCGGAAACCAATATTGACTTTTATGAAATTCAACATAGTACCAACAAAACCGATTTTGAAATATTAGCCGTACAAAAACCTCTAACCAATACCTCTGCCAGCAATACTTACCACTACACCACCGGAGCACTTGATGAGGGCAAGCATTATTTCCGGGTCCGGGTAGTTAGTCATAATGGAGACGCAGAATACAGCGATACAGTGAGCGTTTCTATTAAAAACCCTGTTTCCAATTTAATTGTTTCACCAAATCCTGTTAAAGGGCAGATGTTGATCCGGTTTCCTGAGCCTGTTCAAAATGCTACCATTTTAATTTATAATACAGCTTCCGGTAAAGTAGTCAAAAAGATAGTCAACATTTCAGGAACCGATTTGAGTGTTGATATTTCAGATCTTGCAGCAGGCGTTTATATTATCAAAGCCGAAGATTCTGAAAATACTTTCACAGGCAGGTTTATTGAACTATAATATTTCCTTTGAAACTTGAAATTTCAGTCATAACGAGGTCTTCATAGCAAAGCCAAACTGCATGGCTGAGACCCTCGCGTTTAAGAGTTAATATTAATACGGGAAGAGTTGATGAAAAAAGGACTTCCTATGAAAGGCGAGTTCTATGATTTTAATACACATTATAAAGAGTATTTTGACAAACAGCCAAAGTGGAAAAAATGGTTATTGCCTTAATTCCGTGTCGCTGCAGATTCTGCATAACAAAGCCTTTGTGAGCGGCAATGCGACCCTGCATCAGTTTCATAGTAAAAGAGTTTGGTGTTTTGAAATGATTATTGTTTTATGAATTGCCTTGTAACCTCTTCACCATTTGTTTCAATTTTCAGTAGATAATTACCTGCATGTAATGAAGCAATGTTGAGGTTGTATGAAGAGTTTATAGCTGATAGCTCATGGCTCATAGCCACATTACCATTAAAATCAACAACAGTAAGTTTTGTTTTTTGTGATGATGATAAGCCCTCAACGTGCAAA
>JABDFS010000154.1 GCA_013286425.1 Bacteroidota bacterium
TCTTCCAATTTGTGGTATTTCAATTGTTTTATAGCCCATACCTCTTAATTGTTGTGCAGTAGTTACATCAAAACCTTTTTCAATATCAACCGTATCCGGATGCCATTGATGATGGAACTTCGGTTTGTCAACCGCATCTTTAGCACTCATTCCAAAATCAACCACATTCACTATTGATTGAAACACTGAAGTGGTAATAGTGGTACCGCCCGGTGTTCCAACAACGATAAACGGTTTACTATCTTTTAATACAAGTGTAGGTGTCATAGAGCTTAACATGCGTTTACCCGGTGCAATAGCATTGGCATCGCCGCCAATAGCGCCATACATATTCGGCACACCGGGCTTAATGCTGAAATCATCCATCTCATCATTCAATAAAAAACCGGCACCACCTACAACTGTTTTGCTGCCAAAACTGTTGTTCAGCGTTGTAGTGACAGCAACCATATTACCTTCATCATCAATAACACTTATATGTGTTGTCTGCATGCTTTCATGCACATTACCTGCTTTAATATTTGTACTCACACTCGCTTTTGTTGGATCATAATCTGCCATGCGTTTTTTTAAATAAGCATCGCTTAATAAAATATTCTGCGGTACATTCCAGAAATCAGGGTCGCCCAAATGTTCTGCGCGATCAGCATAAGCGCGGCGTTCTGCTTCAATCATCAACTGCACACTTTGCTTTGTTTGAAAACCATAATCATGCATGGGAAATGGTTCTATCATCTTCAGCATTTCACCCAAAATAATTCCACCGCTGCTTGAGGGCGGCATGCTTACCACATGATAGCCCCTGTAATCAAACTCAACAGGCTTGCGCGTTTTGCATACATAATTTTTTAAATCATTTAAACTTATTATGCCTTTGCCACGATTCATTTCTTCAACAACAAGCTTTGCTGTTTCTCCTTCATAAAAACCTTTCGCGCCTTTATCACGAATAAGTTTTAATGTTTTTGCAAGCTCGGGTTGAAACAAAGTATCACCTTCTTTCCACGGAGTTTGTTTTACCAATGCAGTTGGCCTTGTATTGTACTTTATAAAATCTTCTTTGTTCCCATTGAAACTATTTGCTTCAGACATGGTGAGTATAAAACCTTTTTCGGCAAGATCAATTGCAGGCTGAATCAACTCTTTGAACGGAAGTTTTGCATATTTATATTCTGCAAACAAACCGGCAACTGTACCGGGAACACCTGCAGACAAATGCCCGTTCTGCGACCAATCTGTTCTTGCATTGCCCGCTGAATCTATATACATATTGCGGCCACCTTTTGAGGGCGCAGTTTCGCGGTAGTCCAAAGCAATCTGCGAATCATTCTTTGTTCTTGCAACTGTAAATCCACCGCCGCCAAGGTTACCGGCGCCGGGATATACAACAGCCAATGCAAGCTGCGTAGCGATCATGGCATCAAAAGCATTGCCGCCTTTTTTCAGCATAGCCAAACCAACTTCGCTTGCCAGCGGATGTGCACTAACAACACAACCATGTTTTACAGTTACATTTTTTACAGAAGAGAAATGATATGGATCAACTTCTTTGCCTGCACCAACAACAGATGTTTGAGCGAAAGAACCGAAAACGATATTGGTGGACAGGATGATGAAAAGGATTTTTTTCATATGATCAAACCTAAGAAAAAATTGTTGGGCGATAAAGTTTTATCGTTTTAACGGGTTGTTGCAACGGTAAAAACTATTCATTCTACCCGTTGTGCGAATAAAAATAATTGAAACTCAATAATAAACATTGTTACTATGTGCCTCTAAGTTGCTTTGCGTGGTAATTTTTAAAAAAACAGGTCTTCGCGAACACATGCACGGGGCGCTATCTTCATTAATGCATAAGGTGGAAGAAACAGCAGCAAAAAATAACGACAAAGATTTTAACGGGCAAAGGAGTGAAGGCAAAACTCCTTAACAAGCATTACTTAGGTATTGATAAAGTATGATCAATACCAGTTTAAAGAGAAACAAAAATCGGACAAAAGATAGGCACAGCCCCTCTTTGGTCCCTGTTTGGTCCCTCTTTGGTCCCTGTTTGATCCCTCTTTGGTATATTTTTGATACCTGTTAAACACTATTTTGTTCCCTGGTTTATTTATGCCTGGTTAATCGCACATCGGGTTCATATTATTTTTGGGTATCCATCATTAAAGGAGTGTTGCCTTTACCCATAATAATAATTTTTGTGTTAGGGGATTGCGCAATTGCCAGTTGCGCTTTTATACTTTCATATTGCAATTGCTTATCAGTTAAACTTTGACTAATGATAGTTTGATAATCTGCAATGCCCTGCGCTTCTATTCTTTTACGTTGCGCCTCTTGTTGTTCTTTCTGCAAAACAAACTGCATTTTTTGTGCATCCTGTTCCGCATTAATTTTTTGTTCTATGGATTGTTGAACACTTTGCGGTAAAGTAATGTTGCGTACCAGTAAATTTTCAAGCAATAAACCTCTTGCATTAAAATCTTTTTCAATGCTTTTATAAATGCGTTGCTGAAATTCATCGCGCTTGCTTGAAAATAAAGACACGGCATCATAATACACTGCATTATCTCTAATGCGTGTGCGTGTAACCGGGCGCACGATTTTATCTTCATAATCTATTCCTGTTTCCTGTAATAATGCCGGTGCATCGTTTGGAACTACACGATATAAAACAGAAAGATCAATTGTTACTTCCAGTCCATCTGCGCTTAAAACTTTTATGGCATCATTACCACTCTTTGCGCCTTCATCCGTTACACCACTCATGGTATAATTCTGTGTTTGAATATTCATGTGCACCACATCAACCAAAGGATTTATAAAATGCAGCCCGCTGTTCAAAACATTGTTTTGAATTTTTCCAAACAGTTTTTGTACACCAATTTCTCCGGCATCAATTTGCACCACACACGAAGTAAGTACGCCCAGCAGTATTACTATTACGCCAACAATACGTGTTGGATTTATAAACCGAACCGTTTGTATATTCTGTTTTAAAAACCCGGCTGTAAAAATTGCTGTTTTAAAATAGCTGATATGTGTTTTAGTAAGTTCTTCAATAGCAAAAACAATTCCACCAAGCGGTGTGTTGAACGCAGCAGCAAGCCCGGCAGCAGCGCCTGTCATTATCATGTTACGCTTTGAAATCTTTGGCCACCAATCGGGCAGCCATTCATTTATTTTTCTGAAGATAGATCCTGCAATTTGTATGGTCGGGCCTTCTCTTCCTACTACTGCACCACCAATTGCCATTATTAATGATGAAGATATTTTTACAAGGATGACAGGAATGCTTAACAGTTTTTTTATTTTATGCTGATATTTTGGAGTGGCAAGTTCTATGGCTGCAATTACCTGTGGAATGCCACTTCCTCTTGCATACGGCGCAAACTTTGTAACTATCAGCCATGAAAGAATAAAACATACCGGTGTAACGATAAAAAACCAGTAAGAGTTAGTGTGAAAAATTGCTATTCTTAATTGTTCTGCC
>JABDFS010000155.1:0-575 GCA_013286425.1 Bacteroidota bacterium
AACGCAGGCCGGCATACAATTCTTTGAAGAATTGTTTGATAAAATGGTGAAAGGAGAAATGCCTAAAATTGGCTTGCCCTTATTAATTGGTGTAACATCCAAAGAAAAGTTTGCCAATTTATACCGAAGCCTGAGAGAAAATAAGCTGGAGATATATAGTGGGGTTTATTCATTATAAAACGTAGTTGCTGACAAGGCCTGTGCTAACACAAAAATAGCTATACTATGAAGACTTCTGCTACGATGGAAACTATAAGAAGGTACCCTAAAATACATACAAACATTTAAGTCATAAAGAGGAAGATTTGTTAATTTGCCGGTAGTATTTAAATAAGTACATAATGGCAAGGCAAACTTCAGATATTATTATAACCGGCACATACGACAATCTTGTTTTTTACAGGATGGAAGGCAAAGGTTATATACGTATGAAAAGCAGCCTTACCGGTAAACAGTTTAGAACAAAGCCTGTTTTACCAACAGCCGAAAAAGCAGTGAAAGGTTTGCTATAGGCAATAAACTGACCGGCGATCAGATTGAAATAATGCTCAGTTTAATTGATATGAAATATGGGC
>JABDFS010000155.1:585-3447 GCA_013286425.1 Bacteroidota bacterium
GGTTAAAATCCAAAGCCATTGCACTATTAAAGGCTGGCTTACCTGAAAACGACGTAAAAACACAGCTTGAGCAGTTTATTTCCACGCTTAAACAGTAGCCTTATTTTATTCTTCCATTTATGCAGGCCACGCAGTAAATAGCCTGTAGGTAGAGAGTAAGGTGCAGGAAGCCTGCCTGGAGCCTGCAAGTTGCAAGGCCGGTAGAGTTAAGAATGAAGGGGGTTGTATATGAACTGCAGACAGTACCCTGTGTTAGATTGAAGAGTTGCAACTAAATAAAATTGTAAGCAATTCGAAAATTAAAATACCACACAGTGATGGGTATTTTTTGATTTATGTATGTGTAGTTTGATAGCTGTGAAACGCAGATTCTCATCTAATGCACGAGGAACTATGAAGACCGCGCTGCAATGGAAGATTACTTTTTTCGTTTTATTGAACTATTACTTTCTGCGATATTAATAACTGGAATATCAAACATTATGGAAGCATAAATTCTATGTGCACTATAAGGCTCATCACTTGGTTGGTTTTTAAAGGTTCTTAGCTGCGGTGTGTATTCGTAACCAACGCCAACAATAAGTGGAGTTCCTTTTATTCCTACTGATGCATTAAATCCGGGACTGATGAACTGGGCAAATTTTACATCCTGTGGCAAAGATGAATCTGCAGCATGCCCCAGCCGATAAGCTACAGGAGCGCCTAAATCCAATAAACTAAACGTAAACGTAAAAGTAGTTGCCGATCGTAATTCCAAATGACCTTTTGTTGTGTACCTTATCTTATCAGGATTTAAAATATAGTCTGAAGGAAGTGAATCTTTATTTGTAATAGAATAAAACTTACTCTTAGTAGCATATTCTAATTTGCGACTTGTAGTAAATGAGTAAGAAATTCCTATTGGTGCCGTGAATCCATATACAAACCCGTTTTTCAATTTAGAACTTAGGTCAGGAGCTCTGCTTATAAATTCATATCCCCCATATGGCCCGGCAATAGCAGTCAGGTCCCAACTCCACCAGTTATTTCTTTTTCTTCTGTAAGAACCAGGCGGCATAGCATAAGATTGTACAACGCGGGCAAGTTGCTTGTCATCTTTTGCCAGTGCAGCATCATTTAAGAACCCTGCAAGCTTTCTTATTGACACAATTGCCTGTCTTTCATTCTGAAATATTATTGACGCAAATGGGCTTGTTTTTGTGAATATAAAACTACCAATGCTATCTAATTTTGTTTTTCGAAAGGAAAAATTCAGGTCTTTATAAAACACAGAATCAGCATAATAAGCACATGTAAAACTTAACTTTAAAGTATCAGTGGAAAACCTGAAGGTTATTAATGAATCATTATTTTTTCGCGATGTAATAATTATTTTTAAAAGAGAATCTTTGCCGGTTTTTGTTTTTAAGCCTTTTAAGGTGATGTTGGCTGTGTCAGCTCCTAAATCCGATATTGGAATTGTAGCAGGCAAAAGTTTTGATATTTCGCTATTCGTCTGTCCGCTTTGCAAAGTGAAAACCTTCCAATTCGGATTACTATCTTTTTTAACTGCTTTAGATATTAAAGAATCTACGGAAGCATCAATATTAACTCTCTTCAATGTTAAGGTACGGTTTTCATTGCCATAAAAAATTGTATCAACAAGATTTAGTATGTTTTGCACTGCCCCTGCAAAATTTTTATTCGATACCAGGTTATATGTTTCGTGAAGCTGGTCAATGTAATCTAAATAAACAGAAGCTTTCTGCATTTGTGGAGACAAAATATTGCTATTCGCTTCGTTTATAAACAAATGTAATAAAGCATCTGTGGCATTCCATACAGTATTGGAAGTGAAAAAACTTGCATTACTTATATTATCCTGACCATTCTGGCTTTTAATAAAAGCCTGGCGTGCTGTTTCTATTTGCGAAACGGCTATTTGTATTTTACCAAACCAGCGCCTTATATCTTCTGCTTTGAATGATTTTTCTAAAGAAGCATCCTGTAATGAAAAATTGGCTGCCTTCAATTTATCAAAAAACTTACCTATTACATGCCCATATTTCATATCAATTAAACTGAGCATTATTTCAATCTGATCGCCGGTCATATTCCGGAAATCTTCATAACCCAGCATCCTGAACTTTGCAGCTGAATCCGGAATAAACAGTTCAGTATTTACAGCATATAAAAGACTTATGAAATCATTAAACTGAAGAAAAGATGTATCTGTATTTTTCCCGGCATCTTCCAGGTAAAGTGTTTTAATCATCTGGTTATAGGAATATTGCTTTATAATCAGATCGCCCATATCGGCTGCGCCTTTTATATAATCCAGGTACCCGTCGGAATTAGCGGGAAGCCTTTTTTTAAGCCAGTCACTCGTTAAAACATTTCTCGGCATTTGAACAAAATCTTTTGACAAGGCGTAGCGCCATTGCGATCCCATATTAGGCACTTCATAAGATTCGCGGCTTTGTAATAAAGCAAGTGAATTTGGAAAGAAGGTTTTAATCAATTCATAATGGCTGGCATTTTTGGTAATGTTATCAAAAAACCAAAGCACAGTTTCCTGTTTTATACGCCCGGCAAGATAAATCGCTATCGCATCAATAATTTCAGCCTCAGAAGGTATATGTAAAGAAGAGAGTGAGGCCGCTTCTGCCTGTGCAATAGTGTTTTGAAATTGGATAATGTTAGACGAATTTGTTGCAAGGTTTCCAGTTAAATTAAGGTCTGCTGAAACCGAACTGTAATTTCGTTGAATATCTTTATCGCCAGTAATAGCGCGTAAGAAGTTAATTAATATAGGCCGGTTATTATTAATTATTTTTTCAGTCCCTGTTTTTAACGAATCCAAGCGCTGTTGATTATTTATAG
>JABDFS010000156.1:72-3414 GCA_013286425.1 Bacteroidota bacterium
TTCGGATTAAAACTTCCCCCGATAAAAATTGCCGTTACCGGAAGCGGCCGTGTTGCACATGGCATTCTTGAAATAATGAATTTAATGGATGTGCAGGAAGTAGAGCCTGATGAATATTTAAGCAAGGAATTTTCTTATCCTGTGTATGTTCATTTAAAAGGATCTGATTTGTATACGCACAAAGAGAAACGCACCTATACACGTGAAGACTTTCATAACAATCCACAGGATTATGAATGCCTGTTCAGGCCTTATTGCGCGCAAACAGATATTTTAATGAATGGTGTTTACTGGGATGCAGATATTCCGCGTTTGTTTGAAAGTGAAGATATAAAAGCTGCTGATTTTAAAATTGTTACCATTGCCGATATAACAGATGATACCAACGGAAGCATACCAATTAATTTTGGTGATTGCACAATTGAAAACCCGGTTTATGGTGTTGACAGATTAACTGCACAACGCACGGCCGCTTATTTACAAACAGGAATTGATGTAATGGCCGTAGGAAATTTACCTAATGAATTACCAAGAGATGCAAGCCGTTTTTTCGGTGAGCAATTAATTAAACATGTATTGGGGGATTATGTAAATGGCAGCCGTGTGATAAATAATGCTACTATTTTAAAACAAGGCGAACTCACCTCTGACTTTGAATACCTTAATACCTACGCATACAATAAATGATAAGTTAACGTGAAGTTTGGATGTTATCTGCTCAAGGTGATATAGAAATAACTTATCCCTCAACCGTGCGGGCAGGGTTCACCGCAACCAGCTTATATGTGCCCCTTATATAGAATATGTGATTATACTGAAGTGCCAATACGGATTTACCTGCTGTATTCAATTAATAAAATCAGCTGCATGATTTTTACCTTTTAAATTGAATACCTTCCGGTTGATGGCTTATATTTGGTACACCAGCTATTTGCTTTTCCCCTGCTTCAATTTTTTCTTTCCACTCCGGGAATAAAAGACGCAACATGAACGAAGGATGAACGTAAGATGAACGAAGGATGAATGAATCATGCCGCAAGAATGTTTGGAGCATTTATGAAGTATACAGCCAGTTGCCTGCAGCATGATAAGGGCCATAGCATATCCTTTAATATGAACGATGCGAAATAAAAGCCTGCAGGTAGCGTGCGGTTTGAACCGTTCGAAACCTTGGAATATTAAAAGGCTTTCGCAGGTAGAAAATCATTGTTTTTCAACATCCGGGCGTTCCTACCGGAACACCTGGCCTTTATGCCGGTTCAGCTACCAGCGAATTGTTCCAATGGAACGAAAAAGCAGGTTTATATAAGGCTTGTACAAGTTTCTGATTCCTTACCGAACTGACGTTACGTTAAGTTATCAAATAATATTCACTTCCCTTTCCAGTTGAATTCCAAATTTTTGTTTAACGCTTTGAAGGATTTTTTCTGAAAGATCATAAATCTCTTCACCGTTTGCATTGCCATAATTTACAAGAACCAATGGTTGTTTTAAATGTACGCCTGCATCTCCGCTGCGATAACCTTTCCATCCACATTGTTCTATAAGCCATGCAGCAGGGATCTTTACATGATCATTGCCAACTGCATAATGCGGCATATTGGAATATGAATGTTGCAGTGACTGGTATGCTCTTAATTCAATAGTTGGATTTTTGAAAAAGCTGCCGGCATTACCTATTTGTTTTGGGTCTGGCAATTTGCTGCTGCGGATATTTATAACTGCCTGAGATACGGCTTTAACAGAAAGCTCTTTTACATTCATTCTTTCAAGTTCCTGTTCAATAGCGCCGTAAGAAGTATTGAAAACAGGAACCTTATCTAATCTGAATATCACATTAAGTATTATAAACCGGTCTTTATATTTTCGTTTAAAAACGCTTTCACGATAACCGAATGCACAATCATTTGCAGTAAATTCAACTATCCTGTTATCGTTGCGGTTCAAAGCTTCCAGGCTTTCAAAAACATCTTTCAGTTCTGCACCATACGCGCCGATATTTTGCATAGGCGAAGCGCCAACATTGCCGGGTATCAAACTTAAATTTTCCAACCCTGCATAATTGTGTTGAATGCAATGCATCACGAAACTGTTCCAGTTCTCTCCTGCTGCAGCTTTTACATAAATGTGCCGCTTATCTTCCTTTATTAATTCAATACCTTTTAATTCATTTTTTAAAACAAGGCCATCAACATTTTTTGTAAGCAGAATATTGCTGCCACCGCCCAGAATAAATTTTGGAACTGACGAAAACTTTTTATCACCGAGCAATTGCTGCACTTCATCAATACTTGAAAATGGGGCGAAGTATTGAGCAGATGCGTCAATACCAAACGTGTTGTATTGCTTTAATGAAATGTTTTGAAGAATATTCAAAATACAGGAATGGTTTAGGCAAAGTTATCAGTAAGATGTTTATGTATACAGGCAAAAAAAAAGCTTAATGCATAAACATTAAGCTTAAATAATTTATTGATTATAATTATTATCTGTTCACCTGGAATTTACCTGTTTCTAATATCCTGCCTGTCTTATCCTGCACCTGATAAATATAAATTCCGCGATAAAAATCGTTTGTAAAAGTCAGTGTTGTTTTGATGGTATTTACATTCATTTCATACATTTTTTTTACCGGTAAAACTATATACCTGTAAAATGTAATTTTTTGAAACGTAATCATCAGGAAATTCAAAATTTATAAATGAAACTGCCGGGTTAGGATAGCACTTAATCGTTTTAGTCTGAATGCCACCGATAGAATTTACTGTCTCCGGCTGTTTAAATGCTGTTAAGCATACAACAACTGTTACCAGGAGAAGTTTGGTGAGATTATTAAAAAATTTAAGTGTAAAAGTTTTATTCATATTTCAGATTATAAAGTTATACGATCTTATTAGTTTGACCAAATAAGAAACCGTTTACAGGCTGAAATACAGAATTTTACAAAACTTTATGATTTTGCTGATTCAATTCAAATTTAAAATTTAGGGCACAATACGGCATTCTTTGTACTGTTGTTCCTATCAAGAAAACCTGCATAAGTTAGTGATATCTCAAATCCGCCTCTGTATTCACTTGCAGTTTTTAGAGTTGATGTATTTACATCATAGCTGAAAGCAATTGCAAAAGGATTATAATCTATCTCAACAACAGGTATAAAAGCATCCTGCCATCTTATGTAACCACCAAACTGGATTACATAATCAGGATTGTCATAATCATCGCCGATTTTTCTTGCATAGGTTGCACCAGCGATAACTTCATTATAAGTTCCCTGGTTGGAATAATCTCCCTGTAGTGTGATAGTGGAATAATCATTTACAGAAAGACGCACTCCGCCTG
>JABDFS010000157.1 GCA_013286425.1 Bacteroidota bacterium
CATTGTAGCTGGTTACTTCGCCATGGCACGTTTGGCATTGTACTTTACCAACATTCACGTGCTGTGAGTGGTTAAAGTAAACATGGTCAGGCAGGTTATGTATGCGCACCCATTCAATTGGTTTCGCTTTGCTTGCGTCCCAGGGTTTTCCCGGTTCATAGCCTGCATACTTGTACAGCTTTTGAATTTCAGCAGTACCGTTAACCTCTCTGCCTTCAGCATCAATAAGCTTTGTAGTTCCTTTATATTCATTAATTGCCATGTGGCAGTTCATACAAATATTTACTGAAGGAATGGTTGCCTGTTTGCCCTGGTAAACACCGATATGGCAATACTGGCAGTTTATCTGGTTTACCCCCGGGTGCACTTTATGGGAGAAGAATATTGGTTGACGTGGCTCGTATTTCTGCTGGCGGCCTAATCCAACAGCACCTTCTGTCAGAAGATAACCACCAATAAGAAACAGAACCAGTGTGAAAATAGTGATGTAGGATTTATTCCTGTAGAAAGGAATAGGCTCATGTGCGGGAACGCCTTCTTTATCATCCGCCATCTTTTTAAGATTGGCGTTAATGTATAATAAAGTAAATGCAACGATGGCAAGTATTAAAGTAAGTACGCCAAATAAAAGTGTTTTATCGCTGTCATCTTCAGTGCCGGTTGGGCCTATTGGGGGTTGACCAGGCGGAGTAACAGGAACAGTTTTTACGTAATCAAGAATTGCATCAATGTCTTTATCTGACAATTGCGGGAAGGGGGTCATTACAATGCCAAACTGTTTGTGAAGACCTGATGTATAGGGATCAGTCTTCATAAAGCCTGGAGGATTATGCACCCAGTCATGAATCTTTGCCCTGCTTGGCCAGCGGTCTTCAACGCCCGCCAAAGCCGGGCCTGTCAATACTTTATTTACAGCATGACAGGATGCACAGTTAGCTGAGAACAATGCATGACCATCCTGTGCAAATGAAGCAAAAGAAAGGAACAAACCTGTTAATAAAAAGATGGACTTAATTGTTGTAGCTGTAGTAATTACTCGTCTTAATTTGAACATATCACAAAGCTGATTATTGCGATGTTGGGAAATTCTTCGACAGCGGCAAAAATATGACACGATGCTGACAATTCACATTTCATTAAAAATTTTTTTTAACCATAATGAATATGTAAGTTAAGCGCTTCTAATGTATTTAATTTGCAATCTTCAATGCAATCTTCAAATAAAACAAACATTGCCATTTTTGCATCCGGAACCGGCACCAATGCCGCTAATATTATTCAGTATTTTAAACAGAAGCAATCTGCAAACGTTACGCTTATTGTAAGCAATAATCCTAATGCAGGCGTTTTAAATGTTGCCGAAAAAAACAACATCACATCACTGGTAATTGAAAAAGAAAGGTTTTTCAGAGGCGATGGTTATATATCCGAACTAAAAAATCTCGCAATTGATTTTATTGTGCTTGCAGGATTTTTATGGAAAATACCTTCAGTTGTAATTACTGCTTATCCCAATAAAATAATAAACATTCATCCGGCGCTTTTACCAAAATATGGCGGCAAGGGCATGTATGGCAATTTTGTGCATGCAGCCGTTTTATCTGCCAAAGAAAAAGAGAGCGGCATTACCATACATTTTGTAGATGAGTTGTACGATAATGGTAAAACTATTTTTCAGATTGCGTGCCCTGTGTATGAAAACGATACCACAGAAAGTTTAGCCAAACGTATTCATGAACTGGAGTATGAATACTTTCCCAAAGTGATTGAAGAGTTGGTAGATAAAAAGTTTTAAGCTCTAAAGCTGACTTATAGCCAACATATAGCTGAGTTATAGCTAACATATAGCTGACCTATAGCTGATGAACTCCTATGTTAAAGGCATGCATACCTATGGCAAATCAATAAACAATGCTTGTTTATATCTCCCATTAGTGCAAGGTACTGTCATACAATGCTGCCGCCGGTTGTGTTCTTCACGAATTGCTTCTTCTAATAAAATATTCCCTTGGTAAAGGATCTAAAAGGAAAGAAATAAATAAAAACAAACCGGTCTCACTCTGTATACCTGATCTTTATCACGATCTTTTTATCAGGCTTATTTCCGTTGGTTGTAATATTGGGCCGGTGTGCATCTGAAGGAAAGAAGAGAAAAAAAGTGTTGGGCATTGCAGCATAAAAACTTCCATCGCCGGAATAATTCGCCACATCTTTTGACGCATCATAAGGCTTAATAACATTCAGCTTTGTTATATCAGCAATACCTATCTTTTCTTCACCGCTGATCACCATTTGCAGGTCTGTATAATTACGGTGCGATTCCCATTTTGTGCTGTCCATATCTTTAGTTGGGTTCTGCGTTATTGTAGCATAAACATTATCACCGTCTATAGCATATTTTCCAACGCTCATCGTATCAAGATCGTGATCTTTTAAAAAAGCAAACGCTTCATCCCAATAATCTTTATGCAGTTGATACTGTCTTGCAAACGCTGCTTTATTAATTGATTCATCTGGTTGCAATTTTGAACCTGCCAATTCATTCAATTGTTTATTTGTTAATGCCGGTGAAGTTGTTTGTGCATTTAATTGTGTGCTTAATATTAAAAGAATAATGATGGAAGAGAGAATTATTTTTTTCATGTTGCCAGGTTTTAAAACTGCTATAAAACTATACAACAGTTTTTGATAATTCATGTTTTTGAACGATGCTTTGTGGTTTTACAGCGATTAAAGTAATGAAAGCTGAAAGCAATAATGATGCTGCCATAAAAATATAAGAAGCTCCGAAACCTCCTGTAGTTCCATTTAAATATCCAACAAAATAAGACCCGGCAAATGAACCCAAAGCGCCAAAACTATTGATCAATGCAATTGCGCCTGCCGTAACATTTGCAGGTAATATTTCTGTAATGATCGCGAAGAAAGGCCCATACGGCGCATACATCATCATCCCTGCAATTACAAGCAGTACAAACGACAACCAGAAGTTGTTTGTGCCAACTAAATATGAACCATAAAATGCCAGTGATGCGATCAATAAAAAAGGCCATACAAATATTTTCCTGTTCAATATTTTATCAGAAAAATAAGAAGCGGTGATCATGCCAATAATAGCGAATGCATAAGGAAGAGAAGATAACCATCCTGTTTTGATAATACTCATTTGCGGCGCTGCTTTAATAATGGAAGGAAGCCATATTACAAAACCATACACGCCGATACTCCATAAAGCATATTGCATGCATAACAGCACCACAACTTTTGATCTGAATGCCGCTGCATAATTCTTTACAGGTTTTATTCCCTGC
>JABDFS010000158.1 GCA_013286425.1 Bacteroidota bacterium
TGGTATTGCTCAAAAAGATGTTGGGCATGTTCCGCTTATTGAACTTTCGGCAGAGGAGTTCGCTATTCCGGTTACTACATATACACAATCGCATTTTATTACTGCAAAAGCAGCAGCACGCCGCATGGTTAAACAGGGGAGCGGGGTGATCGCCATGCATACAGCAAACCTGAGCAGGGTAAGTGCCCCGTTGGCGGGTGGCCGGGGACCTGCCTGGGCTGCAATGGAAAGCCTTTGCCGTTCCTTTTCTGTGGAATGCGGAGAGCATGGAGTACGAACAGTTTGCCTGTTTACCACTGCCATACCGGAAACACCAATTATTGAAGAGGCTTTCAAGGAACTTTTTGAAACCCAGGCAAAGGCACAAGGGATAACAGTTGAACAGTTTAATGGAATGGTAGCGGGCGGCACACACAGAAAACGCTTAACTACATTGAAAGAACTGACAGATGCAACAATTTTTGCAGTATCTGATGAAGGAAGCGCCATAACCGGAACCGTTCTTAACCTGACAGCCGGAATGATTGCCTGATAGTAAACTGAAATACTAGCATTATTTATCATTAAGTATTGTAATTGTTTTATGGCCCTTGCGACTTGCAAGGGCTTTTAAATTATTGAATAAAATGAAAGGAAGAAAAATATTTATCGGTGTTTATTGGGCAGTTATGTCAATGCTGCCTTTAGGATATGTATCGGCACAATCAAATTCAAAAGCAGCTCTTGAAGAAGCTAAAAAGGCAATCGCTGAAAGCAATGAATTATACTTCCGGGCTTTTGCAAAAAACGACGCATCCACATTTATCAATCTGTATGCAGAAGATTGCTGGATAATGCCGCCCAATACGCCAACGCTATGTGGCCCGGATGCACCAGGCGATTTCTTTAAAACGGCATACAATCAATTTGGGATAAGAAATGGGAAGTTTATTACCATTGACGTGTATGGGATAAGCGAAGACATTGTGGCGGAGATAGGTTTCTGCAAACTGTATAATGCAGATAATATTGAGTTTAACGATGGTAAATTTCTCAGGCTTTGGAAAAAAACAGAGAAGGGATGGAAAATATGGAGAGACTCGTTTAACAGCAGCCGAAGTGAAAAATAAAACGATGAACTTGCTGTTCAAATATGAACTGTTAAGATTTATAGCTGTTTGTTATATTTATGATAAAATAGGCAGCTATTTAATTGGCATATGTTAATAGGAAAACTGAATCAATTTTGTCCCCGTTCTGAAACCTCAATCGTTATTAAGGCATAACAATAAAATTTAAAAAAAATGAAAGATTTTTTATTAGTCTTTAGAACAGACTTAAAAACCATCCCTAAAGCATCGCCGGAAGATATGCAGGCTTCGGTTCAAAAATGGATGAACTGGATCTCAGGTATTGCAGCCCAAAGTAAATTAGTTGACCGAGGAAACCGCTTAGTAAGCACAGGAAAAGTATTAAAAAGTGACGGTATTATTTCCGACGGGCCTTATACCGAGATAAAAGAATCCATTTTAGGTTATTCTCTTGTAAAAGCGGAATCTCTTGAAGAAGCAACTGAGCTTGCAAAGGGCTGCCCGGTATTATTTATAGGAGGAAACGTAGAGATCAGGGAAATTAACGTATTGTAACAGTTTTGCATTGCCCTTATAAATTTGCCTGGGCTTTTACATTATGCAGCAAAATGAATTAATTCCGCACTTATTCAGAACAGAGTATAGCAAAATTATTGCTGTACTCTGTAATTCTTTTGATTTAACCCACCTGGAAATTGCGGAAGATATTGCGAGCGAAACCTTTTTAAAAGCAACCGAAGTTTGGGGAATTAAGGGAGTTCCGGAAAACCCTGCGGCGTGGCTTTATACCGTTGCGAAAAATAAAGTCAAAGACTATTTTAAGCATAATTCGATCTTTGAAAAAAAAATCAAAGACGCTATAAAATCGGATGATATAGAGACTGAAAAATGTTTTGAATTCAGTAATCAAAATATAACAGACAGCCAGTTAGCAATGGTATTTGCAGTCTGCAACCCTGAAAACTCACCCGAAGCTCAAATTTCTTTAGCGCTTCAAATTCTTTGCGGCTTTAGTGTAGAAGAAATTGCGAACGCCTTTTTAACAAAAGCTGAAACTATAAAAAAACGTTTACTGAGGGCACGGGCCAATCTGCGTACTAGCAATTTCCAAATCAAAATTTTAAGTGAGTCTGAAATCAAATTAAGGTTAGATACGGTTTTAAAAACCTTATACCTATTGTTTAATGAAGGTTATTTTTCCAAAACCAACAATCAATTAATAAGAAAAGACCTTTGTTCGGAAGCTATCAGGCTCGCATTCATACTTACTCAAAATCGATTGACTAATACAACAGAAACCAATGCATTACTCTCTCTGATGTGCTTTCAAAGCTCGCGCCTTGATGCAAGAACAAGCGATAGTGGTGAAGCAATCCTTTTTGAGGAACAGGATAAAAGTTTGTGGAATGATGAATTGATAGAAAAAGGAAACTATTATTTAATAACTGCCTGTACTGGCGATGCGCTTTCGAAATACCACATAGAAGCGGCTATTGCTTATTGGCATACCACGCCAACCGGCAAAGATAAATGGCAGCATATTTTAAAGCTATATAATGAGCTTATACTGATAGAACATTCATCAGTAATCGCACTAAACCGTGCATTTGCTTTTGCCAAAGTTTATGGGTATCAAAATGCCATACCTGAAGTAGAAAAACTAAACCTTGATAACAAAAACTACTATCATTCAATGCTGGGGTATCTATATGCTGATACAGATCTCAGCGAAGCCATCAGCCACTATAACAAGGCTATTGCGTTAACAAAATCTGAAATAGAAAAACAAACGTTAGGAAAAGAAATAGAGCGGTTGCGCCGGGCTTTGCTCCCGGGGATTTAACGAACTATTATTTGTTAAATCATATTACATTCAAACTATAGAAAGTTAAATAATGGAACTAATGTGTTCCTTAATCTTACCTCTGTGTTTCTCACCAAATGTTATCAATGCTTCCATTACCCATCTTGTTTCCTTTGCATATGCTGTAATTGCATACTCAACAGTAACTGGCTTTGTGTTTTGGATGGTGCGGGTGATCAATAAATTTTGCTCTAATTCTCTTAGTTCGTGAGTTAACACTTTGGGGCTGATCTTAGTTCGTTCCAGCAAATCTTTAAAACGCATTGGACCTCCCGAAAGACTTTTTAAAATATAAAACTTCCATTTACCCCTGAATATTTCAATGGCGTCGTTCAGTGCCAGGGCTCTTTCCTGCCAGTTTATCTGGCCATT
>JABDFS010000159.1 GCA_013286425.1 Bacteroidota bacterium
AAATAATTGCAATCAATAAAGTTTATACACCAATGCTTCATAAGGCCGCAATGTAACGGTTGAAGCAGTTATATTATTTGAAGGTGCATCTTTATAATTGTTGAGCAACAACTTTGCATTTGAAATATTCATTCCAATATCAGTTGTTGATGATGTGGTTGAAAAATTTAAAACCACCAGTAACTTTTCACCTTCCCCTTCTCTTGTGTAAGCATATACTTTCGGATTGCCTTTATCAAGCAAAGTATATTTTCCATACACCAGCACAAGATTATCTTTTCTCAACTGCACAACCTTTCTGAAATAATTCAATATTGAATTCGGATCTTTTTCTTCCGCTGCTTCATTTATGATGGTATAGTTTGGATTTACTTTTATCCACGGCTTGCCTGCTGTAAAACCTGCATTGTTTGTATTGCTCCATTGAAAAGGCGTACGGCCGTTATCACGACTTTCAAATGCTTTGCGTTGTATGTATGCAGTTGTATCACCGCCATTATTTTTTACATATTGATATTCGTTGCGTGTGCCTACATCGTTATAATCTTCAATTTTAGAAAAGCGAATATTCGTCATGCCTAATTCATCACCGTTATAATAGAACGGAGTGCCACGCATTGTCATGATAAATGTGGTAAGCATTTCCGACGACAACGCACGATAGGGCGCACTGTCATTTCCAAATCTTGTAACCATCCTTGCCTGGTCATGATTGGCCAAAAAAACAGCAACCCATCCGTCATGCTCAAACGTACTGTCCCACTTGCTGAACACTTCTTTAAAATGCAATAAGCTGTAACCTTCGGGCTTTGCGATGTCAACGCCTTCAAAAGGATAAGCCATATTTAATTCATGGCGGTTTGCATCCACCATATTATGCGCGTCTTCCAGTGTATTACCGGTACCTTCCGCAACGCTCATCACATCATATTTGCTTAGCACTTCCTTGTTCATCTCCTGCAAATAACCATGCAGGTTTCCCTGCATGGAATAATATAAAGAGAAATGCTTTTCAAAGCCTTTGGGAAATTGTGGCCAGGTAGTGTCTTTCGCAGCAAAACCAAATGCATCTAACCTGTAACCATCAACGCCCTTATCAGCCCAGAACTTCATGATATCATAAACTTCCTGCCGCAGTTTTGGATTTTCCCAGTTAAGGTCGGGTTGCTTGCGCGAGAAATAATGTAAGTAATAAGAGTTGGTGGTTGAATCATATTTCCATGCATCATGGTTCACATCAAACAAACTGTAACGATAAGGCGGCTTGCCATCTTCTGCATTCCACCAATGATAATATTCCCTGTAAGGATTATCGCGCGAACTGCTTGCCTGTTTGAACCACTCATGTTCATCACTGCTGTGATTAACTACTAAATCCATCACGAATTTTATACCGCGTTCATGCAGCCCTTTCAGCAATGAATCAAAGTCGGCCATTGTTCCAAAATCTTTCATGATGTTACGGTAATCGCTCACATCATAACCATTATCATCGTTGGGTGAACTATAGATCGGGTTCAGCCAAACCATGGTAACGCCAAGGCTTTTTATGTAATCCAGTTTTGAAATAATGCCTTTCAGATCGCCGATGCCATCGCCATCTGCATCTTTAAAACTGCGCGGATAGATCTGGTAAACGATCGCTTCTTTCCACCATTTTCTTTGCAGTGTGTCATTATTGTTTTGCGCATAAGTTTTTGCATTCAACAATAAACACACAATCGAAATGATGCAGAGAAGATTTTTTTTCATACAGATTTTTAATAAGCGTGGATTATAAAAGTATTGATTTTGTAGCAGGTTTATGTATTGGTGTGACTGGAGTGCCTTCTTGCATGAATTACCAGCGCTGAAACGTGAGGCCTCATACCACACACAACAGCTTTGCAATGGAGGCTTCACTACAACAGAACTGTTTTTGTATATGAATTATGATATCAAAAGGCAGATCTTATACAACGCACATTAGCTTTATCATAATATCCTGCTTCGATAGAACACTACTGACTCGGCTTTGTATTAATCTTACTTGTGAAAGTATTTATGTTGGCAGTATAATTTATACTCAACAGAAATTATTCTTTAATAAAATGCCTGCTTACAACTGTTTTGCCTGTTTCAAGTTTTAAAATATAATTACCAGCTTTAAGTGAGCTGATATTTAAATTGTATGATGAGTTTGTTGTAGCTGCGTGAAGCTTTACTAATCCTGAAAGATCAACAACGCTAATATTGGTTTTACCTGTTGGCAAGTGCTCAATTCTAAGATTATTTGTTGCAGGATTTGGAAGAACGCTAACCAAAGTATTAGTTATACTTGTAGTTAAGTTGCCCGTTGCAATTGATCCGGCTGTATTTCGCAACAATACTGTCCAGTAATCATTCGAACCTCTGCTTACAGATTTTTTTTCCCAGTTTTTCCCGGATGCAGAATATCCTGTTATTAAATAATTGCCACTGCCAGCCTCGCTAACCGATGTAGCAATATCGTCATCACTACCGCCAATTGTTTTGTCCCACTGTATATTGCTGTTACTATCCAGTTTAATAGTCCAATAATCATAATACCCTCTTGAATTTTCAGTCTTATCTCCGGAAATACCTGAACTTGAGCCTCCTGTTACAATGTAACCTTTATCACTTGTTTGTTTAATATCATGCAGCTCCTCCCAATTGTTACCTCCAATTGTTTTATCCCATTCAATATTTCCGGTTGCATTTGTTTTTACTATCCAATAATCATCACCCCCCAAATTATGTGAGGTTTTATCTCCTGATATATCTGAAAGAGATGAACCTCCCAAAATATAACCACCGTCTGCAGTTTGTTTTACTTTAGCTAAATTATCGCTGCTCGTACCACCGTAATTTTGGCTCCACTGCACCACACCATTCTTATCCGTTTTCACTAACCAGTAATCCTGGGCATTGGGTGCATGCGTATAAGAGTAAGAAGATCCGCCCAATATATAACCTCCATCACTGGTTAATTCAAGATCAAACAAATCGTCCCAATCAGTGCCACCATATGATTTGTCCCATAGTTTATTTCCGGCTGAGTCTATTTTTACTATCCAATAATCGAAACCTCCATAATTGGGTGCTGTTTTATCTCCGGATACTATTGATGAACTATAACCACCTAATATATAACCCCCATCTTTTGTTTGCCTGACTGAAGATAAAATATCAGTGAAACTGCCACCGAAACTTTTCTGCCATTGTATTGCTCCGGATGCATCCAGCTTTATAATC
>JABDFS010000160.1:0-2128 GCA_013286425.1 Bacteroidota bacterium
ACCTGCATTGTTAGGCGCATGTGCAAGTATTGTTTTGTTAAGCGTCAGCGTTTCAAAATATCTTTTTGATAATACAAAATGGATCGTTCAGCCCGCATTGGTTGCAGACAAAAGCGGATCAAGAATGTTCAGCTACAATCCGCGCATTAATATTTTAATGAGCAAACTGCAGGCAGGAAATTTATTGGATAGAAAAGGAAGAATTCTTGCAACAAGCCACCAGGAATTGATCAATACACAGCGCGATTCATTGCTTGCATTAGGCATTCCGCAGGAAGATATTGATGCAATGTTTTATAAAAGATCAGACCGTTATTATCCTTTGAATCAACAAATGTTTTTCTGGACAGGCGATGCCAACACCAATGTTTTTAATGGTGCATCGAATGGATATTTTGCGGAGTACCGCGAAGCTGCAGAAATGAGAGGCTTTCCCATTCCTGCAAATAGTTTTTCTGTAACCGCAACGCGCTATCGCGAGCAACGTTTTCTTCCAATCACATCAACTGAGATGACAGTTGAGAAAAAAGATTACAGCGCATTGGCGCCATTGTTGAAAGCAGGCATTAACAGCGCTGAAGTTGATTCATTCAAACAACAAAACCGTGATGTACAGTTAACACTAGATGCTGCATTGCAAACAAAAATTCAGCAAACATTACAAAGCGATGATTCAATAAAAAATAATCGTGTTTCTGTTGTAGTGATGGAAGATAAAACAGGTGATGTATTGGCTTCCGCAACATATCCTTTGCCACAGGTGACTGATTGGGATATGCTGAATCTTACGCCGCAGGAACAAAATCAATTACCCGGATGGATAACTGATAATGATCTTGGTTTTACTGTTGCATCGCAACCGGGTTCAACAGCAAAGTTGGTTACATCACTTGCAGCATTTAATAAATTAGGCATTGCTGTTGCAAAAAAAGTCATTGTAGTGCATCCGCAGGATCTTATCCGTACCAAAGGTTATGAACCCGATGAAGCAGGTAACATAACTATTGAACAGGCTATCATCAAATCAAATAACTCATTTTTTATAAGACTTGCCAACGAAGAACAATTGCAGGAATACATGGGCGATCTCTATTTGAAAGCAGGTATGTTTTTACATGGTGTTGGTGGTTATTATTATGATTACGATGCTGACAATAAACAACAACAGGAAGAATGGAAAGAGTTGTGGCGCAAAACAGAATTTACAAGTGTTCAGCATTATGATCCTAACAATATAAAACGGACACGCGGCAAAGGTGTTTCAGGTATGGCATGGGGACAAGGTGAATTGATTGCAACACCAGCTGCTGTTGCGCGCATTGCATCAGGCATTGCAAACAATGGCACTATGATGCAGAACCGTTATGTGCTAAGTGTAAACGGCAAAGCAACTCAACTTGAAAAAGGCATTCCGCTTGCAGATGATTCTGCTTATGCAAAGCTGATGACGAAGTATATGATTGAACAAAGTCTTCCAAAAATTTCTAAGCTTGGAATTAGTGTTGCGGGTAAAACAGGAACTCCCGAACGCATATGGAAAAGTGAAAGAATAAACGATGGCTGGTATGTTTTCTTCGCGCCGAAACCCAATGACAGCGGGCACGTTGTGGTTTGCGTGCGTATAGAAAATTGCCAGGGCTCAAGTGTTGCCGTTAAGCTTGCAGGCAAAGATGTTGTTCCGGTATTAATGCAAATGGGGTATATAAAAGGCTTTGACCAGAAGCTTCCTGTTAAACATAATAGTCAGCCGTTGGTTAATCATCAGTTATTAACCGATAATCAGCAGCATGCACGTGAAGTGATCACACAACAATAATTCTTCAATCAATAATTAATGAAATATGCTCAGTTTCTTAAAACAAAATAAAACGCCGAAAGATATTAAGACACTCCGAAGCGACCTGCTTGATTTTATAAAAGAGCAATTGAAAAAAGCAGAAAGTGGTGAAGGCGAAAATATAAGAGGATTGCAGTTGTACATTAACTGCGATGATCAACATAAATTTTTATATGAAGGTGCAGTGCATATAAATGAACAGGAAAGATTCAGGTCAAAGCCTTTTATATACCCCATTTGCATTAATACCGGAACAACATCTTTGCCTGCAAGCTTAACGGCAACACTTGA
>JABDFS010000160.1:2138-3168 GCA_013286425.1 Bacteroidota bacterium
GTTTGATGAAGAAGTGCCGGAAGAAGCTATTCAGTCTTCAAAATTGGATGTGTCTTTATTTATATCAACCAAACAAAAACCATCTGTTCATAAAGAAGTGGTTGCTTATATAAAAGTGTTGAATGGGGATGCAGAACAAGCAGTCTATACTATTCAATCAAACAAAAAAAAGATCAATATTGGCCGCGAAAAAAATGTACAGGTGTCAGAAGGTTATTTAAGGCAAAATCAAGTTGCGTTTCCTGACAACAGCGATAACAAAAGTAATAAATCAATAAGCAGGCAACATGCGCATATTGAATGGAGTGAAGATAACGGAGCATTTTGTTTGTATGCAGATGAAGGTGGAATTCCGCCGGCGAACAAAGTAAAAGTAAAGTCTGAAAACGGACAGGAAATAAAATTAACCACAACGGGAATCGGTTATCATTTAAAAGAGGGTGATCAGATAATTTTAGGTGAATCAGCGTTGCTGGAGTTTAGTTATACAGAATAAAATTAATGATACAACAAGGAGCGAGGCAACGGAAGCCATGATTGCAATATTTGTACTGCGCATCATTGTTCAGCTTAGAGGCTGTTTAGAAATGAAATTTTTAATAAGACTTACCGCTGATAGTGCAGATTTATTGCAGATTTATTGCAGATGAATTAAACTTTTTTGACAATTTTTCACACAGAAATAATACAACTCTGTTAGCGCTATGTTCTCTGTGCGAAAGAATTTTAAACAGTTCCAGGGCTTATAAAGGGTTACTTTAAGCAAAGCATGAGGTTATTAAAATATAATAAAAAAGAAGTTAAACAGAGACAAAAGATACACTAAAGAGAGGAATTTTCCCTCTTTGGTCCCTCTTTGGTCCCTCTTTTGTCCCTGTTTTGTCACTTTTATATTATTGCTTTTAATATCACCATGCTTTACATTAAAGCGGTGACAATGCGCCAATGCGCCTGATAATTGTTCTGCAATTTTTAAAAATTCTTTTATAGTAAATACAGGATCGTGCGGCGGTTTTAATAATTCTTCCAG
>JABDFS010000161.1 GCA_013286425.1 Bacteroidota bacterium
TACATTGTTATTATCAACATGCAGATGCGCTACAATAAGGATATTTTGGTTTTGTACAGGCAGCTCCCTAACTGTTTTGCCTGCAAGAGGATACACAAATCAATACAGCGATCGCTGCCCTCAGTTCCATGGGTTATTAGTTGTTAAACGATAGCCCGCAGATAATTCTTTGGATACATCTCCCCAAATCAAAATTGCTCCATAGCCGCCCGGGCCGGGATTACCACGTGCCGCTCCATCAGTATAAATAATTAATTGTTTGCTCACAGTGTATTAAATAAAATATTCCCCTTTAAGATAGGTAACAGCATTGCCGCTCATTAATACGCGATTCCCTTTCAATTCGCATTCGATATGGCCTTTGCGTTTTGAAAGTTGTACTGCCTGAAGCGTTATTTTGCCCAATTCGTTAGCCCAATAAGGCGTTGTAACTGTATGTGCTGAACCGGTAACGGGGTCTTCATCAATTCCGGATTGCGGATAAAAGCACCTTGAAACAAAATCCACGTCATTACCCCTGGAAGTAGTAATAACTCCTCTCGCTTTTATTTTTGCTAAGCTTGAAAAATCCGGCTTAAGTGTTTCTATTATTTGCTGTGAAGGCAAGACCACCATATAGTCAAAAGCGCTTTTATAAACCTGCCCTGCATCAATTCCTAAGCTTTTAAATAAATCTTCAGGAACCTCAGAGACTGATTCAGGAGGATTTGCCGGGAAATCAAGCGTGTAAGTATTGGCATTTTTACGGGCTACCTTAAGCATACCGCTCAGCGATTCAAACCATATTTCTGATTTAGCATGCGCCAGTTCAGTATAAAAAATATGTGCACTGGCAAGCGTGGCATGCCCGCATAATTCTACTTCTTTTGTTGGCGTAAACCAGCGAATACGAAAATGATCGTCTTCCTCAATAATAAATGCTGTTTCGGATAGATTGTTTTGTGCGGCAAGTGATTGCATCAGTTCATCCGGAAGCCATTCCTGTAAAGGACAAACTGCGGCAGGATTGCCGCCAAACAGATCTTTAGTGAATGCATTAACTATATAAACCGGTTGTTTCATTATATAAATAAGTATTGGTCAAAAATAAAAAACTAAAAACGAGTTCAGGCTTTTAACCCCTTTGGAAAAAAAATAAAAAATATTTTTAAACTGATTAAACCATCTTGAAAAGGCATCGTCTACTACTACATAACACGCAATTAACTTCTTAAGATATACTTTAAAATTTTGCAGCAGGGTTAAATCAGGGTGGCCAGCGGGATGCGGTCACCCTTCTTTTTTATTTAAAAGCAAAATATACGGGCCCCTGAATAATTTTCAACTGAAAGCCATTCTATACTTTTTCAAATCCGATACGATTGGCTGATACTGCCAGGCGACATTCAATAAGAGCCGACCCTCAGTTTATAAGAATAACGTTCAGGCAATATCTACTGTATACCTACAAGTTTTATTTATTCTTTTTCAACCAGGCACTGCTGGAACAGAGCTACCTGCAGGCTCATTTGTTCGGTAGTTGTTCGGTAGTTGTTCGGTACTTGTTCGCTCCATAGTACCGAAGAAATGCCGTAGAAATAGCGATTATTTTCCGTCAAAATATAGTATTTGGTATAAAAGGCACTGGAAAAGAAAACCTGTTTACCACAATTTCGTAAGTTGGGCATGCTTTAGCAATTAGCTATGCCAGCGGTTGATTCAAAAAGCTTCTTATTTAAAAGCGAAATAAACCGCACCCAAAATAAACAGGAAGCTAATGGCATATTTCCATTGTAGCGGCTCTTTCAGGTAGAAGACTGCAAATATGGAAAACACAATAAGCGTAACAACTTCCTGCACAATTTTTAACTGAAAGCCATTCCATCCTTTTTCAAACCCGATACGATTGGCTGGTACTGCCAGGCAATATTCAATTAAAGCCAGTCCCCAGCTTATTAAAATTACTTTCCACAATGGAGTGGAAGTTGCTTTAAGATGCCAGTACCATGCAAACGTCATAAAAGTGTTACTGAAAAAAAGCAGTGCGATTGTTTTCATACTTAATCAAATTTTTTTCTTTTAGGTTTATCACGCATTTCAAGTTCTTCAACAAGTGCCTCTGCTGTTGGACTTGCAGTTATAGCTTTTGCTGCGTACAATAAGATAAAAGGAATTAAAATTGATGCCAGTAATTCATCCCATTTTAGCCAATACCCCCACCAGCTATATACTGCTGCCTTTGAAGGATTGGATGTATCATAAATAATTCTTACAACAGTTCCTTCTTTCAACCGGCGAAGCGGATAATATGCATCAACAGTATCCTTTGAACCATAAGTGGAAAAAACGGCTTTGGGTAACAGTTGCTTATTGCTATTGGTTACATAATGTATAACACCGGTAGTAAATTCCCCATCCTGGTAATCCGGTTGCCTGGTAAAGAAAATGTATAGAACCAGGCAAATAATATAAAACGGAATAATGGCCTTTGTCAAGAGCTTTAATTAAGCAGCTAAATTAACGGCAGTTGGTTTATAAAGATGATGTTTATACAACATAGCCAAACATGTCATCATCTTTTTTCAGTTCAGTAAAATTAAAATTATATTTTTTGAGATTGAGAAGCAACAGGTCATAATCATTCTTCCTTTTCAATTCTATTCCTACCAAAGCAGGGCCGGTTTCTTTATTATGCTTTTGAATGTATTCAAACCTGGTGATGTCATCATCGGGCCCGAGAACATTATTCACAAAAGTTTTCAATGCGCCCGGGCGTTGGGCAAAACGAATAAGGAAATAATGTTTCAATCCTTCATACTGCAATGAACGTTCTTTTATTTCCTGCATGCGATCAATATCATTATTGCCCCCGCTTACAACACACACTATATTTTTCCCTTTATTTCATCGATGAAATTACTCAAAGCGCTTACAGTTAATGCACCTGCAGGCTCGGCAACGATGGCATCTTCTGAATACAATTTTAAAATCGTAGAACAAACTTTTCCTTCAGGCACAAGAATAAGATCATCCAATACTTCTTTGCAAATTGAAAAAGTAAGATCACCTGTGCGTTTTACCGATGCACCATCAACAAATGTATCAATCGATTGAAGTGTAACCGGGCGGCCTTCTTTAAATGCATTGTACATTGAAGGTGCACCTTCG
>JABDFS010000162.1 GCA_013286425.1 Bacteroidota bacterium
ATTTATGATTATTTTCCCAATGTTTCAGGTCAGGATAGGCAAGGAAAGTGGAGTAATTTTCTGTTCCTGATTTTTTTAGATGCAACAGGCTATTATTTAATTGACCGTGCAGTAAAGAAAATACTCAAATAATCTATCGGATATTGAATTGCAAAATATTTTCATTTTGGCTCTCCGCTTTAATTTCCAGAGATCTCTCAGTCGCATGAATGATCCGGTAAAGGAAAATGATTTTGTAATGTTCCTTTACAATGACAATTCCTGATTATTCTAACTTAGACCTGCGTTAAACTATAAGTGTAAATCGAAAGCTGTATAATGATATACAGTATCCCATACGTGCGCATATGCGTCAAGTCAAGAAATAGCTGTAATCGCTTTAAATATAAAACCAGCTTGAGTTTCAGAGTAATTAGCGCTTGCAATTTCAGGTTGTTACCAGTTGTCACATAAGGCGCCTCTTTCGGTTCGGTCTCGCCTTAGGCGAGATTGAAAAAAATCCGAAGGAAATTTTTTTCAAAGAAGCGAAAGCAGCGCCGTTGAGACAACGAAGCCATGCGGCTTGAGCATATAATAATTATTTTAGTGATGTAAGAAGAAAGTTAGCTTAACGCCAATGCACACGTGCGGGACGACTCAATAAAGACCGATCAGAGTTCATTAGTTGGCAGCCCAAACAATTAATTCACCAACGCTTAATTTTCTCTTGCATACACAAATTGCCTTGCGGATGATATATCAGGATGAAACAATAACCTGAATCCTGCATCGGTTAATTTCTGATGATCAAAACCATCTGTATGCGTTTCGAGTATCAATGTATTTATTAAGGAAAGGTCTTCTGTGGTTGCGTTGTTGATGATCATTTCTTCATATCCTTCAAGATCCATCTTTACAATAAATACAGGCTTGTCAAGATTTTTGATAAATGAAAACAGGTTGATCGATTCAACGGTTATTGGTTCATTCGCATTGGGCAGGCAAGACCATCTGCCGCTCCAGTCGCTTTGATCAGGCGGATACAAACTGAGCGTGCTGTCTTTAAAATCAACTGCTTTCTGATAAGGCCTTATATCGCGAAAGCTTTGTGCATTTTTATTAAGATAAAAAAAGCTGTCGGGATTCGGCTCAAAAGAAATTACTTCCGCATTCTTCAAATACGTTGAGCACATAACAGAGAAAGCCCCGATGTGCGCGCCGCAATCAATCACATAGGTTGAATACGGCGGCTCCCTTTTGGATATTGTATTTTTTATGCGGTACATATCATGATGGATAACTTCAGGAATTACCCAATGATCATCGTCAGTGTTTTTGCGGTGCGCTATATTCATAAGTTGTGAGATTTCATTTTTTTCATTTGATTTTTTTAACAGGAACATAAAGAAGCTGTGTTCATCAAAAAGATCTGCCCCGGTATGTTCATGCCCATAACCACCAACCATATTTGCAGAGAGCATATAACAATAAGAGGAAGCATTAAAAACGCTTTCATGTTCTTCATCACTCCTGGTTGTAAAAAAAGCTTTTGGATCACTCCAGCAAATGGGTTGTACCATTTCAACATTTAGTTCAAGCCAGGCAACATTGCTTGTATTAATGGTTGAAGTAAGCGCATTGGAACCGAGTGTAAGCCATTCTATTTTTTGATTTGAACGAAGGATATTGCAGATAGTATTGTAATAAGATGCAGCAATGATGCCTGCAGGTTTTGCTGCCATAAAATTGTTGGATACATAACCGCCGCGTTCTTTGTAACCAATAAAATCATATTCGTTCGCAGCCTGTAAAAGCGGCAATAAAGATTGCATTACGATACAGTCAGAGTCTATCCATAAGCCACCGGATTTTGCAAGCAAAAATGCACGGATAAAATCTGCGCGGTGTGCAGTGCAAAGTTTGGTGAGATCGATATCCCTGTCGCAATCACGCAGTGCATCAAACTTTACCGGGTCTATCAACTGCACATTATTGCCATGTGCAAAAATGGTTTCATGGCATTTGCTTATCCATGCAGGCATGTTGCCTTCCCAATACAACCAGACAGGTAAACTCATCTTTAAATTTTTTATCAGTCTTTATTTTTTTCTTCCGCTTTTTTTATGATGATCATTGTATCAATTGTATGAACCTCTGTATATTTCCCGCTTTGCAACAGCTCATTTACAAATGTTTTTACACCGGGAAAATAATCTGCATAATCATGAAAAGCAATGTACCCGTCTTTCACAACCCTGTCTGCAAAATGCCAGAAGTCTTTTGATACACTTGTATAATCATGCAGGCCGTCAATGAACAATAAAGAAACAGGCCGCGTTAACTGCAGGTTACAGGCATAGCCTTTAAATGGTTCAACCATTTTGCTTAAACCTTCCTGGTCTATATTTTTTTTGAAGCTGTTATAAGAAGGAGGGTAGTGCTGCAAACCATCTTCAAGAGTTCCATGCTTCCCGTCGTGCATATCAATGGCAACAACCTTACTGTTGGGTGAAAATTGCTTCAGCACATTTCCAAAAAGGATAGTTGATTTTCCATGATAACAACCAATATCAACAACCGTATGTGGCTGCGGGGTATTGTTGCAGGTATGAATAGTTGCAGCAATAAGCAGGTCTGCTTCTTCATCTTTTAACCAGCCTTCTATTTTTTTTATTTTTTGAAGTAAGGGAAGCGTGAGGAAGAGATCGTTTTGTGAGGTAGTTGTATGCACAATTTCTTTTGAATAATAATTAAAGTTTTTCCTGATGGTTTTTCTTACCACATCATTGTATTGCCGGGCTACGGGGTGCATCCAGTAAGCATTTGTTGTATTGAATGCGCACTGAACATCCCGGGCAGAAAAATTTCTTTTAAATTTTACATAATCATAGCTGCATGGATTGCCTGCTATTTTATATCCCAGTAATGCAACCAGCGTAGGCAATACCACTTCTTCTGTTGCCCATATTTTTGTGCGCTGCATTATATCATTCAATTGAGCATCTTCTTTAAACAATTTTACAAGGTCGCGCGCAGCATCTGCAGAAAAAACAGTTGAAGGCCAGAATGTCCAGTGTAAAAATTTTTCTTCCCCGTTCTCAAATTTTTGAAGGAGAGGTTTCCAGAGGTCATACTCTTTAAATGCCTGCACTGTAGGCCAAAGCTGC
>JABDFS010000163.1 GCA_013286425.1 Bacteroidota bacterium
GCAATACGATTTTTGCTTTTTTATTTTCATTGGTGCTAAGCTGGAACAGTTTTCAATAACTGTCAATGTTCCGGATCATCTTCTGCAAAAAACGTTTTACATTTTCTTTTGATTCGTAATCAACTTTATCGCTGTTCTTTTGCAGGCTTTCTACGCTGAAACCTTTCTGATTTTTATTTCCCAACTGAGGCGCTGTTTTTTCAAAAAGGCTTTTATAAGTCTCTGAAGGGGCTCCTCCTGAATCTATGAATGCTTTATGCAGCAGGTACAACTCTGTTCCTTTAAACGGGATATTCACTATGGAAGTACTCCCCTGCCCCGACGTTTTATTGGGATGATTATTTTCCAGGAATAATTTAAGCTCAGTATGGATGCATTGCAGGATGCTGACAGCTTCATCAAATTTTTCACGTATCTCGTTCATACAAATCTTTTTGATTGACCCGTAATATGGTTTTAAAATATCCAGTCTTATAGAGTAAATGGTTTGTGATAATCTGTCCCGCAAAAATAACTACGTGTAGTTAACTTTTGAGGTGATCGCACAAAAGCCATTTTTTCAAGCTTGTTGGACGATGCGGGTTTATTATTATGGAACTTTTTACAAAATATTTTTTGATAAAACCAATCACTTGCTGATAGGGCTGTCGTTTCAAAATGATGATGTAATAATCCGTTTAGCTCGCACATAACGGAAACAGGTGCAGATCATTTGCATCAACCAAATGCTTTATCTATCAGTGTTTATTGTTCAGCTTTTGCTGTTTCTGAAACCGGAAATTCCGGATAACTTTCGATAATTCAATCAACCATTTAAGCCACTATCCCATATATACATTTATTTAAAAGTTATTGTCAAAATATTCGCCGATCGCGCTGGTTACAGCATGTTTTAATTTTTTGTTGCCTGCATTTCCTTTATTGAACTCAAACGATTCAAACAGCTCAGTACAATATGCAATCAGGTTTACTCCTTCATAAACCAATGTACCGGATGCCTGTAATAGCTTATACTTGAACGTGAACTCTGTTTCGATAATATTTTTAATATAATTAAATTTCGAAGGCTTTAATTCTTTGGTAAGTTCATCCAGTAAAATCTGCTCAATGCTATGATCCGGTTGTCCTTCCTCTTGTAATCGGTGAACAAGATCTTCAACCGCCTTTATTTTATTATGGAGATATAAACGCAGTGTGGCGCTCTCCTCAAGCCGAAGTAAAAGATCGGGGTTATTATCTTTAATATAAGTATACAGTCGCTTAACAAGAATCTTTTTCATAATCTCTTTAACTCCTTCGCTTTAATCAGAATACTGAATACAGGCATTTTAAAGGGCTTTTTATATTTCTAAAATGCCTGAGAACAACTTTTCAAAAAACATCATAGCTTCAATGATGCAAAAAATAATATAGAGAAGCGTATAGCGGATCGGAACCCTTGTAAGTATATACAACAGGAAACTTTTCCAGGAAATAAAATTCAACATCGGATATTGTTTTTAATAGTAATGCAAATATGTTCAGATCAGTAAAACAGAAAAAGTTGCAGGAGTTGTACAACCGGTGATAACGTATTCAGAAATAACCGATAGCATAGAAATTTTATTTAAACGGAATTGTAGGAAGTAACGATGGACTGAATTACGTCAGGCGATTATTGCAAATTCAGCCTGTTTTATGTATCAGTCTTATCAGGGTGTTCAAAATATCTTTCGTGATTTTGATCGCTTCCAGGCTGGCCTGATGGTATTTATTATACAGGCTGTCAAATGAGATGGATTCCTGTTTTGCAGTCCTGCAATTGCTGGCAAAAAAAACGGATAATGTCTGATTGGTTTTATTGGTAATAATACGCCCTGCCACAAATAACTTCAACAAAAAACCCAACACACCAACCGGGATTGCCAATTCTAATTTTATAGATTGGGAAGGATTGTATATGAGTTCCCGTTCATCTGGTAAATTATCTGGTGATCCCGGTTGCAGGTAATATTTTTCTTCTTCCAGCCAATTGCAGATTTGTTCCTGTATTGAGGGCAGTTCATTATGCAGAGCTGTATGCAGCTTAACCCTTAATTGTTTCGCATGCTTCAGGTACTGATTTAATTCATCTGCCTCTGCCAGCGCTTTATCCACTGTTATTTTTTTAATTGAATAATCGAAGAATAAAGGATCATTAAAATTTAAATAAAGCAACTTTTCATATAGGGCTTCATTTACGTTTTCGTTTGTTTGCGTAAGGGCATTTATTTCCTGAAGTAGGTCTACATAATAGTTTAAACTAAGGTAGGTTATAATACGGCTGCTTCCGGTAACGAAGCCCCTGCACGACTTTAAGGCAATGCAAAGCAGCTTTTCGTCGATATTAGTGGCATTAATTTTCCCGTCTATAGCATTCAACAACGATTGTACACTTTCAACAGGGCCTGCTTCCATGCAACTTGGTATAAGCTGATCCAGGTTAAAATACGGTCCAAAATATTGCTGTATAAATAACAATGTTTTTTCCAGCCCTTCTTTTTCCAGTAATATTATTTTGCCTATTGCACCATTATTGTTTTTGCAGGTTATTACTGCTTGCTCCTGGTTTAGAAGGCCTGCCATTTTATCCAGCAATGCAGTCAAAGCTGTTTGTACATTCGATATATACAACGAAAGAAAATTCTCTTTGTCGGCATTAAGTGCAGCTTGCAGGATATTTTCTTTTAAATGGATGTGATAATTAGAAACAAGATCTATCCATTCATCGAATTCAACTTCATCGATGTTTTCTGAATCTTCATTTTTAGACAAAAGAGAATCGATTAAACTATCAAGTTTTATAAGCACTTTATGCATCTGTTTCAGGGTTTAAATAAAAAATAATGCTTTTTCAGAGTGTCTTAATAAGGATGTAGCGTTAGTGATCTTAGGGTCAGAGCTTTTCGGAAATTTACATAAGTAAATTTCATGCTCAGTCTTGTAAAAAGGCTATGCATTAAAAAAGATATATGCAACAGGAATTCTTTAAATCAAATTATTGAACTCCTGAATTCACTGAAACTAAAAGCCCATTATGA
>JABDFS010000164.1 GCA_013286425.1 Bacteroidota bacterium
AAATTATCCATATCATTTTTATTTTGACAGATCAGAAACAGACTCAATTGTAGTGAATATTGTTGCAAATAATTTTACGATACAGCAATTATTGGATACAGTTTTAAAAGGCAGTTCATTTCATTTTGCGATTGATTCGCTTAACCGTGTTTTCATAACAAACAAATTAGTTGTACAAACAAACTTTCCTTCAAACTATTTTTCGCCTGTACAAAATATTGATACAACGCTTGCAGAAAATGAACAGGACAATGCAGAAGAAACAAAACAGGAATTGCATGTGTCAATTGAAAATAAATTATTGTACATCGGCAAAGGATCAGGAACAGGCAATGCAACCATTGCAGGTTATGTGCGCGATATAAAATCCGGTGAGCCGATCATTGGTGCATCTGTTTATATTGATACGCCTCGTATTGGTGTTAATACAGATCAATATGGATATTTTTCTATCAATATGCCCAAAGGTTATCACACCATAAAAATACTTTCTACCGGTATGAAAGATGCCAAACGGCTGGTGATGTTAAATGGCGATGGAAAGTTGAACATAGACCTTGAAGAATACATTGCCAATCTTAAAACGGTTACTGTACGAACAGAAAAAAATTCAAATACGAGAGGTTTGCAGATGGGTGCAAATATCGTAAGCATTAAAACTATAAAACAAATACCTGTTGTATTTGGCGAAGCAGATATATCAAAAGTGGTGCTGGCTTTACCCGGCGTTACTTCTGTTGGCGAAGCAAGCAACGGTTTTAATGTGCGCGGTGGTTCGGTTGATCAGAATTTAATATTGTTCAGCGATGCGACTGTTTATAATTCATCTCACCTGTTTGGATTCTTCTCTTCATTTAATCCTGATGTAGTTAAGGGAATCGAATTATATAAAAGTTCCATTCCTGAAAAATATGGCGGAAGATTATCGTCTGTGCTTGATGTTGATATGAAAGATGGCAACACAAAAAAATGGACAGGCGCTGCAGGCATTGGCCCGCTTACAAGCAAATTTTATATTGAAGGACCTTTGAAAAAAGATAAAACGTCCATCATCGCAAGCGTAAGAAGCACTTATTCTGATTGGATATTAAATCAAATTCCAAACAGTGCTTATAACAACAGTACAGCAAATTTTAATGATGTTACGTTGCGCATCAGCCATACCATCAACGCAAAAAATTCATTGTATGTAACAGGTTATATAAGTAACGATAGGTTTAGATTAAACAGGGATACTTTATATACTTACAGCAACAGGAATGCGAACATTAAATGGAAGCATATTTTCAATAACAAATTATTTATGGTTATCACCGGCGGTGTTGATCATTATGATTACGCAGTGAGCTCTGAAAAAAATGAAGTGAGTGCATTTAAGCTTGGGTTCAATATCAATCAATATAATTTCAGAACAGATTTTACTTACGCGCTTAACAACAAGAACAAAATTGATTTTGGATTGAGCAGTATTTATTACAAACTGCAGCCGGGTTCATTAACACCGGAAGGTGGTAAATCGCTTGTTGCACCAAACATATTGCAGAATGAGCAGGCTTTGGAAAGTGCAGTTTATCTGGGAGATGAATACAGTATCAGTCCTGATTTTTCTATAGATGCAGGCGTTCGATATTCTATTTATAATTATCTCGGGCCTCATTCTGTCAACAGTTATGTTGAGGGCATTCCAAAAGATACAACAACAATAATTGCGACTACCGATTATGCAAAAGGCCAGGTTATTAAAACTTACGCTGCGCCGGAAATAAGGCTGAGCACACGTTACAGCGTTTCAACAAATGCCTCGTTTAAAGCAAGCTTTAATACCACGCAGCAATTCATACATTTATTAACCAATACAACAACCATCTCTCCTACTGATATATGGAAACTGAGTGATGCGAACATCAAACCGCAAAACGGTTATCAAATTTCTTTAGGTTATTATCAAAACTTTCGTTCAAACACTATTGAAACTTCTGTGGAGGCTTATTATAAAAAAACAAAAAATTATCTCGATTACAGAAGCGGTGCTGATCTTATTTTAAATCCACACATTGAAACAGATGTTATTTCAACCAAAGGTGAAGCATATGGTATAGAATTTTTAATAAAGAAAAATGCAGGAAAATTAAATGGATGGTTAAGCTATACGTATTCAAGATCTTTATTAAAGTCTGATGATATTACGCAGGGTGAAATAGTAAATAACGGCGCATACTATCCTGCTGCTTTTGATAAACCCAACAGTGTGAACTTTATATCAAATTACCAGTTCTCGCATCGTTATAATATTTCTCTGAATGTTGTTTACAGCACAGGCAGGCCAATCACTTTACCGCTTGCTGTATTCAATTCAGGCGGAACAACAGGCTTATATTATTCAGACAGGAATGCATACAGAATTCCTGATTATTTCAGAACAGATATTTCAGTGAACATAGATGGCAATCATAAAGTGCATCAGAAGTTTCATAACTCATGGTCGTTTGGTGTTTACAATTTAACAGGGAGGCAAAATGTTTATTCGGTTTATTTCATTCAACAAAATGGTGTGGCAAAAGGTTACCAGTTAAGCATATTCGGCACATTAATTCCTTTTGTAACGTACAGCATAAGATTTTAAAAAATGAATTATTCTATCATAAAATATTTTTCATTCCTGATTTTAATAATAGCTTTTGCTGAATGCGTAAAGCCATACAATCCGCCTGCATTGCAGGCGAAAAATAATTATTTGGTTGTGGATGGATTTATAAATTCAGGTCCAAACCAGGTTACAACAATTATACTTAGCAGAACAAGAAGCATTTCAGATTCAACTACTGAAACAGATCCTGAGTTAGGTGCATCTATACAAATTGTATCGAATGATGGAGCAACATATCCTTTAACTGAAATAGGAAACGGCAATTATCAAAGCGCTGTATTAAATCTTAATACTTCAAAAACTTACCAGTTAAAAATTGCAACTTCAAACAGTCACCAGTATCATTCAGATTTGGTTGCAT
>JABDFS010000165.1 GCA_013286425.1 Bacteroidota bacterium
GGCTTTCTCCATTTGAGGGATCGTTTTATATTGAACCTGTTCTTCCGCAGCACTTGTTTTAATAATGTCTTCATCGCCTTGTAATGCATAAGGGTTTTTCGGATCGTAACCTTTTATATCCAACACAGATGTTTGTGCAAAAACATTCTCTTTTGTTTTAATAATTGTTTTAGGTATTATGTTATGTTCAATGTTGTAAGCAACTTGCTTTTCTCTTCTGCGATTGGTTTCATCAATTGTTCTTTGCATGCTTTCCGTCATTTTATCAGCATAAAAAATCACAAGTCCATCAACATTGCGTGCAGCACGGCCAGCAGTTTGTGTTAATGATCTTTCATTGCGCAAAAAACCTTCTTTATCTGCATCAAGAATTGCAACGAGCGAAACTTCAGGCAGGTCAAGACCTTCACGCAGTAGATTTACACCAACCAATACATCTATTTCGCCTAATCTTAGTTGCCGTAATATTTCAATACGTTCGAGTGTATCAACATCACTGTGTATATATTTTGATTTGATGTTGATGCGTTGCAGGTATTTATCCATCTCTTCAGCCATGCGTTTGGTTAATGTTGTTACCAACACGCGATCGCCTTTTGTAACGCGTTTATCGATCTCATCCAACAGGTCATCAATTTGATTTACTGATGGACGAATATCAATTGGTGGTTCCAGCAAACCAGTTGGCCTAACGACCTGTTCAACAACAACACCGCCACATTTTTCCAGTTCATATTCACCAGGCGTTGCACTAACAAAAACTGTTTGGCCAGTCATGTTTTCAAACTCATGAAAATTTAATGGACGATTATCCAAAGCACTTGGCAAACGAAAACCATATTCAACTAAAATAAGTTTGCGGCTTCTGTCGCCGCCATACATGCCTGCTATCTGCGGAACAGTCTGGTGGCTTTCATCAAGTATGGTTAAAAAATCTTTTGGGAAATAATCCAGCAAACAGAATGGCCTTGTGCCCGGTTGGCGACGATCAAAAAATCTTGAATAGTTTTCAATGCCATTACAAAAACCTAATTCACGAATCATTTCAAGATCATATTCTACTCTTTCTTTTAAACGCTGCGCTTCAATTAATTTACCGGTGCTTTTAAAATATTCTGTTTGCAAACGCATTTCGTCCTGTACCTCGTATAAAATTGTTTGCATCATATCTTTTGGTGCGAGATAAAGATTAGCAGGAAAGATAGCAGCGTTATCAACCTTCATCATGCGTTTGTTGGTGTTTACATCAATTGTTTCTATGTCTTCAATCTCATCGCCAAAAAAAGTTATGCGATAACCATAATCAACATAAGGTAAATTAATGTCAACAGTATCACCTTTCACGCGAAATGTGCCGCGTTTAAATTCAACCTGCGTTCTGTTATATAAACTATTCACCAGTGAATGCAAAAAACCTTGTCGCGAAATTGTCTGACCTTTTGCAATTCTTACAATTCCATTTTCAAAATCTGTTGGATTACCAATACCATAAATACAACTCACGCTTGCAACAACAATTATATCTCTTCGGCCGGTTAATAATTCACTTGTTGCCTGCAAACGAAGCTTATCAAGTTCTTCATTAATGCTCAGATCTTTTTCAATATATACATCGCTTACCGGCATGTAAGCTTCAGGTTGATAATAATCATAATAGCTTACAAAATACCCAACCGCATTATCGGGAAAGAATTGTTTGAACTCACCATACAATTGCGCAACCAATGTTTTATTATGCGTTAACACCAATGTTGGCCTTTGTACATTTTGAATAACATTGGCCATCGTAAATGTTTTACCACTTCCTGTAACACCTAACAAAGTTTGATACAGTTCATTGCTGTTGATTCCATCTGTTAACTGTCGTATGGCCTCGGGTTGATCACCACTTGGCTTATAAGGAGAGACTAAATTAAAAGGCATGATGCAAGTTAATAAGTAAAATTTTTTGTTTTTTATATTATGATATTTAACGAAGCAATAAAATAAGTCATATACTTTATGCGTGTTTTCAGTTGGTTATTCCATTGATATTTTTTTCTGTTTAATGTATTTTATAATGAATCAAAAGTTATTCAAAACAACGCTGTTTTATTTTATCAAAAGTGGCAAAGTTGTTGCTTACTGATGAATGCTAAACTTTTAATAACAAAAAAAATATCATTATGAAAAAGCTTCTTTTTTCCGCAACAGTAGTATTAGGTACATTAAGCATATGTGCTGCAAATTATGGTAATACAAATGCCAAACTTCCGGTTAATAATAGAGCCTATATTATTAAGGATACAGTACCAAGTGATACTACAAAGCCAAAAGATTCTACTTTATTATTGAAATAAAACAATATTCATATTCTTTTGGTTTAATCGTGCAGACAAAGCTTATAATTCATTTTATAAAGGCTTTGTCTTTTTTGTTAAATGATGTTAATGCAGCTGATGTGTTGCGATTTCGAGTTCCGTCGTTTTGCTTCCTCATCGGGACAGGCGCAAGGAACGATCAATTGAAATACAATAGCCGGTAACCAAAAAATAAAATAAAATAAAGCACAATTAATTTTTAAACCACCCACGCCTTTTAAACGCAAAGATCATCCATACGGGAATTAATAACATTAATGCAACTGCAGCATAAAAACCATATTTGTTGTGCAGGTAAGGTATGCTTTGAAAGTTCATTCCGAAGATGCCGCCGATAACTGTTGCCGGTGCAAGCAAACAGGTTACGATCGCCATTACTTTCATTACTTCATTCATGCGCAGGTTTACTTTGTTAAGATAAAGATCCTGCAGACTCATCATCATGTCGCGATAATTTTCAACAAGATCATTCGCCTGTACAATATGATCGTACACATCTTTAAAATACCTTAATATTTTATCGTTAAGCAAACCGTTATCGCTGCGCATAAAACCATTGATAACTTCGCGTACCGGGTTAATATTGCGCTTAAGAATGATCATCTCTTT
>JABDFS010000166.1 GCA_013286425.1 Bacteroidota bacterium
GAATTACCAGGTAAGGGCCAATAAAAGTTATAAGGTCTTTATTGTCTTTAATGATCTGGATTATACTTTTTCCTGTTTGATTTGTTTGATCTTTATCCATCGTCAGCAAGGTTATTCTTTTATTTATGCATCTAAAATTGCAGCTTTTTTGTTAGATGTACACCGTGAATTTTCCCTGTTACCAACTGTATTTTTCATTTATTAAGTTGCATTAAAAGCCTTGTTTTAACTTTACCTGATGGCAACAAAAATCTATACAAAAACGGGCGACAAGGGAAAAACTTCGTTAATAGGTGGTACAAAGGTTTTTAAAAACGATATCCGCATAGAAACGTATGGTACTGTTGATGAATTGAACTCTTATATAGGATTGGTAACCGATTATACGCCTGATGAACACCAGCGCAACATTCTTAAAAAAGTACAGGATCGTTTGTTTGTGATAGGTTCTTCGCTTGCCTGTGATCCGGATAAAGAAACAGGCATGCATATTCCTGATTTAAATGAAGACGATGTGTTGCTGCTTGAAAAACAAATTGACAGCATGAATGAAAGGCTTCCGGCAATGAAACATTTTATACTGCCCGGTGGCCATGTAGCAGTTTCCTCCACCCATATTGCACGTTGTATATGCAGGAGAACGGAACGTTTATGCGTAAACATGCAGCAAAATGAATTGTTTATTGAACCGCTCATCCTGAAATATATAAACCGTTTGAGCGATTACCTTTTTGTGCTTGCACGCTTCACTGCACAGGAATTGCATGTTGCCGAAGTGATTTGGAAAGGAAGATAATTTCGGCAGCCGGTCATAACGCTTATCAAACCTTAACGCTTCTTTAAATTGTAGAGTGATTTGGAAAATTAGATTTGTACAATGAAGTGCAGGTGGTTTCTTTCCTTTTTGCTGATAATTTCTTCTTCCGTATTCTCACAGGACCTGACCGGTATATGGCGGGGTAATTTTTATGCAGGTGTTGGGCCATACAGGGAATATTATAAGTACGAGGTGCAGATCGATCAGCAAAAAAACCTGTCGTTACAAGGCGTTACCTACTCCTATCGTACCACGGTATTTTATGGTAAAGCAACCTGTACAGGCATTTGGTTTCCTAAATCAAAGAATGTATTGCTGAAGGAATTAAAGCTGATCGAACTGAAAATGTCAGGCAGCACTGATGCATGTGCTATGACGTGCGATCTTGATTATTCCAAAGAAGATGGCAAAGAAATTTTACAGGGCACATTTACCAGTGTAAATACAAACAGCAATACAGATTGTGGCTCGGGTACAGTATATCTTGAAAAAGTAACGGAATCAGATTTTCACAAAGAAGATTTTCTGTTGAAGAAAAAAACAGACACGCTTACCACTGCTTCACCAAATAAAACTTTGCCTAAGGCTACAACTCCATCAACGCCTAAAGCAACTGTTGCAACAGACGTTTCAAAAGCCAATGCAAAAAAATTACAGCTTACATTAAATATCCCCGCAGATGGCGTGGCCGGCCCAAAAACCATTGCAGCATTACAAAAAAAGCTTCCTGATTTCAATGGTAAATTAGATGTCAGTAATACAACACAGGTGAACGATCTGATCTTACGTATTAAAAAAGCAAATACTACTACCGTTAAAAAAACGCCGCCACCAAAGCCGCCTGTTCAAAATAAAGTTGTACCACCACCTGTAATAACGAAAACAGATACCGTAGCAAAAACATCTGCGCCGCCACCGCCTTCAACACAAACACAGGTAAATAAAATTCCTGATGTAAAACCGGTACCTGTGCCTGATGTAATTAAAACAAGAAGCAACCCGCTGATAAAAACGATCACTACAAACTTTCCTGATATAACAATTGAATTATATGATAACGGTGAGATTGACGGTGATACAATAACTGTGTACGACAACAATAAAGTAATTGCCTGGAAAAAAGGCTTAACCGATAAACCTATTACGCTTAACATAAAAGCAGATGCCAACACACCCTCACATGAATTGGTAATGGTTGCAGATAATCTTGGTTCTATACCACCCAACACTGCATTAATGGTAGTAACTACCGGCGGTAAGCGATACCAGGTATTTATTTCAAGCGACACACAAAAAAATGCAAAGGTTGTTATAGACTATCAACCGTAAAGTTTTACAGCTTTCATTAGGATGCAATAACATACTTATTGATTTTTGCAGAATGAATTTTGAAAATAACATTGCATTTGCCCAACAACTTGACCAGGAAGACATACTGAAAAGTTTCAGGAGTCGTTTCTTATTTCCTCAACACAAAGGGAAGGATTGTATTTATTTCACTGGCAACTCTCTCGGACTTCAACCAAAAAATACATTGACTGAAATTCAAAAGATCTTAGATGATTGGTCAACACTGGCAGTTGAAGGCCATTTTAAAGGCAACAGGCCATGGATGCATTTTCATGACCAGCTTACAAAACCATCAGCAAACATTGCAGGTTGTTTGCCTGGAGAAGTTGTTATAATGAATTCGCTTACTGTAAACCTTCATTTACTGATGGTTGGTTTTTACAGGCCAACGCAACAACGGTATAAAATAATTTGCGAAGCCAAGGCCTTTCCTTCCGATCAATATGCATTTGAATCGCAGGTTCGTTTTCATAGGTTTGATCCTGATAAAACAATCATAGAAGTACAACCGCGCAAAGGTGAGCAAACATTGCGTACAGATGATATTCTTGCTGTAATTAACGAGCATGCAAATGAAACAGCGCTTGTTTTATTTAGTGGAACTAATTATTACACCGGCCAATATTTCGATATAAAAAACATTACACAGGCCGCACATAAAGCAGGCGCATATGCAGGTTTTGATCTTGCGCATGCTGCAGGTAATGTTGAATTGCACTTGCATGATTGGAATGTTGATTTTGCCTGCTGGTGTACATA
>JABDFS010000167.1 GCA_013286425.1 Bacteroidota bacterium
ATTGACAAAGACCAGATAAAAACAGAAATTCAGGCTAAAGAAGATTCATTTGCTGCAGTTTATAATGCGGGGATACCTAAAAATATAGGATACTATGCAGATGATGCAACCTCCTTTTTTCAAAACAGGGAACCATTGGTAGGAAAGGACGCAATTATTGATTTTTTGAAATCTGACGACAGGTCAAATCCCAATAAAATTTCATTTAAAACAAACGAAGTTTTTCCTTCAAATGATGGAAACCAGGTTGTAGAAATTGGTTATTTTAAAGTGGTTGACTCAACCAATAATCCTATTAATACCGGGAATTATATGGTTCTGTTTGAAAAAAGAAATGGCAACTATGTAAGCGTAAGAGATATGAGTGCTTCTGACAGGCCGGTTCAATAATTAAGATACAGAGTAAATTTTTTATCAAAGGCTGAGTGAAAGTGTATTTTTCACTCAGCCTTTTTTTATTGTATAACTTTTTTAAATATAGTATAGCTAACTATCGCCTTCTGCCGCCACCGCCGCCCATGGAACGGCTGCTACCCATAGAACGGCCACCACCTGCACTCATAGAACCTGACCTTGATGAAGAGGAAAAGTTTGACGTTGAGGGCCGTGTTGAAGTTGAAGGCCGGGTAGATGCCCCTGTAGATGGGCGATTTGATGTTCCTGTTGAGGGGCGCGTTGATGCAGAAGGACGGTTAGACGTTCCGGTGGATGGGCGTGTTGACGCAGAAGGGCGGTTAGATGTTCCGGTAGATGGACGTGTTGAAGCAGAAGCTCCGCCTCCGGGCCGGTTTATTGATCCATTACCATAATTACCTCCGTTCTGGTTATTCCTTACGGTATTGGATGTGTTCCGGCTGTTGTTGTAATGATTTATTTGATTCCTGTTTCCGTTATTAATGATTACGGTATTATTGCCACCATGGTAATGGCCACCATAATAGCCGCCATGATGATACCAGTTATTACTGCGATAGATGCCAACTGCCATAACTGTTGCAAAACCAAACCAGGGCGGGTAATATCCGTAATAATAAGGTGGATAGTAAGGCACATAGGCTGGTGAATATACATACTGAACGATCGGTGCGGATTGAACAACCGTTACAGTTGTTGCCGGAACAGTTACAGTAACAGGGTTTTCTCCTTTATACCCGGGATTCGGGGTTACTGATGAATTTCCTTTTGGCTCAATAACATAATCTTTACCGTATAATTCCTCGTCACCAACAATTTGCAGCGAAACCTTGCCTTTGTCTTTATTCAAATAAATAACTGCTACATCCTGCGTTTCAGTTTTGGTCACATCAACCTGGAGCACAAACGTATAAGATGAATCTTTTTTCGTGGTTACCACTTTAATAAAATCAATCTTTTTATCAAGGTTCAAATCCAGGTTATTGACCTTATTATCCGGGTCATTCAACGACTTTTCAAAACTCTCGATCGTTTTAGACTTTTGAAATAAATCCATTACGGCATAAAGATCCAGGTTGTCTCCCGCCAGCCCCAACAAAGCAGTTGTATCTTCTTTGGGTTGATCTTTAGGTTGATCTTTCGCCTGCGAAAACCCCTGTAGACTTAGCAAACACAGTATTGCTATATGCGGCAAAAGGAATTTTTTCATGATATGTACGATTTAATGTAAGAGATACTTACGCAAGTTAACTAACAGTATCCAGCCGCTTCAAATTTTTCCGTAATTAACCGTTAAGTATATTTCAATTAAATAAATACAAAAAGTTTTTGTAGCTTTCTGGCTCATGAAAAATCAAATTTAATTTTATGAAAACAAATATCGCTTATGCTTTTTTATTCTTCTCCATTGTTCTTTTTAGCGCTTGCGGCCCAAGCACCAAAATAGAAAAGACCTGGACTGATCCTTCATTCACTTCCGGCAGTACTACTTTTCATAAAGTACTGGTGATCGGAAATCTGAAAGATGAATCCACCCGCAGGATCGCTGAAGACAAAATGGTTGCAGCTATGAAAACTGTTACCGGTGTTCAGTCATACACATATTTGCAGGCAAACGATACTGCCAGGGGTTCAGTGGAATCGAGATTGATAAAAGATGGTTTTGACGGAGTGGTTGTTATGCATTTATCTTCTGTAGATAAATCAACATCTTATGTTCCGGGAACTACTTATGGCGGTTGGTATGGCGGCGGATACGGTGGCTGGTATGGTGGTGGGTACGGAACGTCTGGTTATTACCAGGAAGACAAGACCTTTTATGTGGAAACAAATTTGTATTCAGTTACAGAAGGTAAACTGCTGTGGTCTGGCACTACTTCTTCATTAAATCCTTCCAAGCTTGATAACACTATAGATGAAATTATAGCTACGCTTAAAGCTGAAATGGTAAAACAGGGATTAATGAAACCATAATTTTATAACAGGTAATGCTGCTTAATATTAAGTGGCGTTTGTGCCCGGCTCTTTAAAGCCGGGTATTTTTTTTATTAATGTGTAGAAATAGAATCTGTTTTTTACTGCTTTTGCCTGCAGATGTTGAGCATATTGCTTACTGTTTATATTCCTTTATAAATTGTTCTTTAAACAAACAGGAATTGCTTTTACAACAGTAATTTAAGAAAGGTCAAAGGTTGCCGGAATTATTCTAAGAATTTCTCACAAACAGTTTTTGTGCCCTGTGCTATACTCTGTAGAGTTCTACCCAAAGGGAGATCTTTTTTGTAAGGCTTTTGCCGTATAAGACACAGCACACTCATATTTATCTTCAAGCTCATTTCTTCGATATAACTTCGATATTTCTTCGATATAACTTCGATATAACTTCGATATAACTTCGATCAATAATATCGAAGAAATATCGAATACATATCGTAGTTTTTTCGTAGAAATATCGAACAAGGTTAGAATTATTCCTTATCTTTACCTTCACAG
>JABDFS010000168.1 GCA_013286425.1 Bacteroidota bacterium
CCGGTTGCATCTTCGATGGCATCGTTATGCTGGCTGCCGAACATTTTTGCGGCTGCAAAGCCTGCACCAAACTCAACGCCTTTTACAGCAGGAATAGCAAAGACAGCATGCGCCAATAAAGATTCTGCGCTATCAAAAAATGGCTCACCTAAACCCAAAGGCAAATTGCTTACGCGACATTCAACAATACCGCCAATGGAGTCTTTTGCATCGATGGCTTTTTGAAGGCCTTTTTCCAGATCCTGTTCACCACCAATCTCTAAAATTGAAGCGGCTACATTTATTCCTTCGTTGGAGGCAGCCAGGAGGATACGTTTCGCAACCACACCAACCGCAACCAAACATACCGTTAATCTTCCGCTGAAATGCCCGCCGCCGCGATAATCTTCGAAGCCGCCATATTTTTTACTGGCTACAAAGTCTGCATGGCCCGGACGTGGTACTGCACGTTGCTTTGCATAATCCGTAGAACGTGTATTATTGTTTTCGAATAAAATGGTCAGCGGGGCACCGGTTGTTTTATTATTGAAAATACCGCTTTTAAAAATGGGAAGATCAGATTCCTGGCGCGGTGTTGTACCTTTTTGTGTACCGCCTTTTCTGCGTTCGATGTCTTCTAAAAAATCTTCTGCCGTTAATGATAAACCTGCAGGAATGCCATCAATACAAACGCCAACGCTTTCACCATGCGACTCACCAAAAATATTTACCCTGAATATGCGACCGAATGAATTCATGCCTCTAACCCCTAAAGGGGAATTTAATATTAAATTTAAATTTCTGTTTCAACTGTAACACCTAACGATTGTAAATGTCTGTAAAAATCAGGATATGATTTGTTGATGGCTTCCGCTACTTCAATAGTTGTTTCGCCATTTGCTTTTAATGCAAGCAAAGCGCACATCATAGCAATGCGATGATCGTGATGTGAATGCACAGTTGTCGCTTTAATATCAGTTGTTCCTTCAATCAACATTACATTATCATTCAACTCAACCTTAATATTCATCTTGCTTAACTCTTCCTGTATAGTTAATCCGCGGTTGCTTTCTTTATGTGCCAGGCGATGCACACCTGTAATTTTTGTTGTGCCTTTACAATTTGCAGCCAATGCAGCTAACGGTGGAAATAAGTCGGGACAATCAGTTGCATCAAATTCGAAGGCACTCAGGCCCCCATCCCCTAAAGAGGAGTTTGAAACCTCTATTATTTTATCACCAATATTTATTCGCGCCCCACAGCTTTCCAATGCTTCCAATATTTTTTTATCAGCTTGTGTTGATGCAATATCCAAACCTGCAACTTTTATATTGCCGGCGATAGCACCAAACACTATTAAAAACGCACCACCGCTCCAATCGCCTTCAACAGTATAATCAACAAAATCGTCTGTATCAATTACAGGTGTTTCATCAAAATAGAATTCTTCATAGTTACGGTTCTCCGGAACTTTTAATAAGAAAGATTCCATAACGCTTAACGTGAGATCAACATAAGGTTTGCTCTTAAGATTGTTTACCTTGATAGTAACATTCCTTGCATCAACAGCAGCATACGCCAGCAACAAACCCGTAAGAAACTGTGAGCTTAATGAGCCGTCAATTTCAATATTGTTTGGCTGTAAAGGGCCTTGTAATTTGATTGGAAGTTTGCCATTATTCGATGCGATCTGCACACCCAGTTGTGGCATCACTTCATCAAAAAAATCCATTGGCCTTGTAAGCAAACTTCCTTCGCCATTGATCATCATTTCATTTTCACTCAATGCAACAATTGGTGTAAACATGCGGATACCCAAACCAGCTTCGCCATTATTTACAACAGATGAAACGGGTTTAACTCCTTCACTTTTAATTATTAATTCTTCATTATTAATTATTACTTCAGCACCCAAAGCTTTAATCACATTCAATCCTGCTTTATCATCGTTGCTTTTACCGGGATTACGGATTATGCTTTCACCTTTTCTAACCAATGCTGCTGCACAGGCACGTTGCATCGAACTTTTTGATGCAGGCGCGTGTACATTACCACCAATGCCCCCAACCCCTGAAGGGGAGTTATTAAAGCCGTATCCTTTTATAACAACTTTCATTATTGTTTACTTTCCAACTGCGCAATTATATTTTCCACTTCACTTATTGTAATTGGCTGTACAACTGCTTTACCAATTTTTTCCAACAACACATAACTTATAACATCTCTTACTTTCTTCTTATCTGCTTTCATCACTTCTAAAACTTCTGCGGCTTTATATTTTTGATGAACAGGCAATCCGTATTTCTTAATCAGTTCAACAACACGGTTTGTGTCTTTAAAATTCTTGTAGGAGGTTGATATCATACAAGCCATCACCATCCCGATTGCTACAGCATGGCCGTGCGGAAGCTGGTAAGTGTTTTCAATTGCATGCCCAAACGTATGACCAAAATTCAACAGCTTTCTATCACCTGTTTCAAACTCATCTTCAACCACAACCTTTGCTTTTAATAAAGCATTGTGCTGAATAAGCTTATTTAATAAAGATGTGTCTTGTTTGAAATCATTCAGAATATGTTGCTCAAGTAATTTGAACATTGCTGCATCTTTTATAGCAGCATGTTTTATTATTTCGGCAAAACCATTTACCCATTCTGTTTTTGGCAATGTTTTCAGCAATGAATAATCATACAATAAAAATGACGGCTGCCTTATTAAACCCACAATATTTTTATAAACACCTACATCAATTCCGTTCTTTCCACCAATACTTGCATCAACCATTGCGAGTATAGAAGTTGGCACAAAACCAAACTGAATACCGCGCATAAAAACACCGGCAACATAACCTGTAATATCGGTAACAACACCGCCACCAATACCAATAAGGAATGATTTTCTGTCGCAGCCAAA
>JABDFS010000169.1:0-2697 GCA_013286425.1 Bacteroidota bacterium
GTTGTTGCTCCTGCAGGTACCGTTACTTTTAAAGTAGTGGCAGTTGCCGCAGAAATAACGGCTTTAACCGTTCCGAAGTAAACAATATTTTTTGAAGGGTTGGCTATAAAGTTATTACCGGTTATGGTAACAGAAGTACCGGGTTTGCCGGACTGAGGTGAAAACGAATTGATCACCGGTTGAGCCTGCAATGCATAGGAAATGGCGGTTAACAATAACAGGAACATTCGTCTTCCGGGAAAGTTGTTTATCATATAGCAATTATTAATGGTTATGCAAACAAATATACTGCTATATAACTGGTATGATACAGAAGAAAATATAAACGGCGATTGAGTTCAATGCAGGTTTTGTATAAATTATTTCTTGAATGGTTAAGCATGATTAAACCTTGCCTTTAATAACTGTATTAATGATTCTATATTTTCTGCATTTAGTTTTTGCATCATATTTTTTATATGTGCGACCAGGATATTCCTGCTTAATTCTGTTCTTTGAGAAATTTGATTTAATGAATACTGCTGCATCAATAAACCCGCAATTTCTATTTCACGCCCTATGAGATCATCGTTTTTGAATTCCATACTTTTAAATAAGGCTAACGATAAATTTTACTAAATAGCAAAATGCAAACAGGCAGGGTTAAAATAAACGGCTTTTCCATATCATATAAACAACTCAAAAACCATTAACGATTAATAAATAAAGCCAATCATGAATTATAACTGATAAAAACTGAATGGAAGAATCATATTTTTAATTCTACAGGTGGTTGAACGTGAGAATAATTTTCAAGAAAAAAACCTTTAATTGAACTGCCATCCTGATGTGTAAGACTTTTATCTTTATTGCTGATAGTAAATTTATCTACCTCAAGGGCATCGCCGTTGAAATCAATTTTATAAATCCTTGCCTGGGAGCCATCATTGTTATCCCAAACCATTAATTCAGGATTGCCAAAGCCATTATCTTCATAACCTATTGCCAATACCTGGTGATCATCAAGAGGTGTAAAACTGGTCTTATATAATAATCCTATTGGGCAGGCAGCTTCTGCATCTAACCGGTTCTTAATTTTTTGCCATTCGTTTTTAGTGCGATCTAAGATAACTTTTTCACCTCCAAAATTAAATAGGTTTACCTGCGAGCCTACCAAAGCGCCAAAGGCAGCACCAATAGGCCCATCTAAAAAAAGGCCAACGGCAAGTCCTAATTGCAATATTGCCTGCTTTAGAGGCTATAGGTAAAATGTGTAGCGTAACAAACCAATCTAACCATGCTGTAGCATTCATGGCTATTGAGTCAAGCAACCTGTTAAATATATAATCGCCTAAAGTTCCTGTTGCAGGGGCTTCTTTTATTGAAATATCTATTGGCCAGTTGGAAAGATAAAAATCATAGCCGGCAAAAGCCATTCCGCCACATCTGCCAAATGAGCCAATACTTCCTACCACGTTGTCAAATACAAGCTTTCCGGCTATTTCTCCCAAAACAAAATTGATAACAGCATCGGGTAAATGAACAGTTACAGCAGGCCCAATACCAAGCGCATCTAAAGGATTCAGCTTAACACTTAATTCATTCAATACATTGCGGAAAGGGGTTAAAAATTGATCCGCTACAGAAATCCAGGGGGCCTCTAAACGTTCACGTATTTGCCTGGCATTTTCTACCGTCATCTGAAATTTATTTTTGAAAACGAATCCATCTGTATCAGCCTTAAAAGGCCCCATTTTTATCCTGAGATCTATAAGCGAACGAACAGGGTTAGGAGCAAATGGCTGGGTTAAATGATTGAGCACACATGGCCTGGCAAGTTTTCTATAATTTAACCCATCATTTATACTTAATGTTTTAGGCATATTAAAAGCTTTAAGTTCACACAACATGCGGTATAATTATTTTTCTATCAGATTTAGAAAAGAAAGATTAAGTAGCGGTATACACAAGCATTCAGCTATTGCAATACCACTAAAATTGGTATTAGGCCCCTGCCTTCGCTTAATGGTGCAAGTGCTTTCCCAATTACTGCTCCAAAGGCTTTAAAAGGATCAATTGCCTTCATTGCATAACCGGGAATATGCGAAGTAGTAAGCATATCACCCGTTTCAATTGGAAAGGTTTCTGCATCTACCTTACAATATACTTTGCCCATCATAGCAATAGGTTTTCTGTTCTCACTATTATTTTGTTTGTCGAGAATAATCCCGGGTTTGTAGCCACCTGCACCGGATATAACACCAACTACTTTTTTGTCATATGCCTTCGTGCTTTGCTCTAATGCACCTGATGTTGTTAATACCATTACTTCACCCGGTTCGGGTTGTTTTAATACATCAAAGTCTTCTGCAAAATCAGCTTTGCCACAAACAATATCATTATGTGCTGTGATCGTACCTGTAATAATTACATTTCCTTCAAAAAAACCTGCTAACCCACCTTCATTAGGATGATTAGCATTATCCCAGTTATGACCTGAAACACCTGGGGTTGAAGGATTGTGGCTAATACCAAACACCCCGTCGAAGTGATCACTTACACCAACTATCCCCGCATTATTGTGACTTTTTCCTCGTACCCCCTGAAATTCTATGCTTTCTCCTACTACTCCTCTATGCCCAAAGCCGCTTATGCCATCCCCGTTTTGGCTGATGCCACAATCCTTCAACCCCAGGTGTTTCAGGTCATAACTGGGAT
>JABDFS010000169.1:2707-2844 GCA_013286425.1 Bacteroidota bacterium
CCAACAACTCCTATTCCTGTTTTGCTTTCGCCTGCAACACCAGCCCCATTGCTTTCGCTTATGCCATGAACTCCATTGGCATTTTGACTGATACCCCAAACACCATCATCAACAACGCCCCAACCTTCTAATCCACG
>JABDFS010000170.1 GCA_013286425.1 Bacteroidota bacterium
ACCGGCGCTTTCCTTTTAATTACGGGATTATTAATAGCAATTGGGAAATGGATAAAAGCTTCTTCTTTGATACTTGCCCTGGTGCTTTTTTTATTTTTTTTATTTGGTCACTTGCCAAATCGTTTAATGCACATGGCAAATATTTTAGGTGCATGGACAGATGCTTTGAAATTATTAGCACTTTCCGGCGGCGCATTAATAGTTGCAAGAGTATATGCTGATGATCAACATTCAAAATTTACAGATGTGCTTGATAAAATATATTTTCCCGGAAGATATTTTTTCGGGATAATGCTGTTGCTTTTTGGCATTGATCATTTTCTCTATACTGACTTTGTGAAAACACTTGTGCCTTTATGGATTCCCGGAAACCTGTTCTGGACTTATGTTGCAGGTATTGCATTGATTGGCTCAGGACTTGCGTTTATTATAAATTTTAAAGTTAAGATCATCAGCATTCTTGCAGGCACAATGTTGTTTGTTTGGTTGATTGCATTGCATATTCCACGGGCTGTTACATTGGATACTTCAAAAGATCCGAATGAAATTGTTAGTGTGTTTGAATGCCTTGCTTTTAGCGGTATTGCGTTCTTATTGTATTTTGATAAAGCAACAAACAGGAAGCCGTAGCTGCTATAAAAATATGTAATCGAAGTGTTGCAAGGAACGATGCCACTTGTTCAACTGCTGGTCACCAAAAAAGCAAATAAGATTAAGGTTGTAAATAAAAAATCCTGGTTGTGTAAACAATCCAGGATAATTAAATTGAAAGTGATATAAAAATTACTTGCTGATTTTTGTAATGGTAATAACAGAATCGCCAACTATTTCTCCGGTGATGGTTACTTTATCACCTACATATTTGCTGGCCTTATCAGGATTAGTGATAGCATATGCCTTATCTCCAACAACAAAAATAGGTTTATAACCTTCACCGATGCATTTTTTAGCGCAGGAAGCATGACCATCGCCGGTGCCTGATGAACCGCAATGGGAATCGCCAATATAACCAGTCCATTTACCGGTATCAGCAGCAAAAACAGCAACAGAGATAAACAATACCGTCATCAAGAAATATTTTTTCATATAATTAAGTTTTAATGAAAATGATTTACAAAACAAGGTACAAATAATTTGATTTTAGCAAGTAAATATTTGAAGAGCGCAAAATCACTCTTTCAAAGGATTTGCAATAATGATATGGATAGAATTTATGAGTAGTAAAATGTTGTAAATTATTTTGCTCCTCTTTCCCGTTTCAATTTTTCATATTCCTGTTGAGTAAGATCTTCACCTGATCCATGATAAGCATCAAAATAATTAAATGCAAGACCAATTCCCCAGGCAAGCATTATCCAAACAGGCCATGGATAACCGGATAAACCACTGCGGCGGCCAATAGTAAACCACCAAATGCCCCAGAAAAACCCGATGATAATTATGTAAGTAAATACATGTCTTCTGAAGGCAGCTCGTTTTTTAGCAATGCGCCATAAGTTTTCGTCGCGTTGTTCCGGTAGCATAAAAATATTTTAGCGGAAGTTAAGCATAATAGATAAAAATTATTCAGCTGATAATTTTTCATGCCTGATTAATTCAACACTAAGTGCTTCAGATAATCGCTCGTAATATCGTTACCGGAAATTTCTTCTATGCCCTGATGTTGGTGCAATTTTATTGCAAGGTCTTTCATAGCCTTAACTGCATATTTTAAAAAGCCCGGACCAAGGCTTACTCTTGCAACACCTATTTGCTGCAATACATTTAATTCAGGAATTCCCTGCATCATTAAAATATTTACAGGCATACTTACTGCTTCAACAATTGTTTGTATCTGTTGTTGATCATGTACCAGAATAGGGTAAAAACAACCTGCGCCCGCTGCTTTATAAGCCTTCCCTCTTTGTATGGTTTCCTCTAACTGCTGTTGTGATGAAGCAAAAGTTTTTTCGTGAATAAAAGTATCTGTGCGGGCATTGATGAATAAAGGCACATTTGTTTCAAGCGAAACTTTTTTTATCAGTTCTATTTTTTTGCATTGAACTTCTATTGATAACAATGTTTGTGTTTGCTTATCGGTGTCTTCTATATTAATACCAACAATACCTGTTTCAATAAGCTGGTGAATATTTTTTTGGAGCTCAGTTTCATTTATTGCATAACCACTTTCAATATCTGCCGTTACAGGCACATTTACGCTATTCGCAATTCGTTTTAAAATATGTAATACTTCAGTAAAAGAAATATTTTCACCATCGTTATACCCGTTGGAATAAGCTACTGAAGCGCTTGCAGTAGCAATGGCAGTATAACCTATATCTTCTAAAAGCTTTGCCCCGACTACATCCCAGATATTGGGCAATATTAATAGTTTATCTGAATGATGCAGCTCATATAATTTTTTTGCTTTTTCGCTTTGTGAGATTTTATGTGCAGCCATATCAATTAATATAGCAACAAAATTAATTTAATTGCATTGCTTTATTTCTAACAGCCGGATGAAGTTGTGATGCAACACCGATCCTGTTCCATGCATTAATGGTTACTGCCGCCATAATAATTTGCGCAGTAAGCTCCTCGCCAAAAACAGTAATTGCTTTTGTATAAGTTGCATCACTTAATCCATGCAAATGGATCAATGTAATTTCTTCCGTTATTTCAAACAATAATTTTTCCTCTTCGCTGAAAACATTTCCTGCCTCGCGCCACGCACTTACCAACAAAACTTTTTGTAATGGTATGTTCAGTTTTAATGCATCGTGCGAATGCGCATCTGTGCAATAAGAGCAA
>JABDFS010000171.1 GCA_013286425.1 Bacteroidota bacterium
CCGCTGTTTTGTGCTGTTTATAATATTTCTGAACACGGAAATTGGGAAGACACAAATATTGTATGGATGCCTGAAACTTTGGAAAAAGTTTCTGATGTACAGCAATTGGCTGCAGATGAAGTTCAGAAAAGGCTTGAAGCATGTAAAAAAGTTTTGTTTCAGGAAAGGCAAAAGAGAGTTCGCCCGGCTTTGGATGATAAGGTGCTTTTAAGCTGGAATGCTTTAATGATCGCAGGCCTTTGTAAGGCTTACCAGGCGTTGCTGAATGAGAATTATCTTGAAATGGCAAAAGCAAATATTGATTTCATTGAACATTATTTATATGATGAAAACAACGGTTTGCTTCTGCATAGCTGGAATAAAGTGGCCAATATTCAGCCTGCATTTCTGGACGATTATGCTGCTTTGATCCAGGCATATATATCCCTGCATCAATCAACCTCAGACTCAGCATATTTGATGAAAGCAAAAACTCTTGCAGAGAAAGTAATTGAAGGCTTTAGTGATAACGAAAACGTGCTTTTTTATTTTACTCCAAAAAACCAGGCAGACATTTTAATCCGAAAAGTGGAAATATATGACGGAGCAACACCTTCAGGCAATGCCCTAATGGCGCATAATCTTACTGTACTTTCTGTTATTTTTGATATCCCTGACTGGAAAAAGAGGACAGAAGCGATGGCAGCAAAAATTCTGAACATGACTGAAAATCATCCAACTTCCTTTGGAATATGGTGTTTACTTGTGCAGTCATTTGTAAATGGGCTAAAAGAAATAGCGATTGTTGGACAGGATTTCCGGGAAGTTACGAAGCAGATATTACATGAATATCTTCCTTATAAGATTTTACAAAGCACTGTTAAACCCAATGATAACTGGCCTTTGCTTAAGCAAAAGATAATTACTTCAAACGAAACAAACATTTATATTTGCGAAAACTACAAATGCCGTCAACCAATTAAAGGCTTTGAAAGTTTTAAAAAGTTCCTAAACGAAACATTTTTAACAAAAACGCCTGCGCAATAAAATAAATTCGATTTAATGTACGTTCATGTTTTTTACGCAAGGCTTAAGTGTTGATGTCTTCAGAAAAAATAAAATTTAAATAAATTGCCACAATCAAGATAAAAGAATGAGAAACCAAAGCTTTTATATATTATTTCTTGCTGCATCAGCAATCGTGGCAGTTAGTTGTAATAAATCCGGAAAAACAAAATCAGTTGCCGGTGACGGGCAAATTCATAAAGGAGTTGCTCCGGCTGCTAAGAATCCCATTTCAAGGCCTGATGGCATGGCATATATCCCGCCAGGTACGTTTCATATGGGTCCCAGCGATGAAGATGTAAATTATAATCTCACAGCCAGAAATAAAGAGGTATCTATAAGCGGTTTTTGGATGGATAAAACCGAAGTAACAAATAACCAATACAGGATGTTTGTTTTGAATGTCAGGGATTCTTTAGCCGCAGTAAGGCTCGGTTATATGAAGGCCAGTACTTCAGGAGATACTGCAATAGATTGGAAAAAAGCTGCTACTATCAAATGGACTGATAAGAATACATTAGAAAAATTAAATGATCTTATACTTGCCCCAGATAACAGGCTTTACGGTAAAATGGATCTCGACCCTGATATGATTGTATACAGCATCCAGGGTTTCAATCTTAAAGAAGCAGCTAAGCGTGAAAATGCCGGCAGGCCTCGTAAAGATTTTATCTATCGTTATAATCAAAAGATTTATCCGGATACATTGTGTTGGATGAGAGATTTTTCTTATTCCTATAATGAACCTATGACGAAACGCTATTTTGCTTCTGCTTCTTACGGCGATTATCCTGTGGTGGGTGTAAACTGGAAGCAAGCGGTTGCTTTTTGTCATTGGCGTACAAGGTATATGGATAGCTATCTTCAAAAAACAAAGAAGGTTCCTGAAAGTGATTTCAGGCTTCCAACGGAAGCAGAATGGGAATATGCAGCAAGAGGTGGCCGCAGCCAATCAATGTTTCCATGGGGTAATTATTATCTGAGAAATAAGAAAGGCTGTTTGCTGGCAAACTTTAAACCAGGCAGGGGAAATTATCCTGAAGACGGCGGTTTTTATACAGTAAGAGCAGATAGTTATTGGCCTAATGATTACGGTTTATATAATATGGCAGGAAATGTTTCTGAATGGACTTCATCTTTATTTTATGAAGGCGCTTATAATTTTCAGCACGATATGAACCCTGATATAGAATGGAACGCTCTGGATACAGATCCTCCCCGCATGAAGCGTAAAGTAATAAGAGGAGGAAGCTGGAAAGATGTTGGATATTATCTTGAAACAAGTACCCGCCAATATGAGTACCAGGACACCAGCAAATCTTTCATAGGCTTCAGATGTATCATCGATCTTCCATCTATTTATAAAAAGAAATAGAACTATTTACATTAATTAATAAACATTATCCTTTTCCTTTTAAAGTAAAATAAGAGTTATGGCAGCGGCAATTCCACCAAAAGTTAGCAGAGTTGTAGACATTTTCGTATCAATTGCAGCAGCAGTTGTTATCTGGGGTGCATTACAAAAATTATTACATACAACCTGGGCGGATTTTTTCCTGAAATTAGGTTTAGGCACTGAAGCATTGGTTTTTCTTGTATACGGTATATTATATATGTACTATCCTGCTATAGACGATCACCAGGTAAAACTTGCCGGAGCGGCGGCGCCGCCGCAGGGCAACCCTGCTTTAAAATCGATGGAGAAAATGTTGGCTGAAGCAGATATTACTCCTGCTAATCTG
>JABDFS010000172.1:0-159 GCA_013286425.1 Bacteroidota bacterium
TGGGGCTTAATTATATAATTGTTGATTTTCTTAAATAAATATTTTCAACATTTATCCTTTCATGATCGTTCGATCTCTTCTTTTGTATACACACAATCATCACTTGCTTTTGTGCCGTCTTCACTCAATTCTTTTTTGCCGAAGTAAATGCCGCCGGTT
>JABDFS010000172.1:169-2745 GCA_013286425.1 Bacteroidota bacterium
AAAGTCCACTTAACTGCGTCGCGTACCAATGCTGCTTCTTTTATCATATTAAAATAATCAAGCAACATCGCAGCAGATAAAATTGAACCTAATGGATTCGCAATATCTTTTCCTGCAGCCTGCGGATATGAACCATGAATCGGTTCAAACAATGCAGTTCCTGTTCCAACAGATGCAGAAGGCAATAAACCCAGTGAGCCACTCAGCACACTTGCTTCATCGCTGATGATATCACCAAACATGTTTTCCGTTAATACAATATCAAATTGTTTTGGATTCAACATCGCAGCATTATCAACAAACATGTAATCAACTGCAACATCACTGTATTGTTTTGCAACTTCCTGCACCACTTTACGCCACAGCCTTGATGTTTCCAGAACATTGGCTTTATCAACCAGTGTTAATTTTTTTCTGCGCTCAGGTTTTTGTGCATATTGAAAAGCAAGATGTGCAATGCGTTCGATCTCTTCTTTTGTATACACACAATCATCACTTGCTTTTGTGCCGTCTTCACTCAATTCTTTTTTGCCGAAGTAAATGCCGCCGGTTAATTCTCGGAAGATGATGAAATCAACACCTTCAAGCTTTTGATGTTTCAAAGGCGAAAGATGTTCCAGCGAAGTGTATGTATTTATCGGCCTGATATTGCCAAATAACTGTAAAGATTTTCTCAGTTTCAACAAACCTTGCTCAGGACGAACTTTTGCTGTTGGATCATTATCATATTTTGGATGACCGATCGCACCGAATAAAACTGCATCGCTGTTTAAGCAGCTTTCAATGGTTTCATCGGGTAAAGGATTGCCTGTTTTATCAATCGCAACAGCACCCATTAAATGATAAGTATAATTAAACGTATGATTGAAACGCGCGCCGATTGCATTCAATACTTTCACTGATTGCCGTGTTACTTCCGGGCCGATTCCATCACCTTCTATAACTGTTATGTTTTTATTCATATCCTTGTCTCCGTGCAGCGGAAAATTTAAACTGCTAATGCAGTTTCTTTTTTTATGTTGATTGAATATTGTTTCTGACTATTATTTTCCAACAGCATCACTTTATTCACACACTTCGGAATTTCATTTTCATAATGACTAACATAGATCAATGTTTTGTTTGATTGCGCACATAATGCATCAACCAATGCAACAAAATCTTTTACCTGCTGATCATCCAAACCCTGGCAAGGTTCATCAAGAATTAATAATGATGGGTTTTTTACCAGTGCCCTTGCCAACAATGCCAATCGTTGCTGGCTTGTTGAAAGTGTTAATAAACTGAACTGAGATTTAGCTGTAAGATTTAAAAATGATAACCATTGCTGAACGCTTGCATGTTGTTCTTCGCTCAGTTTTTTATATACACCGATCGTATCAAAAAACCCTGATGCGATAGTATTGCAAACCGAAATTGTTTTATCAAAATACCATTGTAATTCCGGTGATATAAACCCAATTTTTTTCTTGATATCCCAGATGCTTTCTCCGCTACCTCGCTTCTTATCAAACAAAAAAACTTTGTTTGCATAAGCCTGCGGATGATCGCCTGTTATTAAACTTATCAATGTTGATTTACCGGCGCCATTCAGACCTTTCAACAACCATCTTTCACCCTGGTTAATCTGCCAGTTAATATTGGTTAGAATTTTTTTATCGCTGTATGCAACAGAAACATTTTCCAATCTGACTGCAACATCAAATGCATCTGTGTTTTTCTGTTCAGGAATGTTGCCATTGAATATTGAATATTGTTTATTGTTTATTGAGTGTTTAAATTCTTTTATGTTTTCAAAGCTTTTTAATCTGCCATTTTCCAATTCTGCAACATGTGTTATACATAATGGTGCATCTTCAACATCAGCAATAATTATTATGGTTGATGCTGAAGATCTTTGATTGATGATCTCACTTAAATTTTTGCGGCTGTTTATATCTAAACCAATAAATGGTGAGTCAAAAATGTAAACATCTGCATGTTGCAGAAAAGCTTTGATCAGTTGAAAGCGTTTATGCTCACCGCTTGACAAATGCAATAAAGAGTCATGCTTGCGATGCATTAAGTTTAACTGATTCAATAAATGATCGATTGCAGTTTTATCGGTTGAAATTTTTTCTAATTCTTCAACAACAGATTGTGCATCGTTGCTGTCAAAACTGTTGTATCGTTGCTGGTAATAAAAGTCGTTTGTATTGGAAAGTGTTTTGAAATAATAATGTTGTTCAACCAATAATATTTTTGGCTGGTTGATATTGAATTCAGCAGAACCCTTATAAAAAATTTTATTGGCAAGCGCTTTCACCAATGTTGTTTTGCCACTCCCTGATGTTCCGGTGATCAATAAATGTTCGCCCTCATTCAATGAGAAAGAAATACCCCCAATCCCTAAAGGGGAGTTTTGTAAATCAATTTTTATATGTGTGTTTGCGTTTCCCAATTTGTTTGTGTTCAATGAATAACTCCCTTTAGGGCTGGGGTTGTAATTCAAATTTTTCTATTTCACTTTTCATGCTTAGCAAATAATCAATATCATCATAACCATTCAGCAAACAGGTTTTTTTATATTGATTGAT
>JABDFS010000173.1 GCA_013286425.1 Bacteroidota bacterium
TATTACGCTGTACCTGTTAGCTCAAACCTTGCAATGATCTTCGGCGTATTGTTCTCAACACATTTTTTAAGAACAAAATATTACAGCCCGTTTTTTCATAAAGCTTTATCCGCCACAATATTTTTTGGCATCATAGCCATTATAGCAAGCTTTATTCATTTAAACAGTATTAGTTACAGCCTGCTTGTCGTAATGCAGTTTTTTGTTGGTGTGTTGATCATAAGTGCTGCCATCATCATAATATTTAAAGGTTACAGGCCGGCATTGTTCTATGCTATATCGTGGGTTTTGTTTTTAACGGGATTAATTATTTTCAGCCTTAGAAATTTCGGTATCCTTCCTGCAAATGTTATCACCAATCATATTTTATATGTAGGTTCTGCAATAGAAACTATACTGCTTTCTATTGCGCTTGCCGATAAGATAAATGTACTTAAGAAAGAAAAAGAAGATTCACAGGCAGAAGCATTACAGCAGGCGCGCGAAAAAGAACAAATCGTTAGTCAGCAAAATATATTTCTTGAAGAAAAGGTTAACCTGCGTACCAAAGAATTACAGAATGCCAATCTTCAGTTAAGTGAAGCACTAAATAATTTGAAAGATACACAAACGCAATTGGTGGAAGCTGAAAAAATGGCTTCTTTAGGACAGTTAACAGCAGGGATTGCGCATGAAATTAATAACCCGATAAATTTTGTAAAATCAAATATTAGCCCTTTACGATTAGATATAGAAGAGATCATGTCTGTGCTTACCGAGTACGACAAACTGCATGAAGTAAAAGACCATAACACATTCAGCCAAAAGCTTTCTGAAATAGAAGAGATGAAGAATGATTTGGAAATTGATTTCCTGCAAACAGAAATAAACAATCTTATTGTTGGCATTGAAGATGGTGCTGAAAGAACTGCTGAAATTGTAAGAGGCTTGCGTACGTTCAGCAGGATTGATGAAGCAGCCATTAAAAAAGTAAATGTTCATGAAGGTATTAATTCAACCATTGTTCTTTTAAAAAATGGTTTACCTCATAATTTAAAAATAATTAAACAGTTTAATGCTGATGGCAATATTGAATGTTTTCCCGGCAAGCTAAACCAGGTGTTCATGAATATTCTTACCAATGCAATACAAGCCATAAAAGCAAAGCCTGTTAAGAATGATGAAGAAATTATTATTATTGAAACAAAAGATGTTGAAGATGATCATATTCAAATTTCAATCAAAGATTCAGGCATTGGAATGACAGATGAAGTGAAGCATCATATTTTTGAGCCATTCTTCACTACAAAAGACATTGGTGAAGGCACAGGTCTTGGAATGGCTATCGTTTATAAGATAGTGCAAAGTCATTCCGGTAAAATAAATATAATTTCAACGCCTGGTGAAGGGGCTGATTTTATTATAACTTTACCTTGTCACCAGCAGGTTCCCAACGATTATTAAGCATTATATTTTTATATGTCTTTCGAAGAAAAGAAAATAAAAGTTCTCTATATTGATGATGAGATCAATAACCTGCTTGCATTCCAGGCAATGTTCAGGCGCAAGTATAAAATATTTATTGCTTCATCTGCGGCTGAAGGAATAAATATTCTTAAAGATGAAAATGACATCAATGTAATTATCTGCGATCAACGCATGCCCGGCACAACAGGCGTTGAATTTTTCCAGGTTATACTTAAAAGCTTTCCTTCACCGGTGCGCATTTTACTTACAGGGTATACAGATGTGCAGGCAATAATTGACGCAGTTAATAAAGGAGAAATATTCCGCTACATTAAAAAGCCATGGGATGAGCATGAGTTACAGAATGCTATTCAGAATGCGTATGAAATTTATATAACGCGCCGGCAACTGAGGAAAAAAGTTACAGAGCTTGAAAGAACCAACAATGAGTTGAATCATTTTGTATACAGCACTTCACACGATCTGCGTTCACCGCTTGCATCAATGATGGGGATACTGAATCTTGCCCGCATGGAAAACTCCGTTACAGATCCTAACAACTATCTGAACATGATAGAAACCTGCGTAAGCAAGATGGATACTTTCATTCAAAAGATAATGGAGTTTTACAAAAGTATACGTGTGGATGATGAAATAGCAGAAGTAGATTTCAAAGAGATACTTTCAGAAAGTATACAGGTATGCAAAATGCAAAATCCATTAGTCACATTCAATGTTTTGGTTGAACAACAGGTGAAATTTATAAATGATTCATTTCGTATTTCCGTTATTATAGATAATCTTATTTCAAATGCTGTAAAATATCAAAAGCCTTCCGCTGACCTGCCTGAGATCAAGGTATTCGTAAAAACTGATGCTTACAAAGCATTGATTGAACTAGAAGATAATGGTATTGGCATTGTTGAAGAACATCTCAATAACATCTTTAAAATGTTTTTCAGAAGTGCAACGCATGCATACGGTGCAGGAATCGGGTTGTATATAGTGAAAGAAGCTTTGTCAAGAATTGGTGGCGATATTTCTGTTTCTTCAACATATAATGTGGGTACGATATTCAGAATAATCATTCCAAATCTTGCCCGTGTTGAAGGAGAATTAAAAGCAATAGGAAATTAGCTTTTTATTCTCAGGATTTAATTTTTATTTCGTAACTGAATTACTTTTAAAATGACGTTAACTCCGCTATACACTTTACTTTTTGCTATTGGTTCATTTATGTTTTGTAATACCGGTTCAATTACTAAAACTGAACCGAAAGAAAATGCA
>JABDFS010000174.1 GCA_013286425.1 Bacteroidota bacterium
TCTTATAAATATTCCCTATCGGATAATTTGAAATAAAATATACTGCATTGTTTTTTTCTAAAAAATATTGTGGCTGGCTGCTGTTTTCACCAGGGTAAAAATCTTTTAGAAGCGTTGTTCCGGCGCTTGTTCCATCAGATTTATATAATTCATAACCGGTTTCCGGCGTAGTCCCTACATAATAAAGTGTGTTATTTAAAGCAGCACCAAACAGGCCTGGAAAAAAAGGCGTTGAAGTATTGTGATAAAAAAAATAGTCTTGTATTGAAGAACCGGTAGTGGTGCTGTTTATTTCTCTCAACTTGCCTGCCTTATTGGTTTTCAAATCAGCCTGCCATAATTCAGTTCCAGATGTTTTAGAGTTTGCACAAAAAAACATCTTATCGTTCAGTGCCGTTATAAACGATGGATAAGAACTTGTGGCGCCTGTGTAAATATCTTTTACCATAGTGGTATTTTGTGGAGAACCATCTGTTCTCCACAATTCCCATCCGGTTTCTGCTGTAAATGCATCAAAATATAAAAATGTTTTAGTAGCGGCTGCCAGATTTGTAAAATAAGAACTGTAACCGCTAAAAGATTGTACCAGTATTGTATTGGCTAGACCGCCTTTGGTTGTCCACAATTCGTAAGCCTTTGTTATTGTGTCTTTATAAGTGAAGGCAACACTTTTATCATACGTTACAACATTTTCTATATCTCCGCTTGCAGAGCCTGGTGATATATCTTTAATTAATGAAAAGCCTTTGGTTGGACTATATTTAAATAATTCTCTTCCTGTTGCAGCAGTAAAAGCGCTAAAATATAAGGCATTGCCAAGCACTGCAAATGGCCTGTTTACGTAGTTATCTTCGTAACTGCTCACTATATAAATACTATCCTGGCCGCTCACTTTAACAGTGCCTGCTTGAGTGCCATCTGTATACCACAACTTGTTTCCGGCAGTATCAAATTCATTAAAATAAAGTTTATTGTTGAATGAGGTGAGTTGCGTAGGATTTGTAATATAACTATTCTTATTATTAATTGTTGAAATATCCTTAACCATAAAAGTTCCTGCATCAGTTCCATCTGAACGCCATACTTCCTGTCCATAATCGTATGTCCAGATTGTAAAAAAGTAAAGATTATTTGCTGATGCGGAGAGATATGGTGAACTGGCAGATGTTGAAAAATCTTTTACCAATACTGTGTTTGCGACAGTTCCGTCGGTCTTCCATAATTGCGGGTTATATGAGAGAAAAAAGAAAACAGTACCTGAAACATCAGTAAGATTATAGTTTGTATAAGGAAGTGAATCTTTAAGTTTAACTGTTCCTGCATCAGTGCCATCACTTACCCATAATGCGCTTATGTCTGAAGCATTCGTGGTTATAAAAAAAATTTTATTGTTTGAAGCAATTATATCAAACGGAGATGAAGCATTCTCACCGGTTTCAATATCTTTTACCATAAATGTACCCGCAGCAGTACCATCACTTCGCCAAAGCTCTATGCCATGAATTCCATCGTCTGCTGAAAAATATATCACATTATTAAGAATAGCAAACTGCTCTATATAATTATTATCGTTGGAGTTGGATGGATTTGCATCTGTTTGTGCGTTTACATCTTTTGTAAGATGAAAGTTAATACCATCAGTTCCGTTTGCAACAGGCTGTGTGTTTTTTGAATGATGAGTTTTCTGTGAAGGTTCAACATAAAATTTCAGCTCTTCACCGTTCGGACCGTATGTTTTAATGAAATGAACATGCTTATTTTCTTTCAGCAATTGCTGTAGTTGCGGATCATTTACACTTTTTAGTTCTGTATTATTCTGTGCTTTTAACTGTAAAAAAACAATTAAGGCAAGCAGCAGGCAGACAATGTTTGGTTTCATGTTAGATTTGATTTGGGTGATGTTGAATATCGGCAAATATAAATAAATCTGCAATTCAAAATAATAGCTTTTAGGTTTTAGAAAGTAAGTAGTTTCTTCAAAAAATGTAAAAGTTGCTTTGATATAATCATTAAACAAATTATTTTTAGAAAAAATAATTTTATGACAAAATCAACTCTTGTTCTTAATGTAATTGTTATCCTGTGCATTGCAGGTTGTACAAAAACTGATCTTACACCAAAAGTTTCACAGTCAGAATCTTCACAATCGTTAGCAAAAGCAACAGCTTTGTTTGGCGGCGATGCTGATTTTACCACAACAGTTACAGACAGTGGAACTACAATCGTAAACTATCGGCCTAACCCTGATAATGGTTGTGATGTTTACTCGGATTTTTATCATAACAATGAAGGAATTAACCAAAATTATGTTCCAGAGCTTCCGGTGAATGCGTGGAATTATGAAGGCTATATTCTTACACGTTCATTCATTAAATTTCCCAAGTTGTACAAGTTTCCAGAAACAGCAACTGTTTTATCAGTGAAACTTTATTTGTACCCGCCAAAAGATTTTCTAGATCATCCACAAGGTAACACAGGTGCCAACGAATGTGTAATACAGAGAATAACTTCTAAGAACTGGACAGAAGATTCGCTTAGATGGGCTAATCAACCTAAAGGTGTTGCAACGGATGATGAAGCTTTCATACCGGCAACAACAGATCAATATGGATATTCTCCTGTAATAGACAT
>JABDFS010000175.1 GCA_013286425.1 Bacteroidota bacterium
ATATCAAGAATTTTAGCCAGAAATTTTTTTTACAAATATTAAATCGTAGATCTTAAAATACAACTTATAATGAAGTTTTTTAAAAATTAAAATGATTATTAAGCATAACACTGTTACTTAACAAAAAAGGCCTTCTTTATGAGAAGGCCTTACAAACATTTTTTGTTTTATTATTGTTTTATCAGTTTTACAATGACTCTTTCTTTTCCACTATAAACATTTATTATGTACACTCCTGTAGGCAAATTGCTTATAGGCAAATCTATTTTGCTATCAGCAACGTCATTAGCTGTCCATAATGGCTTACCTACCATATCACTTAATGTTACACTTGCGTGACCATTACTGTTTTTAATCACAAGTGTTGCTGAATTGTTTAAAGTCGGCACAGGGTAAACAGATGCTGTCAAAGAGATTGAATTGGTTTTACTCTTATCAACTTCTGCTATGGCTGCATTAGATAAACTTGATGATGTGGTAAACGTAATGGTGTTTGTATATGCGCTCAATATTAATGGATTTGTCTTACAAATTGTTGCCACTGCCCAATCGTAAGAAGTGTTTGCGGTTAATCCTGTTAATGTAAAATTATTCGTGGCTGCTATAACATAAGTCCAAGTGCTTGTACTCGTCTTTTTATACCGGATGCTGTCACCAACTCCGCAGGTTACAATAGCCCAATTCAGCTTTTCTGATGTTGCGCTTATGCTGGTTGCTGTTAAGTTTACTGGCTTATCACATGTTTGTGTTACAATTACCGGGTTTGAAGTGTTTTTGCAACCATTCAAGCCTGTAACAGTTACTGTATAACTTCCAGGTGTGGATGTAATAATGCTTTGAGTAATGGCATTTGTACTCCATGCATAAGAATTCTCTATAGAAGAAGTAAGCATTATCGAACCACCAGGACAAAGATTTACCGGCCCCGGCGGTGTAACAGTTGGTTTTGCTGTTGTATCTACCTCTACCAATGTAGGCGCTGAAGTGGCATAGCATCCCGAATCATTGCCGGTCCTTACAGTATAATTTCCTGAATCTTTCACAACTATGTTTTGTGTTATAGCATTGGTATTCCACAAATAACTTGCAGCTGGTGAAGAGGTTAAAGTAACACTTGCTCCTTTACAGAATACTGTATTTCCTGATGCAGAAATGGTAGGAGTGTTTAGAGGATATTCTGTAATTTTTGCTGAAGCCGTATCAGAACAACCCGAACTGTTGTTTACAATTAATGTATATGTTCCTGCTTTAGCACTATCTGGCTTAGGCGTTGACCATGTTTTAGTTTGATATCCAGTAGTATCATATAGCGTCCACAAATTGACGGTTCCATTTTTACAAATTTTTTCAGATGTATCTGCGCCAAGATTTGGTTTACGATTTGTTATCGTGCTCGTTGTAGTATCATTAGATATACTAGTATCCCCTGCAAGGGCTGTGAATGCTTTTACAATGTAAGATTTTCCTTGCTGTGAAAAGTTTGCCGATTTGGTAAAAACATAATCAATAGTGGAGTCTGTTGCAACTTTTAAGTTACCCACATTTTCTGTAACAATTATACCATTATTAATTCTATAGCTAACATTAAAACCGGTTTGCTCTTCAATACCAAAGTTCTTTATGCGTACTTTAATTTGTTCGCTGTCAGAAAGCGTGCAAGATGAAACAGGGGTGAGTATTGCTACTACACCAACATCATTTGTTGAGAACGGCTTTGTTGCGAAAGGCTTATATAAAACTTTTAATGTTACGGAATCACCGAGTCCGTTTGGATTGGTTTGTTTTTGATATGGCCCTGTAGGATCATCCCACCAGCAATTTCTTGCATCTATAGTATCTGCTGTAGCCGTACTTGCATTGTTAATACCATAAATGCTATTGCCTGTAAAGCTGCATTTGGTAAATACGGTTCTGCCTTTGTTGGAAGAAACTCCATTTTTATTATTGGTGAAATTGGTTGCTGAAATTAGCGGGCTACCTTTCTTAATGGACAACCCTATGTTTTCAGAATTTCTGATACTATCATTACGTAAGGTAATTGCGTATTTACTATTCAAATCAATGGCAGCGCCTTTACCCGGACTGATGGCTGTACCCAATTTATTTGTTATTACATAAATAAGAGAACCTTTGCTTACAGAATCAAAACTTATGCTGCCGCCAAACCCGGCACCTGTTTTTGTGAAGGTGATTTTATTTGATTTTGTGCCAATAGCAGTAAGTGTTCCTTTTACAAAAAGATTACCGTTATTATTTTGAAAATCAATTGTTGTACCGGCCGCTATGGTAAGCGTATAAGATTCGTTTAAAGTAAGAATACCGTTTAATAAATATTTGGAAGTATTGCCCGGGTTGCTCCAGGTTACATTTTGCTGAATAGTTGCTGCTGGTATGTAAATAGAGGCATTAACATTGCCTGAGAAATTGGAGATGGAAGTAGCATTTGCATAGATATCGCCATTTGTATTTCCTGAAAAGGTATTGTTTGAAATAACGGGCGATCCATTTTGTATACTAATGCCTTTGCCTCTTGTCGAAGTAATAGAGCAGCTATCAATCGTACAGGTAGCTGAGCTGTTAATTACAATGGCTGCATCAGGAACATAAAAGC
>JABDFS010000176.1 GCA_013286425.1 Bacteroidota bacterium
ACGCCATCAACTGTAGTTTCGTACGCTTTATTTTGCGCTTTTGCCTGGTATGAGGTTGCAACAACAGTTACAACTAACAGGCTGAATATATATTTTTTAAACATGATGATTATTCTTCTTTAATGTGTTTAATGATGTTTATAACCTGTTATTTATTTTGCTGCAAAAAATGAAGCCACATTATATTGCTTACTTACCTCGGGCTTAATCACCATGCCTGCTACCATGGGCTTGCCAATCAGGTAAGTAGTTAAATATTTCTGTATATCAGCACGGGTTACCTTCTGGTAATTGCTATCCAGATCGGTATAAAAATCGAGCGAGGTGCTGCACCATTGATAGCTTAACTGACTTGCAAGTGATGATGGTTTCTCTTTCCGGAATATGCTGTTGCGCAATAAAATGGCTTGTGCATCTTTTAACTGCTCGTCTGTAAAATAATCAGCATTGGCAAACATGCTCAGTTGCTTCATTAATTCATCATAGCACTCTTTTAATTTATTAGGATTAGGTACAACAAAAATATCAACAGGGCCAACGTATTTATTGGTGGTATAGCCTAATTGAACTGCTGATGCTAAACCCTTATCAACCAATGCCTGTTGTAATTTTGATGAGTTTAAGCCCACAATAGTTGAAAAAACATCGGCAGCAATAACAGACGCAGAATCAGTAAGATATGAAGGTCCCTGCCATGAAAATTGCATGTAAGGTGTTTGTGCAATAGATGTTTCCTTTATAAAATATTCGTTTTTTGTTAATGGTTTAAAAGGAGGGATAGGGTACTTTTCATGTGGATTAAAACCGCTGCTTGCCCAGTCCCCAAACACGCTTTCGGCCATGGCAAATGCTTCTTCATGTTTTACATCTCCGCAAATGGTAAGCAGGCTGTTATTTGGGAAGTAATACTTGTTTTTAATGATCATCATTTTATCCGGAGTGGCGGTGTTTATTACCTCGTGAATACCGATAGCATTTTTGCGGGTCACTAAATCGCCCCAAAGCTTTAGTTGTACATTGTACCAGAGCTGAAAACCAGGATCACTTTCCGCGCGTTGAAACTCACCATCTACAACCGGACGCTCTTTCTTCATGCTTTCTTCTGTATATATTGGAAAACGGATAGCGGCATTCATGAATTTTAATCCGGCTTTTAAGCTGTCACGGTCAAAAGTGAAAAAATAATTTACACGCTCCACATCTGTAGTGCCGTTCCATATAGCACCTAATTCCTGGGCGCGTTTTAAAAAATGCTCCTGGTCTGGGTAATCCCTGTTCGCTTTAAAAAACATGTGCTCAAAAAGGTGGGATAAACCACTAAATTCGGGACCCTCAGTATAAGCGCCATTTTTTACAGCAATTTCTATAGTTGCCAATGGCACTTTACTGTTTTCAATAACCACTACTTCCAGCCCGTTGGGTAGTTTTTTCCAAAAATATCCTTCCGGGAGGCGAGGCTGTGCAAAGGTGTTCAGAGTAAAAAATAGTCCAATTAGGATTGGAATAATTTTCAGGTAATTTTTCAAGATCATATATTATATCGGTTAGTTTAGTATAAGATGCCAAATCGTGAAATTGGTTACGGATACTTTGATTTTTTAACAAAATGAATCTTTTTAAAACCAATTTTTGCTAAGTATTTCATCGGAGAAATCTATACGTATCAAAAGTAATATCTTGTAAATAAATGTAAATCACCCTATTGGGGTGATTTACACCATATAATTATCATTTAGTTTTGGTAACATAGATAATTTACATGAAGCCAAGACTCCTTACCCTAATTGTTGCATGTTTTTGCAAATTTGCTATAGCGCAAACATCCGTTTTTTCGAAGGTTGTTGATGAAAACTCGAAAGGGGTTGATGGAGCGACCGTATCACTTCTTAATGCCAAAGATTCATCACTTGTTAAGGTAAATATCAGCGAAAAGGATGGTCGTATAACTTTTGAAAACATAAAGGATGGCAATTATATGCTGAATGCGACCGAGGTTGGGTACAAAAAAATGTACTCCGCGTTATTTACCGTGGGTAAAAGTGGTCAGCAAGTTACTATTGCCGATCTGCATCTTGAGCCTGCAAGCAAAGAATTAGCCGAGGTAACCGTACAAGAGAAGAAGCCATTTATTGAAAGGCAGCTTGACCGGGTGGTTATAAATGTAAATAATAGTATTGTAAGTGCAGGAAGCAGTGCGCTCGATGTACTATCACGTTCGCCGGGTGTACTTGTAAATCAAAACGATAATATCAGCTTAAAAGGTAAGCAAGGTGTAATAGTAATGATAGACGGAAAGCCAACCTATCTGGCTGCAACGGACCTTGCTAATTTATTACGAGCCACACCGGCAAACTCAATAGACAAAATTGAACTGATCACTAACCCATCTGCAAAATTTGAAGCTGCAGGCAGTGCAGGAATAATCAACATCAAGCTAAAAAAAGACCAGCGTTTTGGAGTGAACGGATCAATTTCATTAAGTGCCGGTGAAGGTGTTTATGGAAAGTTGAATGAGGGAATCAACCTTAACTATCGTAATAAAAACATCAACATATTTGGGAACTACAATTATACCTATC
>JABDFS010000177.1 GCA_013286425.1 Bacteroidota bacterium
GCAAAACGGAAATGTATATTATAATAATGTTGACAGCAATGACCTTGCATTGGAAGACCTGAGAATGCAGATTGGTTTTGTAACTCAGGATACGCAATTGTTTGCGGGCACTATAAAAGAAAACCTGATGTTTGTAAATCCATCAGCAACAGAAGAAGAACTATTAGATGCTTTGTATAAAGCAAGTTGCCAGAATTTACTGGAACGCGCTGAGAAAGGAATTCATACAGTAATTGGAGAAGGCGGATTAAAATTAAGCGGTGGTGAAAAACAAAGATTAAGTATTGCACGTTCTTTATTACGCCGCCCTCATTTATTGATATTTGATGAAGCCACTTCTTCTTTGGATTCAATCACGGAAGAAGAAATAACGTCAACAATTAAGCAGATATCTGAAATGAGGGAACAGATAACAGTACTGATTGCGCATCGTTTAAGCACAATCATGCACGCAGACAGAATTTATGTTTTAGAAAAGGGAAGAATTGTTGAAACAGGGTCTCATTATGAATTGTTAGATGAAAAAGGATTGTATTATGCAATGTGGAGACAACAGATCGGCGAAAGAAAATTTGCTGTTTCAAAGCAACCTGCATAATTTGTGTTCAGTTTTAGATTAAATGTACCATTGATCACTTCTGCAAAGAAAACTTAACCAATAAATATTTATTAAACAACCCATCACAGATAGACATAAAAGAAATATGATTTGCAGCACTTTGCATTTATAATTTGTCTAACTTGGTGGGTAATATAGAATTTACCTGCATGACGGAACAATCTATTTTGGCCGGATGTATTAAAAATGATCCTGTAGCACAACGGGAACTGTATAATCGTTACAGTCCGAAAATGCTATCAGTTTGTTATCGTTTTGCGCAAAACCGGGAAGATGCTGAAGACATGCTGCAGGAAGGATTTATAAGAGTTTTTACTCAAATAGGTTCATTTCGCAATTCGGGTTCTTTCGAAGGATGGGTAAGAAGAATTGTTGTACATACCTGTATTAATTTTCTCAAGAAGTACAAGAAATTCAATGATAGTTTAGATCTGGCTTATGTTACAGATATACAGGTTCGTGAAGAAACTGTACCTTCTTTAATGTTAGCAAGGCAGGTAATAGAATGTATGCGACTGCTACCTGTTGGATACAGAACCGTTTTAAACTTGTATGCAATAGAAGGATATAGTCATAAAGAAATTGCTCAAATGTTGGATATAGAAGAAAGCACCAGCCGCAGTCAATTTACAAGAGCCAAAACAATGCTTGAAACCATTTTAGTTAAAAAGAAAATAATCGAAAGACCAACCGATGTTTATGCTTTAACAGCTTTTAAGTAGTTTCTGAAAGGAGCGCCATGCAAGACAATAAGAACATAGATGATTTTGAAAAATATCTTCAGGAAGAAGTAAGCGAGCACAGGATGTATCCTTCAGACAGGGTTTGGAAAAATATTCGTGCTCAAATTCAAACCCCTAAAAGATGGCCCGCTCTTTCTGTATTTACTGTGATGATAATTTCAGCTTTGGTTATAGGTACAATACTTAATAAGCCGATGCCTGATTCTGTAACACCAAATTTTGTTTATTCATTACAAAGCCCTGTGGCAAATCTGCATCCTGAAAAAACTCCTGAGCAAATTAAAAACAATGAACAGATAGCTGAAAATAATTACTCAATTGAACAATTAACTACACGTACCATAACTGCAGCAGTTGAAAAAATTAAGATTGCAGAATTTGAGACAGCTAATCAACAACACACAAACTTTACTGCAATAGATCATGTTGCGTCATCACCATCATATTTTCAGAATGCTGCGACAACTCCTGACGTTTCTGTAGCAAAAACAAATTCAAAAGACAACGTTACTACTGCGCAATTTCAAACATCGGATCTTTCATATTCTTCATTTAAAAATATTGATAGTTACCTGTTTGATATTACCTCAAGGTTGAAAACGATTTTGAATTCTGGAACCCCTTTATCCAAAGGTGGTGTTGCTTTTTTTACAGATAGAAGAAATAATATTGTTTATAACGATATTAATTTCCAAGTTCCTGTTCAACACACTGATCTTTTACCTTCGCTTAACCAACTTGGAAAAACATCGTCTCGCTTTGATTTCAGATTTTATATAACTCCTTCTATCAGTTATCGCAGATTTAATGAAAAAAGCGAGCCTGTTAATACAACAAACTCAGGTACATCATTAGAATCTGATTACCGCATTAAGCCATCAAATGCAATCAATCAATCGCCTGCACTTGGATATGAAACCGGCGCTGGCCTTGGTTATAAACTAAACAATAAATTAAAACTTACAGGTGGTTTTCAATTCAATATCAGCCAGTATAAAATAAATGCATATTTATACAAGGACGAACCAACAGCTGTTGCCTTTAGTGATGGTGATCATCTTAATACTGTTAGCACTGTTTCAAACTTAAGAAGTGTTTCAGGTAATACACCACTTACTATTAAAAACCGTTATTACCAGATCGCAGTACCTATTGGTATTGAATGGCAAATCTTAGGTAATGGTAAATTGAGTTGGGGTGTT
>JABDFS010000178.1 GCA_013286425.1 Bacteroidota bacterium
ATACGAAGCTGGATTGATTAACCGCCGCGGTTCTGTTACCGATAAAAATTCAGTGGGCGATTACCACGAATTAGAACAGGAACGCGGCAATTCTATTTTTAGTAAGCTGATGCACGCAAAATGGCGCGGCTATAAAATAAATATTATTGATACACCGGGTTATGATGATTTTGTTGGCGAAGTAATATCTGCATTACGTGTTGCCGATACAGGCGTTATGTTGTTAAATGCAGAAACCGGTGTTGAAGTAACCACTGATATTATTTGGGAATATACTGAACAGTTTAAAACGCCCATGATCTTCGCGGTGAATAAGCTGGATAAAGATGATGCAGATTTTGACCGTACTGTTGCCGAAGCAAAAAATCATTTTGGAAGTAAAGTGCAGGTGGTGCAATATCCGCGGCAACAGGGTGCAGGTTTTCATGAAATAATTGATGTACTCAGAATGACGATGTACAAGTTTAAAGATACTGGTGGAAAGCCTGATAAACTTCCTATTCCTGACGAAGAAAAAGATAGAGCAGACCAACTGCACAGAGAGTTGGTTGAAGCAATTGCAAGCAACGATGAAAGCCTGATGGAAAAATATTTTGACCAGGGTGAACTGGATGAAGATGAAATGAAATCAGGGTTGAAAAAAGCAATGATCAACCATGATATATTCCCCTTGTTTTGTTTAAGTGCCGAAAGAAATATGGGCAGTGGAAGATTGATGGGTTTTATCGATAATGTTTGTCCGAGCGCTAATGAAATGCCGCCACAAAAAACAATAAGCGGTGAAAAATTGCCTTGCGATGAAAACGGCCCTGCATGCATGTTTATTTATAAAACCATGAGCGAACCGCATGTAGGCGAACTTTCATTTTTTAAAGTTTATTCAGGGTGCATTAAAACAGGGATGGAACTTGAAAATGAAAGCACGAATGTTACAGAAAAAATAAACCAGTTGTTTTTGGTTGAAGGCAACAAACGTATTTCTGTAAATGAATTGTGCGCCGGCGATATTGACGCAACACTTAAATTGAAAAATACACACGTAAATAATACGCTTCATGCAAAAGGAAAGAGCTATGAGCTGAAGCCAATTGAATTTCCTCCGCCAAATATTACTGTTGCTGTTGAAGCAACAAAGAAAGGAGAGGAGGAAAAAATTATCGCAGGCATTACATCAATTGCGTGAAGAAGATCCAACTCTTCTTATTGAGTTTTCTCCTGAATTAAAACAGATACTCATACATTGCCAGGGCGATATGCATCTTGCCGTTGCCAAATGGAAAATAGAACACAATTTTAAATTGGATATAAAATTTATAAAACCACGCATTCCTTATCGCGAAACTATACGTAAAGAAGCCGATGCAAATTACCGGCATAAAAAACAAAGTGGTGGTGCTGGTCAGTTTGGAGAAGTATACATGCGTATTGAGCCATGGCACGAAGGTATTCCCGAGCCACATGGATTAAATGTACGTGCCCGCGAAACACATGACCTGGATTGGGGTGGCAAACTTGTCTTTTATAATTGTATTGTTGGTGGTGCAATTGATGTACGGTTTCTTCCTTCCATATTAAAAGGCGTCATGGAAAAAATGCATAATGGCCCGCTCACCGGATCCTATGCACGTGATATACGGGTATGCGTTTATGATGGAAAAATGCATCCTGTAGACAGCAATGATATTTCATTTAAGATTGCAGGACTACAGGCATTCAGGCAGGCATTCAGAGATGCAGATCCGCAGATTCTTGAACCTGTATACAAAGTTGAAGTGCTTTGTCCTGATGATTTAACTGGTGCTGTTATGGGTGATTTGCAAACACGCAGAGCAATTGTTGAAGGTATAGATGCTGAAGGGCATTTTCAAAAAGTGGTGGCAAAAGTACCGTTGGCAGAAATGGATGGTTATTCGTCTTCATTACGTTCATTGTCGCAGGGGCGTGCAAAATTCAGAAGCAGTTTTTCAGAATATGCACCGGTGCCATACGAACTTCAGCGTAAACTGCTGGATGATTACAACAAAACTGTAAAAGAAGAAGTGGCTTAAAATCATATAAATATTTTCATGAGGTTAAAAGCTGCTTTATTGCAGCTTTTTTTGTGCATTATATCTTAACAATACCTGCCTCTGAATTGATCTGTTTAATTTTAATTCATTTATATTCACAGTCCTAAAAAAATTTAATGCTATGATCAAATTAATGGTAATTGGCAATCTTGGAAAAGATTGTATAGTAAACACAGTAAACGGTAAAAATGTTATCAACTTCAGTATTGCACATACAGAAAAATTTAAAGATAGTACTGGTGCACAACGCGAAAAAACAACATGGGTAGAATGCGCTTATTGGACTGACCGCACCGGCATCGCGCCCTACCTTAAAAAAGGAACACAGGTTTATGCAGAAGGTACACCGGAAGTGCGCACTTATCAAACAAATGATGGTAAAAGCGGAGCGTCTTTAAGCCTGCGCGTGCAATCAGTTCAATTGCTTGGAACCCGTGGTGTTGAAGGTATGGTTAGTGCCTCGCCTGAAAAAGCATCTTACCCTA